>DDCX01000022.1:2944-8051 GCA_002336475.1 Flavobacteriales bacterium UBA1995 | reverse complement strand
GGATTTGCTCCTCGGGGATGTCTCATACAACCAATTTGTGGCGTGTTACATGACCGATGCCGTGGATGGTCAGGACAGCACCACGACCACCACAACACATTGGCCGGCAGACCTGGGCAATGAGGACACCCTCGACGTTCAACGTTTTCCTGCTGCCTACCATTTGGACGTGGACCAGGATGGGGTGCGCGACCTGATCATTGCCCCCAATGCCACCTTCGAAATCGACGGTCGTTTTGGGAGCTGGTTCTACCGCAACGCAGGATCCGAGTCGGCCCCTGAATGGACGCTCGACACCAAGGCGTTTCTTCAGGAGGGCATGATCGACTTGGGAAGGGGGGCTTATCCCGCTTTTACTGACTTTGATCAAGATGGCGACATGGACATGGTGGTGGCCAACAAGGAACGCTACCTGGGCCCGGGTGAGACCCCTGCCCTTCTCGCTCGGTTCAGAAACGTGGGCACCCCTGCCGCGCCCGCGTTCGAACAACTCGATACCAACTGGCTCTCTCTTCCTGACTTTGGGGTAGAAAGTGTGGCCCTGGCGTTTGGCGACCTGGATGGCGACGGCGATGACGACCTCATCTTGGGGGATGAATTGGGCAACCTTCACCGTTGGGAGAACACCGCGAATCCCGGCGAAGACATGGCGTTGACGCTGGCAGAAGCCGCCATGCCCGACGCTGCTGGAACCGTGATCGATGTCGGACAGTTTGCGACGCCATGCCTCTTTGATTTGGACGGAGATGGAGACCTTGACTTGCTCGTCGGAGAAAAAAACGGCAACCTCAACCTCTTTGAGAACACCGGCAATGCTGCCGCACCCAGTTACGCCCTGACGACCGCCTCCGCTGGTGCAGTCTTGGCCGACAACTTGCTCGGCATCAATGGGTTTTCTGTACCTGTCGTTTGGCCCACTGACTCTGGACTTACTTTGCTGGTTGGCAACGAATTGGGGCGGCTGCAACTGTATGATGTCCCCGGTGACCCGATGGAAGAACCCGAAGCCGCGTGGACGGAGGTCACCGATCAATGGTTGGGCCTTTACGAAGGTGAATTCGCCGCACCAGCCCTGGCCGACCTCGACGCCGATGGCACCCATGACCTGGTGGTCGGGGTCCGAGACGGAGGTCTGACTCTATGGAATGGCGCTGCCTCTGAACCTGCGCTGTTGGGCTGCACCAGTCCCGACGTCATCGACGGCGTGGATGCACTTGACGCTCCCGTGGAGACATGGAAGCCTTACCCCAACCCCCTTCAAAGGGGCGGACAGCTCAAGGTGCCGTCTCCCGCTGTTGTGGTGTTGGATTTGACCGGGCGTGAAATGGGTCGCCTCGAAGCACAAAGTGGTGCGGTCGTTTGGCCCGTCGAATGGAGTGCCGGCACCTATTTGGTTCTTCCCGAAGAAAGGGGGTACAACCCAACGGGCGCCCTCTCCTATGGAAAAAGCGCCCGCCGGCTGGTCATCATTGACCCTTGATTTAGAAAAGGCTTAAACGCCCATCCCATCGAGCAAGTCCGCGACTTCCTTGACCGCCTTGGCGCTCTCGTGCAGCAAGGCCATCTCGTCGCCGTTGAGCTCGAGTTCGATGATTTCTTCGACCCCCTTGGCGCCCAGCTTTACCGGAACACCCAGGTACATGTCGCTGAGGCCATATTGGCCCGTCAAGCGCGCGCAACAAGGGAAAATGCGCTTCTGGTCTTTCACGATGGCTTCTACCATCTGAGCAGCAGCGGCACCTGGAGCGTACCAAGCTGAGGTTCCCAAAAGCTGGACGATTTCTCCTCCCCCTTTCTTGGTGCGCTGAACGATGGCCTCGAGGGCATCTGCATCGATCATTTCGGTCACAGGAATGCCGCTGACGGTGGTGTAACGGGGAAGCGGAACCATGGTATCCCCGTGTCCTCCCATGAGCACAGCTTGGATGTCCTTAGGGCTCACATTCAACGCTTCTGCAAGGAAAGCGCGGTACCGGGCGGTATCGAGCACACCGGCCATGCCCACCACGCGGTGGTCGGGCAATCCCGCCGTCTTCCATGCCTGGTAGGTCATGACATCCAAGGGATTGGATACAATCACAATGATGGCTTCAGGGCTGTGGGGCAAAATCTGCTCCGTCACACTCTTGACAATCCCCGCATTGGTCGCGATCAAATCGTCGCGGCTCATCCCCGGCTTGCGCGGCAGGCCACTGGTGATCACGACGACATCAGATCCTGCCGTCTTGCTGTAGTCGTTGGTCGAGCCCACCGTGCGGGTGTCGTAGCTGTTGACCGGGCTGGTCTCCCAGATATCGAGGGCCTTGCCCTCGGCAAATCCTTCTTTGATGTCGAGGAGGACGACCTCGTTGCAGACTTCACGGGTGGCGAGCACATCGGCGCAGGTCGCGCCCACATTGCCTGCACCTACTACAGTGACCTTGGTACGTTGGATCATGGGGTGGTGAATTGGGTTGGTGAATCGGTTTGCAAAAGTAAGGGAGCAAATACTGCAGAACATGGACCGTTCGTTCCCAATTTGGTCCTGTGATTCGAGTTTTGACTTTCCCCCTCGCTGCCGCCCTGTTTTTGGTGCTTCCCTTGGCCCTTTCAGCCCAGCCAGACACCGACACCTCCAACTGGCCCAATGGCCAGCCAGGGTCCGACTTCAATGTGACCGATGCCCGTGGTCTCAAGCAAGGGCGTTGGATCAGGGTTTATCCCGATGGTCAGCTTTACTACAGCGGCTCATTTACCAACGGAAAGCCATCAGGCCACTTCACCTTCTTCCGAGAAAACGGTCGTGTACTCAGTGAAGTAGACCACCTGGAGGGCAGCGACATGGCCAAGGCCACCTTGTACAGGGAGGATGGCACCCCTTCCCACCGGGGCCAATACCGCACCGTGCAGGTGGATGGAGCATGGACACAGCACAAAACGGGCCCCTGGGAAGCCTTGGACAAGCAGGGCCGAGTGCGGATCAGTGAGCACTACCAATCGGATGTTTTGGACGGCATGTATCAGGCCTTTCACCCCAATGGCAATGTCCTCGAACAGGGGCATTATCGCGCAGGAAAGAAGTCGGGCAAGTGGGCCTCATTCAACCGAGAAGGCGCGTCCAGGACCGAAGAACTGTGGAGGGAAGGCGAGCGTCATGGAGAGGCTGTGGTCATGCAAGACAACGGAGTCCCTCTGAGCAGAGGGCAGTATGACAATGGCTTGCCCTCCGGAGAATGGTCCTTGTACAACGCCGATGGAAAAACCCGATCCATTCTGACTTATGTGGAAGGAAAAGTGACCACGGAGCGGCCCCAGAATGGTGAATTCGAGGCCACTTATCCGAGTGGCCGTCCAGAATGGATGGGCCGTTATGCCCATGGCAACCTCGATGGGCCTTTTACGGCTTGGCACGACTTGGGAGAATGGCAGATGGTCCCGGCCGAAGAGGGGGGCGTTAGAGGGGGACCTCCCACTCAAGGGGCGGGGCGAGCAGGAGGTGAATCTCCGATGCGACAAGAACTGCGCAACCAGCCCATGAAAGAAATGGGCGAATACACAGCCGGCGTGAAAGACGGCACGTGGCGCTATTTTGACGAACAGGGTGACCACATCCGCACCGAGCGGTGGACCCTGGGCAAATTGACCGGAACCGAAGAATGACCCACCCCCCCTTTCCCTGCTTGATCCGCAAGGCCGTTCTCACTGCCTTCATAGGATTCATGGGGGCCGTCTGTGCCCAAGTTGCGCCGCTGCACCACTGGGTTGGATTCTCTGACAAAGTCGGATGCGGTGTCGACCTCAACAGCCCCTCGGCGGGCGCACTGTTGCTTTCACCGCGGGCACTGGAGCGCAGGGAAAGACAAGGCATCGGCTTGGACTCACTGGACTTACCGGTGCCGCCCCACCGGATTGCCGAAGTGCTCGCCGCTGGCGCCACGGAACAAGGCCCTTCCCTTGCATTGTTGCACCGCAGCAAATGGTTCAATGGCATCGTGATTCAACTGGATACTGCCCTGCTCGACTCAGCAGGAATCGCAGACGTTCTCGACAACATCGCCCAACTGGATGGCGTCTCAGAAGTCAAGCGCGCAACGTGGTACCGCGATGTGGGCCCTCCAGCAGCCGTGCGCAAAAACCGCGTGGGGCATGCGGCCCTGTTCGAAAGTGGGCCCGCACCCTACGGGGATGCGTGGCTCCAAGTGCGCCAGTTAAAAGTGGACCTGATTCACGGATTGGGTCACAGGGGAGCGGGGATGATGGTCGGTGTGTTGGACAGTGGATTCGACCGGGTCGACACCAACCCCGCCTTTGAAAGGGCCCGGAGTGCAGGACGCCTCCAAATCGGCGGAAACTTCCCCAATGGCGGCGGCATTTCACCTTGGATTTATGAGGAGCATTACCATGGAGCCATGGTGTTGTCTACCATGGTCGGATTCCTTGATGGCCCGGGCGAAGAGCGCTACCTGGGCACAGCTCCGGACGCCACTTACGTGCTGTTCCGCACAGAGGATGTAGGCTGGGAGCACCTTGTGGAGGAGTACCACTGGATCGCCGCTGCAGAACGCGCGGACAGCATGGGGTGCGACATCCTCAACACCTCACTCGGCTACTCCCTTTTCGACAGCGGTTCTGAGAACCATGATCCCAACGACCTAGACGGGAATACCTTTCCCATCACGCAGGCATCCGACATCGCCGCTACAAGGGGCATGCTGGTGTTCAATTCCGCCGGAAACAGTGGCAACAGCCCGTGGCAAAAAATCACCGCTCCCGCCGACGGAGACAGTGTCATTGCCGTCGGTGCTGTCAACCCATCAGGGCAGCATGCCTCCTTTAGCAGTTATGGCCCCAGCGCCGATGGCCGCATCAAACCCGACCTCTGCGCCGCAGGCCAAGACGCGGCATACATCCACCCTGATGGCGGCATCAGACAAGGCAATGGAACCTCTTTTTCTTCTCCCATACTGTGTGGCGCGGCGACAAGCCTCTGGAGCGCCCACCCCGACCGTGCCGCCTGGGAAATCAGGCGGGCTTTGATTGAATCGGCCCACCAGGTTGGCGCACCTGACACGCTCTATGGATACGGCATACCCGACATGTGGCAAGCCCACTTGGCCCTGGGGGGAAA
>DDCX01000022.1:0-2833 GCA_002336475.1 Flavobacteriales bacterium UBA1995 | reverse complement strand
CGGGAAAAAGCGCCCCTCACCACCCTCACCCTGCCCACAGATATGCTGGAAGCGGGGACCTACATCCTCACCCTCTATGGGGTGCCCGAAGAAGATGAATCCCGCGTCCCCACCGCGTGGGCCAGGTTTGTCGTAGAATCACGTTGATCCGATGCTGCGCACGTGGTCATTGCGTTGGGGTTTGTTGATGGGCTTGCTTTTGGCAGTAACCTCCGGTTGTCATGCGCAGCGGGACCGCACACAAAGCGCTAAATACCAGCGAAAGGTGCAGATGAAGCTCCAGAAAGAGCGTCAGAAAGAGCAGGACCAAGCCTTCCGCAATGGAAGGAAAACCCACTGGAAGGCCCAAGACCGCTCCACGCGCAAACGCTGGCGGGCACAGCGTCGCGCTGCCAAGCGGATGAGGCGGGGCGGCGGCCCCGACAGTTGGTACCGGGGGTTGTTCAAATCAGGACGCCCCATCCCATGGACCAAGCGAGCGGCCAACAAGGTGGGCAACCTCTTCAAACGCAAACACAAACGGCGCCAATACTGACACCTTATCACTTGAGCCTTGGGCCATGTGAAGGCGTGCCCTTTTGCTTGGGATGGAGCATGAAAAAAGCCCCTCGAGGGAGGGGCTTTTTGGAGCCGATAAGCGGACTTGAACCGCTGACCTACGCATTACGAATGCGTTGCTCTACCAGCTGAGCTATATCGGCTTGCACACCGTTTCCGATGGCGGTCGGCAAAGATACGCACGCTGTATAAGATGGTTACAATCCTGTGCAGACTTTCCTTGGTCCAAGGAAGATTCGCTGCCTGCAAATACTTCTGAATCAGCCCTTTCGTTCGCCCCACAGGCTGCGCAGGAATTCTGCAATGCTGCGCTCTCTCGGGGAGTTTCCTGGCTTAAAAAAGCGCTGGCCGATCAGTGCTTCTGGCAAACACTCTTGGCCACTGAAGCCACCATGGTCGTGGTCGTATTGGTAGCCGCTGCCATGGCCCAACTCCTTCATCAATTTGGTCGGGGCATTGCGCAGGTGCATGGGCACCGGAAGGTCTCCTTGGGACTGGACCGCCCGCTGGGCCAAGCCAATGGCCGCGTATGCACTATTGGACTTCGGACTGGAGGCCAAATAGGTGGCGCACTGGGACAAGGGGATGCGGCATTCGGGATAGCCGAGCCGTTCGACCGCATCAAAAGTCGCGTTGGCGAGCACAAGGGCGGTCGGATTGGCGTGGCCGATGTCCTCACTGGCGCTGATGAGCAGGCGACGGGCAATGAATTTGGGGTCCTCCCCGCCCTCGATCATGCGGGCGAGCCAGTAGACCGCACCATCGGGATCGCTGCTGCGGATGGACTTGATGAGGGCAGACGCAATGTCGTAATGGGTGTCACCCGTCTTGTCGTAGCGGCTGAGGTTGGCCTGAACGAACCGGGATACCAGCGCGTCGTCCAAGGTGATGCCCCCTTCAGAATCTGCTGGGCGTTCTGCCGCGGCGCCCGCCGCGACCAACTCGAGGACATTGAGCAGACGGCGCCCATCACCGCCGCTGGACCTGAGCAAGGCATCCCACTCTCCAACTTCCACGCGCTGCTCCTGCAGCCAGGTGTCCTCAGCCAACGCCCGGTGCACCAAGGCTTCGAGCTCCTCCCTTCCAAAAGCCTCGAGCACATAGACTTGGCTGCGGGAAAGCAAGGCGGGGATGACCTCGAAACTGGGGTTTTCTGTGGTCGCCCCAATGAGGGTGACCGATCCGCGTTCCACAGCGCCAAGCAGGCTGTCCTGTTGGGCCTTGGAGAAGCGGTGAATCTCATCGATGAACAGCACCGCCCGGGTGCTGAACATCCCCTGACGTTCGGCGCTATCGATGACTTCGCGGACGTCCTTGACCCCACTTCGAATGGCACTGAGCTGGTGAAAGGGGCGGCCCGTGGCCTCGGCCATGAGGCGGGCGAGGGTGGTCTTGCCCACCCCGGGAGGGCCCCAGAGGATCATAGAGGGCAACTGGCCCGCCTCAAGAGCACGGCGCAAGGTGGCGTCTGCTCCAATCAGGTGCGTTTGTCCCACATAGTCCTCGAGGGACTTGGGACGCATGCGCTCGGCCAACGGCGCTTCCGGTGTGTGCATCACGCTCATGAGGCTTCAACTGGGCTGTTCTCAGGCACTTCCACCACGTTCAAAGGAATGCCCTTTGGGCGGCTGTGCTTCCAACGGGTGTGCGACCAGAGCCAATGGGCGGGGTCTTCTCTCAATTGGGATTCGATGCGGTCATAGGTCGCTTTGAGCAGCGCGCCTTTGGGCCATTCTGTGGGGACATCTGTGATCAATTCGTAGTGCACTTCCCAAAACCCCCGTGGCTTGCCCTTGGCCTTGCGCACCCCAAAGAACACCACCGGCATGTCAAACTTGCGGGCAAAGGCTTCCAACCCAAAGTGCATGGCCGTCTCCTGTCCCATCCACTCCATCCACCATGCCTTTTTGGGGTCAAGGGGACGCTGGTCGACAGCCAACGTCGCGGCCTTAGCACGCCCCGTCTCCTCCACCATCCACGCCGATACACGCTTCATCGGTACGAGTTCAGTACCGAGCTTTCCACGGGTGCGCAAAATCAGGTCGTCGTAGAACGTATTGGACAACGGTTTATAGACCCCCATCACGGGCAAAGGCAATGCTGCCCCCGCCGTCACAGCAAAGCGTTCCCAATTCCCAAAATGTCCACAGGAGAGCAGCACACCCGGCGGTTTGTCTGCATAAGGGGCCAACACCTCTGGATTGACGTGGTGGAAGCGCTTTAACAGCTCCTCAGGGCCTGCATGAAAATGCCGCAGCGATTCCACCAGCACCTC
>DDCX01000134.1:242-15664 GCA_002336475.1 Flavobacteriales bacterium UBA1995 | reverse complement strand
GACCACGACCACGACCACGACCACAAAGACGACCGTGTGCCATGAAGGCGATGGAGCGCAGCGGCCGGTCTCTTTTAAAGGTGCTGGGCGTCTTGTTGTTGATGGCTGCACCTGCTCTTTTAGCGGCTCAGAAGTCCGTGACCGTCAGGGGTAAAGTGTACTCCAAAGAGGAGGTGGACCATTCGGGTCACGACCATGCCCCTGAGGCTAACCGAGAAGAGGAGAACTGGCAGCCGCTTCCTGGCGCTTACGTCGTTTGGAAGGGATCGGGCCAAGGAACCGCTACAGATGCCTTTGGGTTTTTCAAACTTGAAGGTGAGGTGGGAGATACGTTGGTGGCCAGTTTCATCGGCATGAGCACCACCGAGATGCCCTTTATCGGGCAGGAGTTTGTCGAGATTCCATTGGGGGAGGGGTTTCAATTGAACGATGCCGAAGTTGTGGCCAATGGCCCTTCGACATCGGTAAGTCTGTTGGACCCATTGGTGGTTCAAACCCTTGGCCGAAACGAGTTGTGTCGTGCCGCCTGTTGCAACCTCTCTGAAGCCTTTGAAACCAATGCAGCTGTCGACGCCAGTTTTACGGACGCAGTGACCGGTACCAAGCAAATTCGAATGCTGGGATTGGATGGCAAGTACACCCAAATCATGTTCGACAACATGCCCGGTGCGCGTGGTTTGAATATTCTTCAGGGCATGAAGTTTATTCCCGGTGAATGGGTGGATCAGATTCACATCGGAAAAGGAGCGGGCTCCGTGACCTTGGGACACGAGAGTATGACGGGCCAGATCAATGTGGCCCTGCGCAATGCAGATGGACCTGAGCGCCTCATCGTGAATGCTTTTGGAAACCGAGCGGGCCGTTTGGAATTGAATACAATCACCCGACATGCTGTTTCTCGGAAATGGAGTACCGCGCTGTTGACCCATGGAGAGTGGGCGGACCGCATCAATGACCGCAACGAAGACGGGTTTCAGGACAATGCCCTTTCCAAGGACATTGTGTTGCGGTCAGACTGGAAATATGTTGGAGACCGAGGCCTTCGCGGAGAATACGCAGTGACAGCCGTTTCGCAGGAAAAGGAGGCGGGCCAATTGCCCATGTTTGATTCAGGGTTGTCCGGATTGTGGATGGCAAACCAGCGGGTGGACCGCTTGGTGGCCTCAGCGAAAACCGGCTACGTTTTTCCTGGAGATGAAGGCCGCAGTTTGGGCAGCCAGGTGACCGTGGGTCGGCATGATCAAGAATTGATGTTCGGTCCAAACCGTGGTTACGTGGCCGATCAATCTTTTGCGCGGATCAACTTGTTGTACCAACGCCCTACGGGAAGAGGCGATGAGCTGGTGTGGGGCATGACCGCAAAGGCAGACCGCTATGGCGAGACCTTGCAGCGGGGTGTAGCTTTTCCTGCCCCAGACTCTGTGTTGGGTGTCGGGACGGACCGCATCGAACGCAATGAGCTTGTCACAGGGGTCTTTGCGGAGTGGAATGTGAAGAGGGAGCGTTGGGACATGGTGCTCGGGTTGCGCTCGGACATTCACGACACTTTTGGTGTTTTTGTATCGCCGCGCTTGAATGCGCGCTGGTCTGCCAGTGATGCAGTGACATTGAAGTTGGCTGCTGGAAGAGGATGGCGGACTTCTCTGCCCTTTGCGGAGTATGCTGGAGTTTGGGCGTCGAACCGTGTATGGGCGTTTCCCGATGCCAATGCGGCAGACGGTTTTCGTGGCCTCGACCCCGAGGAAAGTTGGAATATGGGCCTGAACTTCTTGTCGAAATTCAGCCTGGGTTACCGCGACGCGAGCTTGAGTCTCGATGGGTATCGGGTGACCTTTGCCAACCGTGTTTTCGTGGATTTGGATACGCCAGGTCAGGCGACGGTGCGTCAGGGATACAGCCAGTCTGAGAGCATGCAGGCTGAATTCTGGTGGGATTGGTCCAAGCGTTTGGACGTGACCTTGGCTTACCGATGGGTGGATGCCCAATCGGATTATGGAGACTTCTCGGGTTACCGACAAGACCCTTTTGTGGCCCAGCACCGTGGTTTTGCCACCGTTGCCTATGGCTCGAAGCCAGACGGTAAGGGGCGCCAGTGGCGGTCTGACATCACCTTTCAGGTTACGGGGCCGCAGCGGTTGCCTTGGACCGATCAGAACACCTATGAAAACCAACGCCCGGATGAGGCGCCCACGTTTGTCACGGGCAACGTTCAGATCAGTCGGGATTTCGCAGAGGGCCGGCAGATCTATGCGGGTGTAGAGAATGTGACGAACTACCGTCAAGTGGACCCCATAATCGCAGGGGGAGGAAGTCTGGGTCAGCCTCTGGCGGCCGACAATCCGTCTTTCGATGCCTCGATCGTGTATGCCCCCATTTTCGGGCGGAACATGTACATCGGGGTGCGTTGGGCGTTGGACCGCTGACGTGGTTTAGGAGGCGTTGGGCAGGCGCCGTGCCTGTGGGACGCGCCGGTGTTGTCGGCCAGAGGGCCGGGCGCGGGTCGGCGTGCTTTCGTCGTACCGCGGGTCGGGCTTGAGGTCGAGCTTCTCCATACGCTCAACCGTCACATTGATACACCCGAATTCCTCTTGTACAGTCCCGTGCATGAGATAGGCGCCGCGCCCACGGAAAGGAAAGGCTTGGGCAACGCGAGGGAAGTGGACGGTGTCAATCCATTGGCCTTCCCGGTCTACAAAGCAGCCGAACAGCATGCGATCGCCTTTTACCGTGGACGTTTCTTTGACTGTGACGAGGTAGCCTGCTATGGTGATGTGGCGTCCGATGAACTCCGCCAGCGCCCGTGAGGGAATGCCGCGCTCAGCCAAGGCGTTTGCTTGATCGGTGAGAAGTTGGAATGGAGACGACAGTGAAAACCCAAGGAGTTCGATTTCGTCGTAGGCATCTTCTGCGGTGCCGCCGGCAAGGGAGGGAAGGTGGCGCAGGCTGGCTTGGCTGGTGGTGAGGTCGGTGCCCATGAAGAGGTCTGCGGTGGGTGTACGCTTGGGCAGGTGGCCAAGTAGGAAATGGGCTTCCCATTGGAGTTGCTGTTTGGAGCGTCCTGTCCAACGGAGCCCTCCAATGCGGATGACGGTGAGCAGTTGTTCGAGCGAGGTCCCGGTGCGCCGTACAAAGTCTTCGAGGTTGCGGTACGGTCCATGGGTCTTCCGTTCTTTTTCTATCAGGGCAGCCGTGGCACCTTCGACCCCTTTGACAAGGTTGAATCCCAAAGTGATGGTGCGGGTTTCGGGGGTGTATTTCGCGGTGTATCCCCCGGTATTGACGCAGGGAGCTGCGATGCTGCCACCGAGGAGCCGGGCCTCATGGACGTAGAACTCTGTGCGGTAGAAGCCTCCAAAATTGTTGATGCAGGCGGTCATGTACTCGAGCGGCCAATAGGCTTTGATGAAAAGGCTCTGGTAGCTCTCGACGGCAAATGAGGCGGAGTGGCCTTTGGCAAAAGCGTACCCGGCGAAGCTTTCAATTTGACGCCACACCTCTGCGACCATGTCATCAGCATGGCCCTTGGAGCGCGCTTTGTCAAAGAAGGCTTGGCGGGCTTTCTGGAACTCTTCACGGGACCTGAACTTCCCCGACATTCCGCGCCTGAGCACATCGGCTTCACCGAGGTCGAGCCCTGCAAACTGGTGGGCGACCTTGATGACGTCTTCTTGGTAGACCATGACGCCGTAGGTCTCTGGCATGATTTCCAGCAAGACCGGATGGGCGTCACCCCTGCGCTCCGGGAAGCGGTGACGCTCGATGTAGGCCCGCATCATCCCGCTGCGCGCTACGCCGGGCCTGATGACGGAGCTGGCGGCGACCAGGCCGAGGTAGTCGTCGACCCGCAGCTTGCGCATGAGCATCCGCATGGCCGGCGACTCCACATAGAAACATCCAATGGCTTCGGCTTCGCGCAAGAGGTGCTGCACGCGGGCGTCTGCCTTGAACCGCTTCATGTCGTGGATGTCAATGTTGGCCCCGGGATCGGTTTCGGCGATGAGGTCCAATGCGTCTTTGATCTTGGCCAGTCCGCGCTGGGAGAGGATGTCGAATTTGTGGAGGTCTAGGTCTTCTGCAACGACCATGTCGTACTGCGTGGTGGGGAACCCCTTCGGAGGCAGGAACGTCGCGCAGGTGCGGTGGATGGGCCGGTCTGCAATGACAATTCCGCAGGCGTGGATGGAAATTTGGTTGGGGAAGTCCCGGAGCACGGCTGAATACCGGATGACGGCACGCTCTACTTCTCCGAGTTTGGCGGGGTCAAACCGGCCACTGGCGAGAACATCTACTTCGTGTTTGGGCAAACCGAAGACCTTGCTGAGTTCGCGCACTACAGCGCGGTATTGGAAGGTGTTGTAGGCGCCGAGCAGAGCGACGTGCTCGTACCGCTCAAAGATGTAGCGGGTCACGTCATCCCGGTCGGTCCAAGAAAAGTCGAGGTCGAAGTCGGGCGGGTTGGACCTGTACAGGTTGATGAACCGTTCAAAGTAGAGGTCCAGTTCTATGGGGTCGACGTCGGTGATGCGCAGCAGATAGGCGACGAGGCTGTTTGCTCCGCTGCCGCGGCCAACGTGGAAGTAGCCTTTAGACCGGGCATAGGTGGTGATGTCCCAATTGACCAAGAAGTAGGCGAGGAACTCCTTTTCTCGGAGGACTTCTATTTCGTGTTCCATGCGGTCGAGGATGGCCTCGTTGGCATCGGGATAGCGGTAGGCGAGGCCTTCGGCGCAGAGGTCGCGAAGCAGGCGTTCATCCTCCACGATGGAGCTGGTAAACGTGCGGATGTTGCGGTGGGTGGCCCCGTCTTCTTGGTCGCCGAGGTCACCGGCGAAGTCAATGTGGCAAGCTTCGAGCAAGGCGTCGGCCCGTTCCGTCAGCCAGGGAAACTCTGCGTAAGCGTGTTCGAGTTCGCCGATGCGGAGCAGGCGGTCTGTGATGGGGGCCACTTGATTGCTGGGCAGTTTGGCCAGCAGACAGTTGCGGTCGATGGACCGCAGGAGCCGGTGGGCATTGTGATCGCGCTTGTTTCTAAACGATGCCGTTTGAAGGGCGACCATGCGCTGGTGCGGTGTGCCATTGGGGTTGCGCTGGAGGGCCAATCGAAGGGTCCCGAGTTCATCGGGCCGTACCCCGACAAATTCATCTGACCGCAGTCCTTCGTTGCCTGGCTGCATCCAAGCTGCGTGGTCTTGCCGCGTCCAAGGGTACACCCAGACCACGCCATCAATCTGTGGTGCTCGGCTGGGTGGTGGTGCTGGCTTTCCGGCGTGCCCGAGGTGCAACAGCTCTGACAGGAACCCGCAAAGTTGTTCGTAGCCGTCGTGGTCACGGGCCAGCCCCACATACTGCTGAACTGCGCCCTTGCGGAAGTCGATGCCGAGGACGGGTCGAATGCCGTATTGTGGAGCCAACCGGACAAAGTCTGGTCCACCCGCGGTGCAGTGCACATCGGTGAGGGCCATGCACGTTGCACCTGCGGCCTGTGCTTCGGCGAGGAGTTCCTCCGGGCGCATGATGCCGTAGCGGAGGCTGAACCACGAATGGTTGTTCAGGTACATGGTGTGGCTGGTTCCGCGGAGGTTTAAAACAAGGAACCTTGGGCCTTGGGAGAATCGCCACTGCGGCGCTGGCGTCCTGGCGATTCGCCCATGCCAAACACTTGGAGGGATTGGTGCAATTCGAAGTCGTATTCCGGAAAAATCCTCTCGCCGGTAGGCTGCAACAGTGTGGTGCCGTTTAACCTCGGGTTTTTGATGGCCGTATCGATGGGGTAGGCGTTGAGCTTTCCGTCGGGAATGGGCCGGAGCAGGGCGGTGGCCTCAGCAAGTGGGGTGACAGGGTCGATCCATTTGCGTTCGTCTTCTGGATCGAGCATAACGGGAGAACGGTGGTGGCCAATGGCGTTCATGGCGTCGCATGCCGTGGTGGTGATGATGGCGAAAGAGCGGATGATTTCGCCTGAGCCCGTATCGGTCCACTCGTCCCAAATGCCGGCGAGGGCAAAGGGCCGTTGACCGTCGCGGGCATACACGACATAGGGTTTGGCGAGTTTTTCGCGTTGTGGACCTTCGATAAAGGCATCGGCAACCACCAGACATCGGCGGGTGCGGATTGATTGGCGGAACATGGGTTTTTGTAGGATGCCCATGGCGCCGCGATAGCCAGGGTCGTTTTCGGCGTTGTGGTCGCCTTCGCTGCGCGCATTGATCATGTAGAACTGCTTTTTTGCCCACGAAGGGGTAAAGCCGAACTGCATGGCTTGTAATGCCTTGGGTTGGTCTCCGGTGATCACAGGGGCGGCGTCGCCATGGGAAACATTGGTGTTGGGTGGCGGAGGCGCATCGGTGTACCCTGGCCCTGCGGTGACCTGAAACCGTTTTTCAATGGCTTTGACAGAAGTGACGGTGACGTAGCGTCCACACATGGGGTGTTGAATTTACTGGTGGCGGTTGGCAAGAAGAAGGGGAGCGTCCCCAGAAAAAGGATTGGAACGGCCGATGGTACGGGCGCCCAACGTGGCGGCAGAGAAGACAATGCGGTCTCCGAAACGGTCGCGGAGACCGTCCATGGCCTGGTACAGGGCGTTGCGTTGATCGTCGTCCTCGAAGAGGTCCATTTGCATACCGCCGCCCACCAGGTGGCTGTACCGGATGCCGACGAGCCGAACCAGAACACGCCGGTCATACAGCTTGTCAAAGAGTTCGAGGGCCTTGGGGACCAACCGGTGGTCTGCTGCCGTGTAGGGGATGCGCGCTTGGAGGGTGCGCGTGTCGAAATCGCTGTACCGCACCTTCAAGGTGATGCACGCGGTGAGCTTGTTTCCGCGCCGGAGTTGGAAGGCGAGGTTTTCCGCCATGGCGAGGAGGATGCTGCGCAATTGTGCCGTGTCGGTGGTGTCTTTGCGAAAGGTGCGCTCTGTAGAAATGGATTTTCGCTCGCTGGTGGGCATGACCGGCGATGGGTCTTCACCTTGGGCTTTGCGCCAGATGATGCGGCCTGGTTTGCCGAGCACGCGCTCCATCATGTCGACTGGCATTTCCTGCAGGGTGGCGATGCGGCGAACGCCGAGGTTGCGCAGTGTCTGGTAGGTTTTTTCGCCGACCATGGGGATTTTGCGGATGCCCAAAGGCGCCAAAAATGGGCGCTCAGTGCCGTGCTCTATGCGGATGGCATTGTCGGGTTTGGCTTCGCCGGTGGCGACTTTGGAGACGGTCTTGTTTTGGGAAAGACCAAAGGAAATGGGGAGTCCCGTTTCGCGCATGACCTTTTGCCGAAGCTCGCTGGAGTATTGCCAGCAGCCAAAGAAGCGGTCCATTCCAGTGAGGTCGGCGTAAAACTCATCGATGGAGGTTTTTTCGCATACGGGAACCGCCTCGCGGACGATGTCGGTGACGGCGTGAGAATACTTGGAGTAGGTGGCGGAGTTGCCGCGAATGACCAGAGCCTCGGGACAGAGTTCCCGGGCCATGCGCATGGGCATGCCCGAATGAACGCCGAATTTTCGGGCTTCATAACTGCAGGAGGCCACCACCCCACGGTCACCAGTACCCCCAATCAAAAGTGGCTTTCCGTGCAGCCGCCGGTCCATAAGCCGTTCGACCGATACAAAGAAGGTATCGAGGTCGAGGTGGAGTATGGCGCGTTGTAGGGGCATGGTGCCTTAAAAAATGGGAATGCCAATTTAGTTGGCATTTCAATGCGCACCACATTTTTTCTAAAAGACTTGGAGGGTCAGCAGTTCGCTCCGAAGACCGAGAGCAATTGCAGGATGTCGGATACCCCGACAATGGTGTCCCCGTCGATGTCGCCGACGCAGTCACTTCCAACACATCCAAAGCTGGCCAAGATTTCCAGGGTGTCTGAGACGCCAATGATGCCGTCTCCATCGAGGTCACCGGGACATGTACAAGGTTCGGGTGCGGTCCATGTGGTCAGGTCTGCTGAACTGCTACAGCTGGGTAGATCTGTGAAAAAAGCGCCAATGGTTTGGTCCTGTCCATCGGCCGCCAGCCCAGCAATGGTGGTGGTATAGCTTCCGGGCGAATCCGGTACTTCAAAGACGTTTCCGCCGATGTTCAACAGGCCTGTTGTGGGAGGGTTGGACACATTGAAGACGAGGTCCAAATTGTAGGTTCCCGAGTCAAACGTGCAAACCCCGACGTTGTCCACTTCCAAGGTCATGGAGCAGGGGCAAGGAGCGGGAGCTGTCCAGGCGTCGAACACGGCAAAGGCACAAGCGTCATTTTCCATGAAGGTGATGAGCATGTTGAAAGGCTCCCCGTCTGCCACCAACCCGGTCAAGGTCACGTCGGCCTGGTCGTTGGTGACGCTGAACGTTTGGTTGTTGATCATGACGCTTCCTGCGCCTGCTGAATATTGGAAAAACAGAGAAACGGATTGGCTGTACGTTCCGTCTATCGGGTTGCATGCGCTTTGCTCCCCCAAGATGTATGAGTTCAGTGCGCAGGCTCCACCACTGCATGACTCTGGTGCAGCGAACAGCCCCTCTTGGTTGAAGGCGCAGTCGGGATCCCCTGTAAAGAAAGCGTTGACGTCTACGGGCTGTCCGTCGGCAGGCAGGTTGTTGAGGCTCACCGTTTGGGGACTTCCAGAGATGGTGAAGAGGGAGCCATTGACGTTGATCAGGCCCGTTGGGGGGCTGTCGTAGAGCAGAATCAACTGCTGGCTGTAGGTGTTCGTTTCAGGATTGCAGGAGAGTTGTGATCCGGGCAGTACTGCGGAGATTGAACACCCTTGGACCCCCCATCCGATGTCTGTGAACATGCCCATGACGATGGGGCCTGGATCGTGAATCGCTTCCCCTGTGTTGAGGTTGGGGGTCATCAGCGCATTCACACTTCCCGTCAGATACATGTCTTCTCTGAGGTGGGAGAAACTGGCGCCGGGCTCCCAATTTCCAGGGGCATAAATGCCAGGAGGAGATACCGTTGCTGCCAGCCCACTGGCACCTGACCAAACGAGTCCTCCACCGGTGAGGGCATTGGCGAGGGCGTTGGTGGCTGAGTTGATGTCGAGAATGCTGCCGCCGGAATTGTTGTCGTTGACGAAGATGTCGTAGACAAATGGGGAGCCACTTTGACCGAGGAAGCCGGTGTTTCCTGCGACGTTGGCACTGCCGATAAATCCGAGCCCATGGCAGAGTTCGTGGAGCACTACCGTTACGAAATCGTAGGCTCCAGGGGGGACATTGCCGTCGAGCCCGAAGTACCAATTGACGTCGCTTCCAAAATTGCAGGTGATGTCTACTGCATTGGCATCAAGGTCGTTGTTGGACAATTGATTGGCCAATGCTGCTGGGTAATACACTCCGGAATTGGGAGCTCCGGTGAAATTGCGGTGCACAGTATTTGGAGATGCAGAACCCAATATGTTGGTGCCCAACGACGCCCAGGTGGCGTCTACTTCGATGGTAACATCACTGGAAATTTGACCGGCCCAAATGTTGACGGCATACTGGAATGCGGCTTCAGCGACGGGGGGGAAATTGTTGTAGGTAACGTTGATCGTGGCCGATGAGCTCCGAAGGCCACTTGGAGGAGGAACGAATAGAAAGTGGTCTTCTGGAATGCCGATATACCCATCGCACCCTTGGACTTCACATGCCGCATGGTCGTGCATGCTGGATGCAGGCAGGCCAAACATCTTTTGCGCTTGGGACTGAAAGGGCAGCATGCTGCAGAGGATCAATCCACAGATGGCGCTGAGTGGCACAAGCGATGGGGTCATAACAGAAAGATAGCGACAGACTTCCGATTATGCCACTGCGCGAATGCCCGTTTTGTAGTCGTTTATATTGCTTTCGTTGTCTAAATCCGCCTCTTTAGCCTCAAACGGGTCTGTCGCAAGGAGCGGGTGTTGCAGCGAATTGGCCGGGGGTTTAGGGCCAATCGGTTGAGAACCAACCAATGGCCTTCCATGCTTCCCGAATTTCGACGGGCTCGTAGGGGTACGGTGCGTATTGCGCGTTGTTGGAAATCAGCAGGAAATCCCCTTGGGTGTCCAACCTGTTTTCGATGCGTTTAAACAGCAGGCCATCTCCTTTGGTGGAGATGATGTAGGGCCGTTCACCCCCCATTTGTTCCATGTGCTCCACGAATTCAGCAAGGATCCATGTGCCATTGGGCAAGGGCAACATGCTGTCTCCTTCAATTTGAAAAAAGCGCAATGTGCGGTCTTGGGGGACCTCAGGAAGGGGCAAGGAAAAGTGGGGCAGTGCTGCAATCCACTCGGGATCTCCAAGCCCTGATGCATAACCCGCCGCGGCCTTTGTGCTGATGGCGGATATGCGTTCGGATTTTTCGTTGCGGTCCACGGGGATGGGCAACACGCGAACGTCTTGCTCCATGCGCCTTTCTGTTCCCCCAAGGACGAGGGCGTCGAGCGAGATGTCGAGCACATGGGCGAGCCTCACGAGCGCTGCCAGTCGGGGTTCTGCGCGGCCTTCTTCGTAGGCACCTAAAGCGGTCCGTTTGAGCCCGGAACGCTCCGCCAGTTCCGTTTGGGTCCACCCGCGTTGTTTGCGGAAGTGGCGCAGTTGCGATCCTATGCGGGAAGGGTCGGCCATGGGCTCAGACGGAGGCGACGACGGATTGGACGGCGTCCAGTTTGGAGGTGAGTAGGCGTTCGATGCCGTCTTTCAAGGTGGCGGTTGAGGAGGGGCACCCTGCGCAGGCGCCGCGTAATCTTACGTGCACGGTGCCTTCTACAAAAGCACGAAAATCTATGGCCCCGCCGTCTGCTTCTACTGCGGGCCTGACGAATTCTTCGAGCAAGGCGACGATGGCTTCGTCGTGTTCGGTGGGGACGATATCAGCATCGTTGAGTTGCACGGCACCTTCAGTTTCGGCCGGGGCGCCTTGGTCCGCTTCGGATGTTGCAGCTGGCGCGACCATGGGTGGAATTTTTTCCACCGCCGTTTCATTCTCGGAGAGCCAGCCTTGGATGTATTCGCGCATCTGCATGGCGATCATTTCCCAACCGATGGTGTCGTCTTTGGTGACGGAGACAAACCCGCCACTGATAAAAATGCCGGTGACGAAAGGAAAGTTGAACAGTTCTTCTGCGAGGCTAGAGTAGCCTACGGTCGAGGCTTTGCTGTTGAACTCAGCTTGGTCTGACCCTGCGATGAGGGGGCGGTCCGAAACGAACTTCATGACCTCTGGGTTGGGGGTCATTTCCGCATATACACTGACAGGTTGGCTCATACAGCGAATATCGAACAGTTGACGTTGTGAACTACATGGACGTACCTGTGCGCAGCTCTTGGGGTTCCCAATATCTTGCTTCACGAATCGATTCCTAGACCATGACCCGAATCACCCATGTTGCCAGCATGCTGCTGGCTTTGGCCACAGCGAGCCTTACCCAAGCGCAAAGCAGTTCGACTTTTCCAGTGAATGGGACGCCGGATGCCCGCATTGAACTGCACGTATACGAAGGTGCCCGCATTCACTTGTCTGCTGATGAGGTGATTGCAGAAGGACACCTTGTGGTGCGCCGCGGCCGCATTGAAGCGGTTGGAGCAGGGGTGTATTCGTCTGCTGAGCCCGCCGTACGCCATGACCTGTCTGGCAAGGAGGTTTACCCCTCATTTGTTGACCTCTACACAGGGTGGGGATTGAAGAAAGGAGAGCGTTCGGGTTGGGACGGTAAACCCCATTACGATAGAGAAGACAGCCAGGCCGCCTTGGGCTGGAACAGCGCACTGCATCCTGAATACCGCGCTGCCGAGGCATTTGTGCCCAGCGAAAAAACCGCCAAGGCACACCTTCAAGGGGGGTTTGGTGCGGTGGTTACCCACAGACAGGACGGCATTGTACGCGGAACGGCTGCCCTCGTCGCCTTGGGAAAAGAGGCCAACGATGCGGTGCTGGAGCCCACCGTAGCCGCGTGGCACAGTTTTTCGAAAGGGTCATCAAAGCAGAGTTATCCGAGTTCACTGATGGGGAGCATTGCCCTGTTGCGCCAGACTTATTGCGATGCGCAGTGGTATGCCCAGTACGACGCGCCCGAAGAACGCAACCTCTCACTGGAGGCTTTTTCTGGGTCCGCGCAATTGCCCCAGTTTTTTGCGGCCGGCAATTGGTTGGACGTTTTGCGCGCCGACAAGGTGGGCGATGAGTTTGGCGTGCAATATGCCTTCCTCGGTGGGGGCGAATCCTACCGCCGATTGGACGAGATCAGCGCTACAGGAGGTGCGTTGATTGTCCCGGTGAACTTTCCATCGGCCATTGACGTGAGCGATCCGTATTTGACGCGCCTCGTCTCCCTTTCAGACATGAAGGATTGGGAGTGGGCACCGCACAACCCCGCCAAGGTTGCCGAAGCGGGCATCCCCATGGCATTGACGATGAATGGGGTGAAAAAGGGGGGGGAATTTCTCGCCAATGTGCGCAAGGCGGTGGCCCATGGACTGGGTGCCAACCAGGCCTTGGATGCATTGACCCGGGTTCCTGCAGAGATGATCGGTGCTTCGGACCGGGTGGGCCGTTTGGCCGCGGGCTTGGAGGCCAATTTTCTGGTGACCGACGGCCCCATTTTTGAGGACGGCAGCACGTTGCACTGGAACGTGGTTCAAGGCCACCGCCACGAAATGGAGCCTTTGGAAAGCGTGGCCATCGCAGGGCGGTACAGCCTCAATTTGGATGGCCGTGACCTGGTGCTTGAGCTCAAGGAGGGAGACAAGGGTCCGAGCGGCCGCTGGTGGCCAGCAGGAACCGCCGAAGACAATGTGGATTCGCTCGCGGGCAAAGCCAAGGTCAGTTTGGATGGCCGCGACCTGGTGCTGCGTCTGATGGACGATGAACTGGGCACGTACCGCTTGGTGGGCAATGTCTACGAAGGCAGCAGGATCATTGATGGTCGTGGAGAACGGCCCGACGGCGTGTGGACAGAGTGGGCGGCGTTGCGCCAAGACACGGATGGCGGATCGGCAGACACAGCCGAGCCTGCAGAGGCGCCGGCTGGAGAAGGAGAAGAGGCACAAGAAGCGGACTTCGGTCCCGGCCCTTTGCTCTATCCGTTCAGTGCCTATGGCCGCACGCAATTGCCCGAACAGGGCAGCTGGCACTTTGTGGGGGCTACGGTGTGGACCTGCGGTGATGCAGGCAAGATTGAAGGCGGCGAGGTCATCGTGCACAAGGGCCGCATTGTGGCCGTTGGGCAGGATTTGGACCCGGCAGCGGTGTTTGGAAAAAACGTTCCCGCATTGACCCGCATCGACGCGGCTGGCAAACACATTACGCCGGGCATCCTCGACGAGCACACCCACATTGCGGCGAGCCGCGGAATCAACGAGGGAACGCAAGCTTCGAGTGCCGAAGTGAGCATTGGCACGGTGGTCAACAGTGAGGATGTCAACCTCTACCGGCACCTCGCTGGAGGGGTCACCGCAGGACAGATTTTGCATGGCTCGGCCAATCCCATTGGAGGCCAGAGCGGCATCATCAAGTACCGTTGGGGTCAGACGCCGGATGAGATGTTGATCGAAGGGGCAGACCCCTTCATCAAATTTGCCCTTGGAGAAAACGTCAAGCAATCGAATTGGGGCGACTACCAAACGGTTCGCTTTCCGCAAACCCGGATGGGGGTGGAGCAAGTGTATTACGACCACTTCCACCGCGCTCGTGAGTACGGAGAAGACTGGGACCGGTATGAGGCAAAGCGCAAGGCCACGCCACGCCGTGTGCTGCGCAAGGGCGGTGGCCCAAAGAAGCCCCGACGGGATTTAGAGCTCGAAACGTTGCTGCAAATCATAGAGTCCGAGCGGTTTGTCACCTGCCACAGCTACCGCCAGGACGAGATCAACATGCTCATGCACGTGGCCGACTCCATGGGCTTCACCTTGAACACCTTTACCCACATTTTGGAGGGCTACAAAGTCGCCGACAAGATGGCTGAGCACGGTGCAGGAGGCTCGAGCTTCAGCGACTGGTGGGCATACAAGTTTGAGGTCAAGGATGCCATCCCGTACAACGGCGCGCTGCTTTGGGAGAACGGTGTGGTGACGGCTTTTAATTCGGACGACCGTGAAATGGCCCGCCGCCTGAACCAAGAGGCCGCCAAGGCGGTCAAGTATGGCGGCGTTCCAGAAGAAGAGGCGCTCAAGTTTGTGACCCTGAATCCCGCCAAATTGCTCCACTTGGACGACCGCATGGGGTCATTGGAAGCGGGCAAAGATGCCGACCTCGTCGTGTGGTCCGACCACCCGCTGTCGGTGTACGCCCAATGCGAGCAAACCTTTGTCGACGGCCGACGCTTGTTTGACCTCGGGGAAGACCAGCTGATGAGGGAGGCGATCCGGTCGGAACGGGCCCGATTGATTCAGAAGATGTTAGACGCCCCGGGCGCTGACAAACGGAAACCGATGGAAAGGATTCCGGCCCATTACCATTGTGACACCATGACTGAGGAGAACCGATGAACCGCATTGCAACACTGAATTTCGCAGCCATGAGAGCTTCATTCCTCTTTGCCATCCTCGCCCTTGCGGGCGCTGCCCTGGCCCAGCCCAACCTGACGCCAGGCGCGCCACAGACCGAGAGCATCCTCGTTGTGGGCGGGACGGCCCACCTCGGAACCGGGGAAGCCCTCGACAATGCCGCCATCGGTTTTGAGGATGGCATCATCAATTTCGTAGGCACTGCTCGCGAAGTGGACCGCAAGCGGTACAACCGTGTGGTGGACGTTTCGGGCATGCACGTCTATCCCGGCTTCATTGCACCCAACAGCACTCTGGGACTGATGGAGGTTGCCGCTGTTCGCGCTTCTCGCGATTACCAAGAAGTGGGCACGTTCAAGCCCAATGTGCGGAGCATCATCGCCTACAATGCGGCCTCTGACATTACGCCGACGGTGCGCACCAATGGCGTGTTGATGGGACAGATCACACCGCGTGGAGGGGTGATTGGAGGCTCCAGTTCAGTGGTCCAATTCGACGCTTGGAACTGGGAAGACGCGGTGGTTCGCGCCGACGATGGCATTCACCTGTACTGGCCTTCGTCGCACCACAAGCACTACGAGGACGGACGGGCGCAGTTGCGCAAGCGCAAGACCTACGATCAGAAGCTGCACGAAATCCGGGACTTTTTTGCCCGCGCCCGCGCTTATTCGGCAGGGGAGACCGATAAGCGGGACTTGCGGATGGAGGCCATGCGCGGCCTCTTTGCTGCAGGAGACCGCAGTGCCGCAGGGGCGAGCACCTTGTTTATTCACGCCAACGATGCCAAGCAAATTGCGGAAGTGATCCGTTTCAAGCGCGCCGAAGACCTCGAGCGCGTTGTGCTCGTCGGCGGACTGGACAGCTGGATGATGGCCGATCCGCTCCGCGAAAACGACATCGCTGTGATGGTGATGCGGACGCACTCGGTGCCGCGCTTTGCCGAGGACGACATCGACCTGCC
>DDCX01000134.1:0-209 GCA_002336475.1 Flavobacteriales bacterium UBA1995 | reverse complement strand
CCCTTCTTTGCGGGGACCGCGGTCGCCTATGGCCTCGAATACGAGCAAGCTGTGCGCGCCTTGACATTGTCTACGGCACAGATCTTGGGCATCGATGGAACTTGCGGCTCGTTGGAGCGGGGCAAGGATGCGACGCTCTTTATTTCAGCGGGTGATGCCCTCGACATGATGGGCAACGATGTCCGCCATGCCTGGGTTCAAGGCCGCGA
>DDCX01000061.1:7931-16337 GCA_002336475.1 Flavobacteriales bacterium UBA1995 | reverse complement strand
TGAGTAAAGGTGACCCTGGTGCGATGCAACTTGTGGCAAAAGCCCAGGAGTTGTCCCGATCCCTTGACCTCGGCTTTTTGATTGAAGAGAGCCGGCAATTGATTCAAGGCATCTTGGATGGTGCGGACCGCACCGCACACATTGTAGGGGGCTTGCGCGTCTTTGGTCGAATGGACGGGGACAGCTTGGTGGCGGCCTCTTTGGGCGAATTGCTCGAGGCCTCCATTACGGTTTTGGGTGACCGGGCCCGAAGCAAGGCGGGCTTGGAGGTTCAGTTGGAGGAGGGCCTACCGCCGCTGTGGTGTCAAAGTGGCAAGCTGAGTCAGGTGTTCATGAACATCATTGTCAATGCGGTGCAGGCGACTGAATCACGTTGGCAGGAAGTTGAAGCGCGCAAGGTCGAGGTGGGCTTGACGGGTGTCAAGGATGGCGCAGGAAGACTGGAGGCCCTTCAGGTGCTGATCCGAGACAATGGAACAGGCATGGATGAATCCACGAGGCAGCGGATTTTCGATCCCTTTTACACCACCAAAGATGTGGGGAAGGGGACGGGATTGGGCTTGAGCATCGTGAAGGGAATATTGGATGACCACGGCGCTGAGGTGGCGGTCAAAAGCGCTGTTGGTGAGGGAACTGAGTTTCAGTTGTTGTTTGCTTTGGATGCCAAAAGCGGCGAAGAGGCTCAAACAGAAAATGAAGCGGCATGACACTTTTAGACGCATTGCATCATGGCTGAAGAAATCATTCGTGTCCTCTACCTCGATGATGAGGAGGCCAACCTGTTCTCCTTTAAGGCGGCGTTTCGCAGGGAATTTGAGGTCCACACCTGTTTGGAGCCTCACCAGGCGGTGCGCTTGTTGGATGAGCATGATTTTCATGTGGTCCTGAGCGACCAGCGCATGCCGCGCATCAGTGGTGTGGAGTTTTTTGAACTGATCATGCCCGACCATCCCGATGTGAGCAGGGTGCTGGTGACCGGTTATGCCGATACAGATGCTGTGGTTGACGCCATCAACAAAGGGCAGGTGTACCGCTTTGTGTCGAAGCCATGGAACGAGGAGGAATTGCGCAATGTCATACGTTCGGGCTTTTACTTGAACCGCTCAAGGGTTCAGAATGCCGAACAAGGAACCGAGGTGCTGGCGTTATTGGACAAAATAGCAGGCCAAGTGGGGGGGCTTGGAGGGGCACTTGAAGCAGGGACGCCGGAGGCTGCTTCGGAGGTGCAGCAGGCTTTGATTGCCATGAAAGATGAAGTGCTACAGGAACGTCAGCGTTATGCGCAGTGGATGAGTCGAACGGGTCAATGAACGCGCCTCTGAACACAGGATGTTTCTTACGATTTTTTAAAAATAAAAACAGAATATTTACCCCGAATGTCTAATTCCCGAGAGTTCTGGCTTGTAGACGACAATGAGATTGACCGTGTAGTCAATGGTCGTTTGGTCGAGGCTGCCTTCGGGGGAGCGGTACGGAAATTTAAAGACGGTCCCACTTTTCTCGAAGCACTGGCTGCCGAAGCAGGTGTGGAGGAGAACGATTTGAAGCCGGGGTCTGCCTTAGAACATGCGGGGGTGGTCGTGCTGCTGGACATTCGAATGCCAGGCTTGGATGGGTTTGGCGTTCTGGAGCGCATGGAGCTCTACCCGGTATCAGCCTTGTCCAAGCTTACAGTATTCATGCTCAGCGCAACGTTGGATCCCGACGAACTGAGTCGTGCGGAAGGCCATCCCATCGTCGAGGCTTTGCTCCCCAAGCCGTTGGACATTCACCAACTCCGCGGATGGATGGAGCAGGTAGGTGGCTAAAGCACACCTCAAGCCTGTCCTTCTGCTCCACTCATCCACGAAAGGTGGGCGCTTCACGCCCTGAATCACAAAGCCTAAGCCTCAGAGGTACTTGAAGTCTTCGCCGGGCTGGATGTTCAGCAAGGTGTCGTAGATGAGGCGAATGCAGTCTTCTACGTCCTGTTTGTGTACCATTTCTACGGTGGTGTGCATATAGCGCAAAGGCAGGGAAATCAGTGCGCTGGGCACGCCTTTGTTGGAGTAAGCAAAGGCATCAGTGTCGGTTCCGGTGAAGCGACTGGCGGCCATGCGTTGCAGTGGAATCTTCTTTTCCTCGGCGGTGTCGATGATGCGCTGAAGCAGGTTGTTTTGAACCGCTGGTCCGTAGGTGACCCCCGGGCCCTTTCCAGCCGCTACATCGCCTTGGTCAATCTTGTTCATCATCGGGGTGTGCGTGCAATGGGTGACGTCAGTGACGATGGCCACATCAGGTTGGATGCGCTCTGCGATCATCTGGGCTCCGCGCAGTCCGATTTCTTCTTGCACGCTGTTGGTGATGTAGAGTCCGAAGGGAAGGTCCACTTTGTTTTCCTTCAACATGCGCGCCACCTCAGCGATCATGAAGCCCCCTGCTCGGTTGTCCAGAGCACGGCCTACATACCATTGCTTGTTGAGGATCATAAAGGTGTCTTCATAGGTGACGACACACCCCACGTGGATGCCCATTTTTTCTACTTCGGCTTTGTCCTTGGCGCCGACGTCAAGGAAGATGTTTTTGAGGGTGGGTGCTGCCTCTTTTCCCGCTGTGCGGGTGTGGATCGCGGGCCAACCAAATACGGCCTTGACGGTGCCGTCTTTGGTGTGGATGTCGACCCGCTTTGAGGGGGCAATTTGGTGGTCGCTGCCACCATTGCGCCGCAGGTAGATGAATCCATCGTTGGTGATGTAATGCACAAACCAGCTGATCTCGTCGGCATGGGCTTCGATGACGACTTTGTATTCCGCTTTGGGATTGATGACCCCTACGACCGTTCCATAAGTGTCTACGATATGCTCGTCGATGTATGGATTGATGTAGTCCAACCACATTTTTTGGCCGGCACTCTCGAATCCGGTGGGGGAGGGGTTGTTCAGATAAGCCTCCAGGAATTGCTCCGAGGCGCGGTTGATGATCTTCTTCTTGGCCATATCGAATGCGAATGTAGTCAGGCGCAAGTGGGCTACAGAGAAGTGGTAAACCTCTTGTTTCGCCTTGAATTGTCGAAATGAGAAGGAGAGGGTCGGGTGCGGCCCTTCAGTTTTGTTGAATGATTAGGCACAATCGATTGACAACCTGTGTTTTGGCTGCCGTGTTGCCCCGGGATTTTTGGTGGTTGAAGGGGGATATTTTTCATGTGTGTATGCTTATGTGTACCATGAAACATGTTTGTGTGGCCGGTTGATCGGGCATGTAAACGGCTGTTCATAAGTGAATTGCACCCCATTTGGGATTAATTCGGAATATGAGCGGATAAAGATTGATCAGATGAATGTTGTGTTAATGTGGGCCCCCACTGTTCTGTTGTTGACCGTCTTAGGAATGGTCTTTCAATCCTACAGGGATGAAAAAGTAGCGTGGGCATTGGATTTCAAGAACTTTTCAGTCAAGCTGAAGGGGTACTGGACGCCGCTTTTCTTGTTGGTGGCTCCCTTGGCATTTGTCTACAATGTTGTGGCGACGGCTGCTTACGCGGTGATGGTCTTGTTTGAGTGGGCGGTGAGGTTGGTGCGCTGGATGGTGGGCGTCGTGCTTTGGCTTTGGAACAAGGGGTTTATGTGGTATTGGCGGAACGTCATTGTGACCCCTGTTGTGTTGCTCTGGAAAATCTTGTGGCATTACGTGATCGTGTGGCCTTGGCGCATATACAAGGCGGGTTATCACGAGGTCAAAGGCAGTTTTGGAAGAGCGGGAATGAGGATTGGATGGCTGTCGATGACCTTGGTAAGCGCCATCGTAGGTATTGGTTATTGGGGAGCAACTTGGGCCGATCAGGACCTCTTGCTTTTCTTGTGTGTGCTGTTGGCCGAAGTGCCTTTCCTATGGGGCTTGGGCGTTTTGGCTTCAATGCGTGAGCATGAAGATGGAGAAGGAAAGAAGATGGAGGCACACCGTGCCGTGGGCATGAGGACAGCCCAGTTGGGCATGAAATACGTATCGGCAGCGGCAGCGGTTTTGGTGCTCGTGTACCTGATTGCTTATTCTGGTGCCATTCCTACTGCGGGTTATTTGATTTTGGGAGTGCTCATCACGGGTGCTCACGCAGCGACAGCCGTGGGTATAGGTGTCGCGCTGGTTCTGGTGCTGTCGTTGGTGGTATTGCCCTCGTATGTATTGGATGGCCGAGAAGAAAGCCCTTTGGATGAAATGCTGAGCCTCATCAAAATGGGGCGTGACAGCTTTTTGAAGGTGTTGGTGGGCTTGGTGCCTGGATCTGTTTTGGGTGCGTTGGTGGCATTGCTGCCTGTGGTGGTGGTGCTTGGTGCGTTTTACGGCACCTATGAATTGAAGAATGCAGCCTTGGATAATATGGCAGGTGTTGTTGCTGATAAAGCGGCAACCATCGATGAAACACTGGCCAATTCTGAAGCAGACTTTGCCGCGTGGAGTGGGGCCATTCAGGACCAGCCATCGGTGCAAAAACGGGGGGCACAAATTGACTATTTGACCGCCTTTCCGCTGAACCTCTTGGAGTCACCTGAGGCTGCGATGTCGGGCATTCAAACGGTAGATTATTCTTCCATGCATGAGGAGATGCGCGCGGCCTATGAGGCACGCCAGTCCATGCGTTCTGAACGCACGGCAGAGTTGCAAGAAGAAGCGGCCCTTTTGCGCGCAGACATCGCCCTTGAGCGGGACGAAAGGTCCACATACAAAGTGGAACGGAGCAGTGATGCTGGGGAGACGTGGTCTGTTGTAGCCGATGGAATGGTGCAGTCAGGCTATGTTGACAATGGGCTTGCGTCGGGCGAGTCGTATCAATACCGTGTGACAGCCAGCAACCGGAAAGGGGGCAGCGGGCCAGGAAATGTCACCTTCGCCGTAACGCGAAGCGCAGACATCATTGGTCCGGCATCGGTCCGTGCCAAAGCAGAAGGCAATTTCCGTGTCGTGTTGAATTGGAATGACCGCGACTGGAATGAGGAAGGGTTCGTTGTTGAGCGGAGTTATGGAGGCGACAGCTGGTCGGAGATGGTTCGGCTTCCTGCCAACACCACCAGCTATGTAGACGAGGCGGTTCGCGATACCTCATACGTATACCGTGTTCGTGCTTATCGGGGAGAGCAAGAAACCGAGCCGGTCAGCACCTGGCGAAGTGTGCAGCCAAGTTTGGCCGCACCGCGCTCTCGTGTTGCTGAGACCAATGCGTCGAGTGCCTTGGTGGTGTGGAGCCATGACGGTGATTACAGGACCGTTTCCCGTGGCGGAGAATCTGTAGATGGAGACGGTGCAGCACTGAGCTACAGTGGAATGAGCAGGTTGGATGAATTGGAATCTCTCCTGGCACAGGCGGATGAAGCGTTGTTGCGCCTTGAAGAGGATGCTGCCGCGGATGCCGCTTCAACGGGACCTCGCTTGGATTTGCTTCAGAGTTTGCCGGCAGAGACTGAGGCTTCAAGGCCGCTGCGCATCGCCACTTTCTTGTTGGGGGTGTTGGCCCTTGCCCTTCTGGCGGGAGCGGCGTTGTCCACTTTGATGGCTTATTTGGCCCGTCTCATTCAGACCTTGGTGCGCCTTACCGACGGAGGCGATTATTATTTCGCCAGCGAAATAAGGGCTGTTCGGAAGGAGAACGACAACCAGCCGCTGCTGGGGTTCTTGTTGCTCGGCTTGACCGGTCCTGTTGTGATTCCCTTTTTGGTTTCTTCGGCGCTCTCGGTTTTGGTGGCCTTGGGAGGTGTGTTGGTGCCCATGAATGTTTGGGGGTCTTCGGAGATCGAAATTGAAGAGATGTTTGAATTGAACCTGTCGGACTTTTGGCCCGACTTGTCGGTAGAGATTGACCTTGACCTTGACACGAACGGGGGGGACGAAACTGCCGTGGACAACGAAGAGATGGGTGGAGGAGAAGTTGAATCAGAGGAGGCCAATACCTACATCATGAAGAATTCGGACCAGACGGTCTGGGGTGAATTGACGGCTGTTTTTGGGGCCGAGAATTATGAGGCCATTCGCAAGGCGAATTCAGATGTTTCAGAGGATGACTGGCGCGCAATGGGCGCCGGTGCAGAGGTTCAATTGCCCCTTGACTTGAATTGATTACCGGTGTGGATCGCCTGATTTGTGCGGGTGAAATTTGGGATGTCAGACAAACGGCACTATCTTGTAGGTGCATTCCTACTACGTCTGAGGCTGCTTTATGGCAACTCAGTGGTCGAGGGCAATCCAGTTCATGTTGAACAGGCATTGAATACGACAAGCGGAGTGGGCTTGTAGTAAATGTTCTTGTCAGGGTCGGTTGGTTTCTCACGTAGGATCTCGCGGTCTTTTTTCAACTCCTTGATAGAAATCGCCTTTATTCCAAAAGGCTCTTTATATCAGAAATGCCCATCTCATTGAGGTGGGCATTTCTATTTCTGGGCACAACCGTTGAAGTGCCAGGTCCGTTTGAAGCCCTTAGGATGCCCCTAAGCTTGACGCCCTGGGCTGGGTGAAAATGTACAAGAGCAGGTGTGTCTTCTTCTTTGAGTTGAGCTCTGAAGGTCCTGTGTAGATGTAGTCTATGCTCAGGTCGGGGTGTTCCGCTTTAAAGGCGTTGACGGTATGCTCCCACACAACTTTGTCCGCCAGGAAGGGGAAGTCGAACTTGTAGATGCCCTCGACCACTTCAGTGCCCATCACGGGGCGGTCGACATTGGCAAATGTGTCATCTGAGAAATCCCACACTGACCATGCTGTGATGATGGTGAGCGCCGTTCCAGCGAGAATGGCCCTTTTTGTGGCAGGAGTAGCCTGCCATGTGTAGGGTTCCCCTTGGGGGATGGAGACGTTTTTGAAGGTGATCCATGAGGCGAGCAGAATGAGCCAGAACAGTCCGTGCTCGAGCAACTGAAAACGGTCCCCGAAGACCTGGTCTGCGATTGAAAACAGGCTGAACAGGACCATAGAGGAAAGGATGGCCCGAAAGAACCATTTGTCGGTGACGGTGTCGCTGGCCTTGAAGAAGCTCAAGGTGGCGGTCAGGTACAAGGCGAAATTCAATGCCTCCAAACCGGATACACCGGCCAATGCGAAAGTGGCGAACAGGGGGTCTTTGAGTCCGAGGGAACCAAAGAACTTGATGAAGAGGGCGAAAAAGTCTTTGCCCACCCACAGAAACTGTACGTCGGGGATGATCTTATCGGTGACGCTCAACCCCCAGAAAAAGGTCCAGAAAATCAGGATAAAGAGCCGAAGGATGGATTTCTCGTTCATGGTTGGTCTTCTGTCATGATGTAAAAGATCAAAGCATCGGCCTTTTTAAGCCGCAGGGGCTTGGGCACGGTGTAGATGTGCTGGATGGTTTTGCGCGGATGGTTTTCCTTGAATTGCGCGAGGGATCTTTCGAAAACGGTGCTTCCACCGAGAAAAGGAAAAGCCACCTTGTAGATATTCTCACCCACTTCTTCAGCGGTTACTGGCGCGCTGCGCAGTTGGAAATCTGTGGTGTTGTGCTGGAATATGGCGGTGCTGGTGGCAATGACCAATACTGTGGATACCACCGCAGCAGTGGTGACCTGGCGGCGTGGCCAGGCTTCGCCGGCTTCCCCTTGGTCCGTCTCATTGAGGTGGGTAAACACCAAGTAAGAGGCCAATGAGATAAACCAAAACAAGGTGTGCTCAAGCAGTTCAAACCGGTCGCCAAACCAATGGTCCCCGAGAGAAAAGAAGGTGAAGGTGGCCAGGGTCAAGAGGGTGCCAATGAAGCACCACCTTCGCGCGGTTTCGCGGCTTTTCTGTATTTCAAAAATCAGCGCTCCAGCAAAAAACACAAACGCAAAAGCCTCCAAAGCACCGGCTACAGCGAGGGCTGCATTGGCGATGTGGGGTGAGTCGAGCCCAGTGGATGCGAAGTATTTCTGGAATTGGGCAAACCGGTCGCGGCCCACCCATAGGAAGTGCGCGCCTCCGATCACCTTGTCGAGAAGGTTGAAGAGCCAGAAAATCGACCAAAACATCAAAATGGCGTAGCGCACGAGCTGATGTGGAATGACCGAGTTGGAGGAGTGTGGTGTGTCCATGTTTGGTTTTGCTCTCGTCCAAGCTACCTGAGACCGCTCAGGCTTTGCGGCTTCGGTTGGCACCTTTCCAACAGACCGACCATGAGAATTGGGGCCTCGTCGCTTTCTAAAGCCCCTCTGAATGGAGTGAAGATTGAAGGCGACCTTGGGGCATGGAACAGCGTGGGGACAAGCCAGTATTGGTGGTGCTATCCGGAGCGGGAGTCAGCCGGGAAAGCGGGCTCAAGACATTTCGAGACAGCGGTGGCCTATGGGAGGGTTACAATGTGATGGAAGTCGCAACGCCAGAGGCTTGGTCTGCGAACCCGGCTTTGGTCCTCGATTTCTACAACAAGCGAAGGGCCCAACTCGCTGCTGTGGA
>DDCX01000061.1:2388-7836 GCA_002336475.1 Flavobacteriales bacterium UBA1995 | reverse complement strand
GGGATTGGAACAGGTGGGCAGTGCAGCGGTCCCTGGGCCGGATATCGCCTTGGGTGATGTCGATGGCAGAGGGGTGCAGTGGCGCCCCCATGTGGTGTGGTTTGGGGAGGCCGTTCCGATGATGGAACGCGCCGCTGAGACTGTGGCTCAGGCCGAAGTTTTGCTCGTGGTAGGGACTTCCATGCAGGTCTATCCAGCGGCGGGCCTTGTTCACTATGCGCCACCGGATTGTCGGGTCGCCATGGTCAATCCAGATCCTGAGGCCATCCAGGGTTTTGAAGACAGGATTCATGACTTCATTGTGGCTCCGGCTACCGTGGGAGTAGCGCAGTGGGTCCGGTCCATGGTCTGAGGGCTGTTGAATGCCATGTTTCTGCGGTGATTTGTGCCTTTAGTTTGTTGAAATAGTGGCCGTTGGTTTGTTCTCCGATAATTTTGTGGGCCCATGTCCTTGTTCATGCCCCGAATTGTTGCTGTTTGCTTGACCACGATGTGGTGGGGGATGGTGCTGCAGGTTCAAGGACAATCGCCCTGCGGTGCTGTGGCCGATTTCACGGTGTTGGAGGCGGGCCAATGTGCTGATCTTCCTGTTTCTTTTGATGTGACAGCTCCCGATGCAGGCCTGACCTACACGTGGGACTTCGGAGACGGTGTCACCTCATCAGAATTTCAGCCAGAGCATGTGTTTCAAGGAGCTGTAGGCGTGGGTTTTATCGATTTTACGGTGACTTTGACGGTCCAGGGCGGAGCGGGAGGTCCCGGTGGGGCTGCGGGGTGCACATCTGCCCAGACAGTGACGGTGCTGGCGCTGCCCGATCCCGGCCTACCAGACCTGTCGGCGATTTGCCTGGGCCAAGACGGATTTCCTGCTTTTGCTCTTCCAGCCACCACTTTTTCAGGTGCTGGTGTTGACGCTTGGCAGGTGGATTGGGGCAATGGGAGCGACACCTTGGTCAATGCCTTCAATCCCGTTTTGGATACGGTGGGGACCACGTATCCCGCTTTAGGGTTGTACGGCATCACCATCGTTGCCAGCGGAAGCAATGGGTGCGTTTCCGTTGCGACAGACAGCCTCTTCGTAGGGACCAACCCCACCATAGGTTCTGCTTTGCCAGGGAACAGTGTAACCGTATGCAGCCCTTATGCATTGACCTTTCCCATTCTAGAAACAGACAACAACTTGCCTGGTACGGTGTATTCGGTCTCCTTTGGGGATGGCAATACCGCGTCTTTTAGCCACCCGCCCCCCAACGAGGTCAGCCATACCTATGGGTCCAGCAGTTGCTTCTCCAATACGCCTGGCGGCGAGGCCAATGCCTTTGCGGTCACGCTCAGTGCCAACAACCTCTGTGGCAATGCCACCAACATTGTGGAGCCCATCCGCATTCACCAAAGCCCTGCGCCGGACATGTTTGGCATCGGAAGTGTCTGTGCCGGACCGACCTTTCTGTATGAGGCCCTCGGCAGCGGCTTGATCGCCACCCCCACCTACTGTGTGCCTGCCTATGGTGAATGGAACATTGTCCCCGAGCAAGGACAGGACCTGCCGGCGCCTTCCAGCAGCACGGACTTTCAGATTGCCCCGGTATTCCCCGAGGTGGGAGAGTATACCGTGTATTTCACCGAGTCCCATCCCAATTGTCAGGACTCCACAGGCGCTATTCCGGTCTGCGTTTACCCAGACCCTGCTGAGGCCATTGGCACGTTGGCTCCCTTGTCCGGTTGCACCCCGCTTACCATCGCGTGGGAAAACTTGACGCCCGAGCCAGAACTCTGCGGCGAGTGGGATGTGCGGTGGTTCGTTTCAGGCACCAGCGGTGGATTCGACCCAGACTGGGAGTCTGCAGGGGACGGGGTGACCTTTCTCAATGATGGCATTTATACGGTGACCTTGGAGATTGGACTGCCGGGTCCAGCCCGGTATGATTGCGTGACGGCCTCCGAGACATGGACGATCACGGTGACCGAACCTCCTGTGGTGAATTTCTCCCAGTCCGGCAATGTGTGTGCAGGTGATGGTGTCCAATTTCAGTGGAACGATTACCTCGAAGGCATTGGAGGGATCCTCGATTTCGGTTGGTCCGTGGAGGGGGAAGAGGTGAGCAGCAGTACCAACGCCCTCTATCATGTATTCGATACGGCGGGCACCTACGAGGTCTCTGTGCTCTTGGAAAACTATTGTGGCACGGACACGGATACGGAGATGGTGGAAGTGCTGCCCTTGCCCGCACTGGATTTTGTAGCGCCGGCACAGGTATGTCAGGGAGATACCGTCACGGTAGAAGCCACAGGAGCGCTGAATTACGTCTGGACGGAGGCGGGGGCGATCGTGAGCGAGCAGCTTTACTGGGATACGGTGGGGGTGGTGACCGAGTTTGATGTAAGCATCGAAGTCACGGGCACCGATGTTTTTGGATGTGTGAATGCCGCTACTTTGGACATTGAAGTCACCGATTCACCCGACCCAGAAGTGGTGGGGCCCGGATCAGCTTGTGTAGGGGACGCCCTCACTTTTACGGCCACAGAGCCGGAGGGGGCCGATCTCGAATGGCAGACTTTGCCTGGCGGAGATGGGGATGTGCCGCTCGTGTTGGAGGCGGTGGAAGGTGTGTTTCCCGTTTCGGTGCTCGCGACCAATGCCGCCGGTTGCACCCGCAGTTACACGTGGGTAACCGATGTGTTTGAGTTGCCCGAATTGAACCTGACCGCACCCAGTCCACCGTATTGCAACCAGACTTTCGAAGAGGTATTGCCTTCTGCTTTCCCTCCGGGAGGAACGTGGGCAGGGGCAGGCATCACCAACCCCGTGGGGGGATTCGATCCCGGTGCCGTAGGGGAGGGTTTTCACACCGTCTTGTACACCTATACCGATGTCAACGGGTGCACTTCTGTGGATTCGATGGGGGTGACCGTGGTAGAGCCCGATACGGCCGATGCAGGCTATGACCAGTTGCTGTGTGCCGATGCGGGTCAAGTGCAGTTGGAGCTGTTCTATCCTCCCGGGGGCTCCTGGACCGGGCCGGCCTTGGCGGATGACATCGGGGGCGTGGTGGATGTGGCCAGTTTGAATGCGGGAGACCATGCCTGGGTCTATCACTACGGTGTCAACAGCTGTGAAACCGACGATGAGGTGGCCTGGACGGTGTTGCCCCTGCCTGAACCGCAGATCATGGAATCTGTGGCAGGAGCGACCGCTGACCTTTGCTTGTCTGACAGCTTGTTTTTGCACGCGTACGATGATGTTGGTGCAGACCCTTTGTTTTTCACCTGGTCGGGCGTCGAAGTATTGAACCCGCTGTCCGGGGCAGACTCGGCGTTGTTTGCGGCGGACGCGGGCACAGGATCCTTTGTGGTTACCGTTGAGGTGCTGGATGGCAATTTTTGTGCGGGGTCGGCGAACTACACGGTAGAAGTGCGGCCCCTTCCATGGGCGCAGTTTGCGCTCCCTTCTGTCATCTGCGACAACGACAACGCACCTTGGTCCAACATCAGCAGTGATGGGGTCTTTTTTGATTGGCAGTTTGGAAATGGAGCCGGTGAAGTGGGGTTTGAGCCCAATTACACCTATCCAGATACGGGGTTGTATGCGGTTTCATTGGAGGTAGCCAGTGCCTATGGATGCGAAAGTGTATACAGCCAGGATGTGGAGGTAGTGGGGCCTCCCATTGCAGACTTCGCTCTGGATACAGACGAGGGATGCACTCCGCTTCCGGTGCAAGTCACGGACTTGTCTTACGCCCCTTATGGTACCGCTCAATGGACCCTTCAGGATTCGGTATGGTCTGACCCTCTGCCGCCATTTGTGGTGTTTGTGCAGGACGACACGACCTACCAAGAGACCATGTCCCTTGAGGTCACCAACCTCTGCGGCACGGCTATCCTGCAGGATACTTTGATGGTGTTGACCGAGCCCTTGATGCGGTTTGCCTTGCTCGAGGACACCGCTTGCGCGCCCTTTCAGCCTACGGTGGTCAACAACAGTCTGGGGGCGCCCGATGTGACCCAGTGGGATTGGGCTGTGGGGCCGCTTCAAGACGGCGAAGACCCCGTGCCGCCATTTTATGATCCAACCGGTCCGGTGACGACCTACCCCATCACATTGAGCGGTACCAACCAGTGTGGCACCCACGATACTACGGTCAGCTTGACCATTTTGCCCAACAGCATTACGGCATTTTTTACGCTCAGTCAGAGTGCGGGATGTCCACCCTTGACGCTGACGGCGGTGGATGAGAGTGTAGGGGCGACCCAAAGTGTCTTTGACTTTGGCGGATTTGGGTTCTCCAATGACCCTGTGGCCTCTTTGACCATGCCCGACCCGGGCACCTTTACCATCAGGCAGGTGGCGACCAACGGTTGCAGTTTCGATACGCTCGAGCAAGAGGTGGAAGTCTACGCTCCGCCGACCATCAACCTCAGCGGAGTCGATGTTTTTGCCTGCGAGGATGCCCCCACAACACTGACTGCTCTGACTGAAAACCCTGGATGGGCGGCGTGGTCCTTTTCTGATGGCGGCCTCGGCATTGGTCTGTCTGTGGAACATACGTTTTACGAGCCGGGGACCTTTACTGCGGTCTTTGAGACCGAGGGTGCATTCAGTGGTTGTGCCAATGTGGACTCTGTGCAAGTGACGGTGTTTCCAGCGCCTGATTTGGATTGGTATCCTGAGCCAGCAGCGGGCTGCAGTCCGCTGACGGTGGAGGTGACCAACCAAAGCACCGGCGCCCTGTTTCATCAGTTTTCCTTTGGAGATGGTTCGCCCCCGGCTTTGGGCTCCACTCCCACGCACACCTTGGTCAATTCTACGGACAGCATCCTTCAGTTTGTCGTGCACTATGCCGCCGAGAGCGACCAGTTGTGCGGNNTGTTAGAGGAGGCACACTGTGGTGCTCCTGCGGCTGTAACGTTGGCCAATGGTTCTCTAGGCGCCATTGTGGGGCAGTGGTACATCGAAGATGACCTTGGCTTGGATGCCGCTCCCCCTTACTTGGGCATTGTCCCCAATTGGACGTTACAGGAACCGGGTGCCTATGACATCACCTTGGTGGCTTCCAATGACTACGCTTGCAGCGATACAGCCCAGGGGGTCTTCGACGTATATGTTCCAGCGGAAGCGGCGGTGGTGGCGTTCCCCGATTCGGGCTGTGTGCCCCACGTGGTGAATTTCGAGGACTGGAGTGTCAATGCGGCCATGACGGTGTTGGTGGTCGATACCTCAGTGTATACCGGTGATATCCCTGAGGAGGGGCTCGTCTTGACTGAACCGGGCGCTTACCCTGGCATGGTCGTGGCGGTTTCTCCGGATGGCTGTCGGGACACGTTGACCTTGGACCCTTTTGTGGTCCACCCCTTGCCTTCGGCGGACTTCAATGTGGGTGCGGTGGGGTCCGGCTTGGACAACACGACGTTTTCATTCTCGCCTTATGACACCACGGCGATGTTTTACAC
>DDCX01000061.1:0-2365 GCA_002336475.1 Flavobacteriales bacterium UBA1995 | reverse complement strand
GAGTATGTGGTGAGTTTGGAGACGCAGACCCAATTCGGATGTACCGATTTGGAGGTAGAGCGGATCACCATTGAGGATGACATCCAAGTCTGGGTACCTACCGCTTTTACGCCAGCTACCAATGGTGTGTTTGATGGGATCAACGATGCTTTCGCTCCTGTGATACGCGGTTGGTCCTTGATTCGGAAGTACGAGTTCTGGGTGTTTGACCGCTGGGGCAATCAGGTGTTTTACTCTCAAGATCCTGATGAGCCTTGGATTGCGGACCACCGGGGACCAGGCGAAACCGTCCAAGGCGACCGCTTTCTTGGCGATGGGGTGTACAATTGGCTGTTGCGCCTGACGCTTGTGGGTGACACTCCCGACATGGACTGGCCCAAGTCCTTCCAATGCGATGGACCCCGTCAATTTTGCGGAACGGTCAACGTGCTCCGTTGATCGCTGGATTCCTTCGTAACCTGCGGCATGCGCAAATTGGGACTCGGAGCGGGCACAGCACTCGTTGCGGGCAACATGATTGGCTCGGGGATCTTCCTGCTCCCCGCAGGTTTGGCTGTTTACGGTCGCTGGGGGTTGATCGGCTGGGCCATGGCTTCGGTTGGTGCCATCCTGTTGGCGGCCGTTTTCCGGCAACTCGCGACGGTACAACCGCATGCACCCGGAGGGCCTTATTCATACGTGCGGCGGGCATTTGGTGACCTGCCGGGTTTTGCGGTAGCCTGGGGCTACTGGGTTTCCATCTGGTGCACGAATGCGGCCATTGCAGTGGCGGCGGTGGGCTACTTGGCGGTGTTCTTTCCCGCCTTATCAGAAAGTGCCGCCCTCGCAGCGGCTTCGGGTGTAGGGCTCATTCTCGTTTTCACGGCGATTAATGGGGCAGGAGTGCGCCAAGTTTTAGCTGTACAGACCGTCACCACCGTGCTCAAGGTGTTGCCGCTGATGGCCGTCGGGTTGCTCGGGCTGCCCTTTATTGAAATGTCCAACCTCTGGGCTGACGGGTCTTATGAAGGCAGTGCATTCGGCGCGGTCACGGCTGCGACGACCTTGACGTTGTTTGCCTTCCTTGGTGTAGAATCCGCGGCCATCTCGAGCGGACGGTTGCGCAATCCCGACCGCAATGTGGGCCGTGCTAGTATGCTGGGAACAATGCTGACGGTGGTGGTCTACCTCTTAGGTTCTGTTGCGATCATGGGGGCGATTCCCCCTGTTTTGTTGATGGATTCGAGCGCTCCATTTGCAGAGGCTGCTGGTGCATTCTGGGGAGAGGCGGCCCGCCCGATCATGGCAGGGGCAGCCGTCATGGCGACTCTGGGTGCCTTGAACGGTTGGCTTTTTATTCAAGGTGAATTTCCGATGGCGGCAGCAGATGATGGCCTGTTCCCTGCGGTCTTTGCCCGCCGCAACCGGGCGGGTATTCCTTGGTTGGGCATCGTGCTTTCTTCTGTGCTTGCATGTGCCGTGCTTCTCCTGAAATTTTCGGACTCACTGGTCGAGACGTTCACCTTTATGATGACCCTTTCCACGCTGTCAGCTTTGGTGCCTTATCTCCTTTCTGGGCTGGCGTTGCGTCGTCTTTTGCGCGGACGTGAGGAAGGGGCATGGGGGCGTTCGCTTGGCATGGTCACTGTGGCCTTTTGTGCCTGGGTTATTTTCGGCTGTGGAAGTGAGGTATTGCTGTACGGAGGACTCCTGTTCGGCTTCGGCCTTGCACTCTACGCCGCCAGAACCTCGCTCCGAAGCCGCCCATGACAACATTCCACATCGATCCTGACATTCGCAAGGCGGAGACCTTGCCCGCTGAGTTCTACACCCGGGACGACGTGTTTGCGGCGTCCAAAGACCTTGTGTTCTCCAAGAGCTGGCAATGGGTCGGCCACGCGCCCACACAGCTTCCCCAAAACGGTTCCGTAGCTCCCATAACGTTGCTCGGCGGCATGATCGATGAACCGTTGCTGCTCAGCCGCCAACCGGACGGTGAGGTGCGCTGCCTGTCCAATGTCTGCACCCACCGCGGCAACCTTCTGGTGGCCGAGCCGGGCAAGGCTCGCCAACTGGTGTGCGGCTATCACGGCCGGCGGTTCGACTTGGACGGCACCTTTCGCTCCATGCCGGAATTCGATGACGTGGAAGGATTTCCCCGTCCTTGCGACCACCTGAAGCGCTTTGACTTGAAACAGTGGGCCGGACATCTGTTCACGGCGCTCGAACCGACGTTCCCTTTGGAGGGCGTGATTCAGGCGATGGAAGAGCGCGTCGGGTTTCTGCCCCTCGGCGATTTCCAACACGACCCCGAGCGCGACCGTACTTTTGAGGTGGCCGGCCATTGGGCGCTGTACTGCGACAACTACCTCGAAGGATTCCACAT
>DDCX01000016.1 GCA_002336475.1 Flavobacteriales bacterium UBA1995 | reverse complement strand
AAATATACGCCGAATAAGGCGGAATTTCAAGGATTGACGCTACTTTGAGCCCTGTCTTTTCGTGTGTGTTGACACTACTTAACGCCTGAGTGGACTTGGAATTTGCGTCTCAATTTTTGAGTTGAAACGCAGTTTTTTGAAAATGGAATTCAGAATTGTTCGAACATGATGGGTTGTGTCAAAGACTAAAAGGGCGATCAGTTTTTCCGGGTTTGAGTCTTGGCGGGCCCACATCAAAGACAGCCTCATTGAAAACACCGACGTCATGTTTGTCCCAACGATGGGGGCATTGCATGAGGGTCATGGAGACTTGATTCGTGCTGCGCGAAAAATGGCCGACGCAAATGGCCAAGCCCATGTGGTGGTGAGCATTTTTATCAATCCCACACAGTTTGATGACCCCTCTGACTTCCAATCTTATCCCGCTACTCCCGAGCAGGATGTGCTGTTGGTGGAGCGGGCTGGGGCGGATGCCGTGGTCTTTCCAACAGTATTAGAAATGTACCCGCAAGGCGTGCCCGATGCTGCCGACCCCGTTGGGTTCGGTGCTTTGACGGATTCATTGGAAGGGGCCAAGCGGAAGGGACATTTCGATGGCGTAGTGGCTGTAGTGAGAAACTTGATGGAGCAAGTCGGGCCGCGTTGGGCGTTTTTTGGAGAAAAGGACTGGCAGCAACTGGCGGTGATCAAAAAGCTCGTGGCACATGAGTTTGAAGGGGTGACCATTGTTCCGGTGCCCACGAGAAGAGAATTGGATGGGCTGGCAATGAGTTCCCGAAACCGCAGGTTGTCGGGGTCTCATCGGGCCAGGGCCAACGCATTGTATCAGGTTTTGGTGCAAGTCGCGGAAAGCACCGACCCGATTGCTGCATGTCCGATTGCTGCTGCTGAGTTAGAGTCTTTGGGGTTCACAGTGGAATACTTGAGCGTTGTGAATGGAGATTCATTAGAACCGACATGGGTGCCCGGAAAAATGCGGGTCTTCGTGGCGGCCAGGTTGGGTGGGGTGCGGCTAATTGACAATGTTGCCTGCCTGATGTGACCGGTAATTTTATGCGGTGAAACAGGCATTTGCCGAACCTTGGCTTTTTCCTTGTCCTGAGATGAATTGTTTTCGCCGAACTTGGCACCAAAATCCACAGGATGGGAGCCATTGGACCTACACAAGTCATTCTGATTGTCCTCGTTGTATTGCTGCTTTTTGGAGGCCGTAAAATTCCTGAACTCATGCGCGGCTTGGGCCGTGGCGTGAAGGAATTCAAGGACGCAACACAGGAAGACGGCAAGGGGCAGGATGACGACGTCAAAGGGTAGAACAACCCTTTTGGTTTGGGCGGGTTTGCTCTTGGGTCTTTTGGTCACAGCGCCATTGGACTCAACGGGTACGCCGCTTTTGTCGCAGGACTCTGTTGCGGTTGCGGCCGACAGCACAGCACATACTGCACCGATACTTTTGGCCGATAGGGCGGACTCTTTGTGGTTGGAATGGTGCGCTGAAGCGCACTGTTTGAGCACCGACAGTGCCGTCTGGTACGCTGGAACTTCCAGCAAATCCCTTTCCCGGGCGCTGGACACAGCGGCGGTAGTCCAGGCCTTGATCGACTTGAACGGCAGGACCCCGTTGGACTTGAGTCCAAATGGGGCGGTGTTGGACAGGGTCATTTTCATGATGCGCAATCGCCCCCGTTTCTTGGGCAAAATGATGGGGCGTTCGGCGCATTATTTCCCTTTGTTTGAAGAGGCATTGGACCGGCACAACTTGCCGTTGGAGCTTAAATACCTTCCTGTACTTGAGAGCGGCTTGAACCCTCTGGCGCGAAGCGGAGCTGGCGCCACAGGGTTGTGGCAATTCATGTATGCCACCGGCCGCAGTCAAAAGCTGAACATCAACAGTTGGGTCGATGAACGCAGGGACCCCCAATCTTCAACGGAGGCGGCTTGTCGGTTTCTAAAGCGGCTGCGGGACATGTACGATGGGGATTGGCACCTCGCATTGGCGGCGTACAATGCGGGACCGGGAAATGTCAATAAAGCCATTCGCCGATCGGGATCCCGGGATTTCTGGAAGGTGCGTCGGTTTTTGCCCCGCGAAACAGCCAAGTATGTGCCTTCGTTGATCGCGTTGGTATACCTCTTTGAACACCCTGTAGATGCCGGCCTTGTTCCGAGCCAGCCTCTGGCCCCAAGGTTTACCTTGGATACGGTGATGCTCCGGAGAAACGTTCGGTTTGATCAGGCGGCTAGGGCGATGGGCCGGCCCGTGTCTGAGGTCGCACAATTGAATCCGCAGTATCGAAAGGATGTGATTCCAGGCGAGGTGGATGGCGGGTGGCCCTTGGTGCTTTCCGTTGATGTGGTGGGTTCCTTTTTGGAGGCATTGCCCGAGGCATTGGAGTGGGAGGCGGAAAAGACACCCGAAGTGAGCTTTGAGCCAGAGGTCACGGTGTACAGGGTGCGTTCCGGAGATGTGTTGGGTACGATTGCAGAGAAGTACGGTGTGAGCATCAGAGACTTGCGTTCTTGGAATGCCTTGAGGGGAGACATGATTCGGGTGGGACAAAAACTTTACATCCATGCAGACCCTCGTTAATCCTCAGAAACCACAGTGGTGTGGCCGCTTTGTTGTGGCGTGCTTAGGAGCATGTCTTGGTGTTTTTTTTGCGGGTTGTGCAGGGCCTGAAGTGCCACAAACAAAGGCTGAACGTTATGCCTTGTTGCCCGGAAAGTTGGGCCCGAGTGGGGAAGTGGTGATGGTGGTTTCCAAGCCGATGTGGGACCGGGGAATTGGCGGTGTTGTAGACAGTTTGTTTGCCAATCCCGTGCGTGTCTTGCCTCAATTTGAGCCCCGGTTTGATGTGTTGCGGTTGGACCCCGAGGAGTTTGACCGTTTTTGGAAGCCGCACCGCAACTTGGTCATTTTCGACATCGCAGACCGCATTGATACCCAGGAACCCAGCCTAACGGTTTACCGAAACAGGTATGCAAAGGGACAGATTTATGCAGAGGTCAAAGCGAAAAGTGTCGCGGGCGCCATGGAGGCGTTGAACAGCGCAGAAGGCGGTTTGATGTTGGCAGATATGCTCGAGGCCGAGGAGGCCAAACGCTATGGCGACCTGGTGGCTTTGGACCGAAATGCTGCTCTAGAGGCCGAGCTTCGAAGCAAGCACGGATTGGGGGCAGTGTTGCCGAGGGACGCGCGTATGGTCTCCAGTGCAGGTGGGTTTTGTTGGATTGAAAGGTCTTTGACGCGGATGAAAGGAGGCCGCAACCACGATGTCCAGATGGGGATTGTGGTGCACCGTTCGCCGTATCATGGCCCCGAGGACTTTTCTATGGAAAGGATGCTGGCCCGACGCGACTCACTGTTTCAGGCGCGCGTATCCAGCCCAAATGAAGACAGTTATATGACCACAGAGTATCGGTTGCCGCCCTTGTATGAGGAAGTGTCCTTTCGCGGAGGCTTCGCAGCAACGATGCGAGGGTTGTGGCGCATGGAAGGTGATTTTATGGGAGGGCCATGGACGTCCATCGCATGGGTAGACGCAGCGCGGGGTCAATTGGTGACCATCGACGGTTATGTGTACGCCCCCTATTTCGGAAAACGAGAGTATTTGCGAGAGCTGGAAGCCATGGTGCGTTCCTTTGCGCCGATCAAATTATAGACCTGTATGAAGCACATCATTCACTACACATTGCGGGCTGACGGCCCCGAAGGAGAGATCATTGAGGCGACGGTGCCAGAGGAGCCCTTTGCATTTACCGGAGGATCGGAAGAGGTGCTCGACGAGCTGGAAGCTGCCGTTTCGGCTGCAGCAATTGGTGACCGTTTCGATTTGCTGGTTCCTTTTGATAAAGCCTACGGTCCAGAGATGGAAGGTGCATTTGCTGTTTTACCGAAAGAGCAATTCGTCGATGATGAGGGGCTTGATGAAAGTGTTTTGGCCGAGGGTGAAGTGGTTGTGATGCGCGATGATGAAGGCGAGGAGGTCCATGGCGTCGTGATCCATGTCGGCGAAGAAGAGGTTGAGGTGGACTTTAACCATCCTTTGGCGGGTATAGACCTCCACTTTTCGGTGCAGGTCATGTCGCGAGAAGAGGCCTAAAGTGGCCAAGGCTATATTGGCAACTATACCCCGGTAGTGTGACCAAAACGCGAAAAATCAGCCGAAGTACCGCCCACGACTTCTCTGCACTTTCTACATCGGTAGGGGTGGCCTTGACATTGGCTTTGTGGGGCGCATTGGTGGCGGGCACATTGTTGGTTCAGGACCTCAGAGCGGACTGGATGTCTTCTATGCGCGTTGAGTTGATTCTAGACGCTCCCCCTGAAGATCTGTTTGCAATAGAGGATTGGGTCCAAGGTGTTGAGGCCGACCAAGCGGTGACCCGGGTGGTTTATGTTGACCCTGATTCAGCCGCCCAGGAACTGGAGTTTGAGTTGGGTGAGCCTTTCATGGATTTTTTGGGTGCTTCTCCATTGCCCGCTGTTTTGGAGTTGACCCTGTCACCACTTTGGATGGGTGAACAGGGGTTGACAGGACTGCGGGAAAAGGAAGCAGACTGGCTGAACCTTGATGGTGTGGCAAAGGTGGAATACCCGAGGTCCTTGCTCGCACGATTGGACCGCGGGTTTCAAGAGTGGACTTATCCTGGGTTTGTATTGGTGGCGGTGTTGATGGCCATCGTGGTGGCCCAGATCATGAACGTGGTCAGGTTGAGTGTTTTCGGCCGACGCTTTTTGATCCGCAGCATGGAGCTTGTTGGGGCTCCTCCTTCCCGAATTCGCAGGCCATTCATCGCAGAAGCCATGGGCTATGGCGCCGTAGGCGCATTGCTGGCGTACGCCAGTGTTGTGGGGGCTCTAGTTGGTGCCCGCTCTGTCTTGCCCGACGTTATGTCGACCTGGGGCGTGAGAGAACTGGGGACCATTTTGGTCAGCCAGATGGCAGTGGGATTGGTGCTCACAGGCTTGAGCGCACGCTGGGCTGTCAGCCGTTATTTTGGAGCCCGACTCGATAAACTCGTATAGGTCGAGGACCTGACTGTCGGACCGCCTTGAAAGAGGACTTATTTTCGCACACATGAGCACGTCGAACAACCTTCATGAAGGACGCAACGCGTTTCCTTTCGAGCGCCGCAACTACCTGTTCTTTTTGCTGGGTATTGCACTTTTGGTTGTGGGCTACTTGCTCATGAGCGGAGGTGGCGTTGAAGACCCCAATGAGTTTTCCGAGGCCATCTTCAGTACCCGTCGCATTACGTTGGCCCCCTTGACGGTGATGGCCGGATACGGGGTCATTTTTTACAGCATCCTCAAGCGTTTTGCTCCTGAGAAGGCAGAGGGCTAATGGAAATTTGGGAGGCCATCCTGCTCGGAGTGGTCCAAGGGTTGACCGAGTTTTTGCCAGTGAGCAGCTCGGGTCACTTGGAGTTGGGCAAGGCCCTTTTGGGTATTGAGGATGCGGGCCTTGCGTTTAGTGTAGTGGTGCACGGCGCCACTGCGTTGAGTACCATTGTGGTATTCAGAAAGGACATTTTAGGGCTGCTGACAGGGTTGCCCAAGGCTTCTGTAGAAGGTGAAGAGGCGCGCACATTTGCGGCCTTTGTGTTGTTATCCATGGCGCCTCTGGCGGTCGTTTATGTCTGGTTTATGGATGACCTGGAAGCGCGGTTGGACGGCCACATTGGAGCCGTTGGCGCGGCATTGATTTTTACCGCAAGCATGTTGTTTTGGGCCCACCGCAGTGGCCAGCGAGGAAGCCGATTGGGATGGCTGTCGGCTTTTTTGATTGGCTGTGCCCAAGCGGTCGCAGTGCTTCCCGGCATCAGTCGGAGTGGGGCGACCATTTCAGCCGCGCTCCTTTTGGGGATCGACCGGACTCAAGCGGCACGCTTTAGTTTTTTGATGGTGCTCCCCCCGATTCTTGGGGCGACAGCACTGGAAGTGGTGGACCTGATGCGCGAACCCGAGTTGCTGGCATCGGTTTCGGCGACAGCGCTGATTGCTGCGGCTTTGGCGGCTTTCTTCAGTGGCCTTTGGGCCTGTCAAACGATGATTAACCTGGTGAAGCGCAACGGCTTCTTGGGCTTCGCGATTTACTGTGGAGCTGTGGGTGTTTTTGCCTTGGCCCTGTCATACCTCTGACCTCAATGATGCTACGTCGCCTGTGCACCTTCCTGACTGCTGTAGCATTGTTGTGCTCCTGCGCGCCTTCTGTTCAGTTTCCAGAACCGATGCCCCCTGGGCGAATCAACCTCCCGAATTTTCCAAAGGCGATGAGAGGGTCCATCATTGAGGAGGAGTTGTCAACGGTCATCGGGAAGGACACCTTGCGCATGGGGGATGAGGTTCTGGTCAATGGCGAAGACTTTCTGTTGCGCCGCATGGCCGGTCATGTGGTCTTCAACAAGCGCGTCCCTGAAACAGGGCACTGGGAAGTGATACCGATCCGCCAAACCAAGGACAGTATGATCCTGTGCAAATTTGACGACAACCTCGAATTCTTGGAGCGCGTGAAGTCCTTGTTGGAAGTGGCGCCTGAACCCAGAAATTCTGTGGGCCCTTCAGGATACAATTACATCCTTTTGAGCCCTTCAGCAAAGGAGTTCAAAGTGTTGTTGCAGGAACGCCTCTACGATGATGAAGAGGGTGGGGGCCTCCTGCCAAAGGGAGGAGAAGTCAGGCCATAAGATCCGCGACTGCGCTCCAATTGACGCGGTTGAGCGCGGCATTCACGTAATCTGAACGGCGGTTCTGGTAGTTTAGATAGTAGGCGTGTTCCCAAACGTCGAGGCCCAGAATGGGCCGGCCTTGGATGCTTGCGTCTACAATACCCGTCATCAGTGGGTTGTCTTGGTTGGGGGTAGAGGCGACAAAGAGCTTCTCAGGTCGGTTGACGTCTTGAACTAGCCACACCCAGCCTGACCCAAACCGCGACCCTGCCGCTGCGGCCAAGTTTTGCAGCAAGGCCTCTTGGCTTCCAAACGAAGCTTGAATGCGCTCGGCCAAGGTGCCTGCCGGCACTTGCTGGCTTTGCTCTGTTGCTGGAGTGAGGACCTTCCAGAAAAGGGCGTGGTTGAAGTGTCCGCCTCCATTGTTCCGAAGCCCCGTGTCTTTGGGGGTCAATGCAGCGAGTAGTGCCTCCAAGGATTGACCTGAGGGCGTGTGGGTTTTGAGGGCGTTGTTGAGTTTCCGGACGTACCCTGCGTGATGCTTGCCATGGTGTATGCGCATGGTTTTCTCGTCGACCACGGGTTCGAGCGCGTCATAAGCAAACCCCAATTCGGGAAGGGTGAACCCTGATGCTGTCGTTTCAGAACCATTGATGTTGGGCCCAGGAGCACTGCCGCAACCGAGAAGGGAGGAGACCAGAGGGGTGGCTAACAAACCTGCTCCTGCGAGGCCTCCAACTTTGAGAAAGGTGCGTTTGTCCATGGTGATGGCTTTGATGGCAACAAATTGGGTCGCCTTGGTCATAATCAAACCGCTGCTGTTCACGTTGGTTCAACGTTGGCCTGTGGACCGCAGAACAGGCACTTATTTTCATCGGATTGAAAGCACAACTTGATTGGGTTCAGTAAACGAACATCAAACGGGCCCGGTTCACGCTGAGAGCCCCCCTAGAAAGCGCAGGAGACTTGGCAAACGCTGGGCTGTTCGCCTGGCTTCTGGCGTTGTGGTGCTTCTGGGCCTGACAGCCGTTTTGGGTTATCAGGCACGGGGCTTGGAAGGGCGTGTCTTGAAGGCCATTCAGCCGCATTTGATCACGGACGTGCAGGTTGGTTCAGTGTCGCTGACGGTGTGGGACAGTTGGCCCAATGTGGAAGTTGTATTGGGAAATGTGCGCATTGAAGATGCGATTCAAGCGGATGTTCCCAGTGTCGAATTGAGTGCTTTGGGTGTGGTTTTTGCATGGCAACCGTTGCTTTTTGGCCGGCTTGAGGTGGCAGAGGTGTTGGCTAAAGGGGGACGAATCAATGTTCAGCGCTACCGGGATGGGCGCGAAAATTGGCAGTTCTGGAAGAAAAATGAGGGTGAAGACTCTGGGGTGGATTGGACGGTGGAGTCCGTGGTGTTGAGCGATGTGCAGCTGGACGGAGAGTGGTGGGCTGAAGGGGCTGAGGAGCCGGTTCTGTGGTCTGCGATGTGCCGTTCTGCTGAGCTGGCATTGAAGGCAGGCGTTGATGGAGCGTGGCGTGTCGACGGCAACGTTGGTTTGCAAGGAGCTGAACTGAGTGCTTCCGGTGAGACATGGCTCAATGTTGTGGACTTAAACACCCCATTGCATCTAAATGTGGTTGACGGGGTGTTGCAAGTCGCACTGGAGCGGGCCGTGGCCCGGAACAGCGTGGGGTCTGTGGAGTTCGACGCTGTTTTGGGCAATCAGGGGGGCTTTTCGTTGGCCTTGTTGTGTGAGGAAGCCGAGGGTGGCGCCCTTGTGTCACTGGTGCCCCCAGGCTTGATTGATAGGATTGAGGGTCTTCCGCAGATTTCGGGAGCGACGGATGTGGAGGTTCTGGTGGGGTCAGGACGGCTCCCCGCAGGGTGGGCTGGTCCTCAAGACAAAGCATGGTCTAGCGGTTGGGCGGTGAGGGTGGTGCCCCAATCATTGGCGTTGCGTTGGAATGGAGAGCGGGCCGAGTTGAGAGGGGGCGTTGTTTCGGCCTATCCGATGAACAAGGGCTGGGGCCTGACCCTCGAAGACATTCGGGGTGCGGCAGGTGGAGGCGAGTTCCGTTGTTCCGGCAAATGGGCTTCTTCAGATGGTGCGGACCACGCGGCATTGCAAGGAGAAATGGTGGCCCGGCCTGAGGGAGTGTTGCCTTGGTTGGGTGATGCGCTGTCCATGCCACAAGGATGGGAGATAAAGAAGGGGGGGGTGATGCGGGCCCAATTTGATCTAGAAGGCGATCGGCCAAACCGCCAACCTTGGACTTGGTCCCGAGGAAAAGTGCATGTCGATGCTTCCGACCTGGGGTTGTCCTTTGGTTCCATTGCAAATGGCGACGCACTTGTTTTGGATGTGGCGGAAGCAGAGGCCAATGCCAGTCCTGAAGGGTGGGAATTAAGCCTCAAAGCTTTCGAGGCTGTGGGCACGAACGGGGATGTTGTGATCCGTCAGAACTTCGATGAAGGGTCCATTGAAGTCGAGGCTTCCGTGGCCGAATGCGATGTGACAGACCTCTTAAATGCGTTTGCCCAGGTGAGGCCTAAGGAAGGCAAGGGTGTCGAAAATTTGCCGTTGATTTCATGGTCAGTGCAGGTGGACCAGTTGTCTTGGGGCGTCTTGAGCGCCCGTTCTATTGGTGCCCAAGGCACCTACAATGCTGAGCGCAAAAAAGGAGTGTTGAGTGCTGTCAAAGCCCTTGCTTTTGATGGCAATGTTGAAGCACACGGAGCGTGGGATTTTAAGGCCTTGCAATTGCAGGGTACGGTTGTGGATGTGGAGCTCTCTTCCTTTTTAGAAGGCACCCAAGGCCTCGGTCAAAGCACTCTATTGCCTTCGCATGTGCGCGGCAGGGCTTGGGCAGAGGGAAAACTGGAACATCATTTTGGCAAGGCGTCGAATTTGGCTTGGGAGACGGAAATGGACGTGAGGATTGAGCAAGGAGAACTGCTGGACTTCGAACTGTTGCAACGCATTCCGGAAACACTCAAAGCAGAGGGAAAGTACCGGTTCATTTCTGATGCAGAGGACCTCAGTAAACGACTAAGGAAGGTTCGGTTTGAGCCACTTCAGGCAAGGGTAACATTGAGCAGGGGAGTATTCACCTTGGACCCCACAGAGGTGATTTCTGATGCCATGGATGTTGGTATTGCGGGTTGGCAGCGGCTCTCTGGGGGCTTGGACTACACACTGGACTTTGCCTTGCGCGATTTGAAGTCGGACCAAGAGGAGTTTGGAACCACTGCAGATGACGGATTAGGTCACCGCTTTTTCTTGGCGATTGGAGGCACCTTAGACGCTCCTGAATTTGGGTATGACCGCTCTGCACACAAGCTTCACCGGCAGGATGAAAGAAGGTCTGCTTTGGGGCGGTTACGCGGATTGATTTTGGGAGAAGAAAACACAGTAAATGATGGGTTGGGGTCAAAGGTGGAGTCCGTGCGTCAAGATTCAGTGAGTGTGGATCAGGCTCCAAAAAGCCCACAGTCAGTGGAGTTCGATGACGACGACGACGATTACTCTCCTTAAAAAGAGACGAATTAAAGTTGTTATTGGTCCAACGTTAATATTTCATATCTTAGCGGTCCTCGCAAACGCAGTTGAACCTGCTTGAGAGGGCTTAACCAAATTGATCCTGTCTTTCTGAAAGGTCATTGATAAACGTCGGCTGCGGTCGACGTTTTCATGTTTAAAAGGTTCAGTTTTTGAGGATGAGCGCCCCCAGTATGGAGCAGTCCCCAATACCTTGCTTCAGGTTTTCTGCGTTCCATACCAGGCTTCACATAAGTGCAGATTAGAAATAAGCAATATTCGAGGGTGCTCCTGCTTGCAGGTGCCACAGCCATTGTGGCATTGACCTTGTGGTCGAGCGGGCACATTGCCCACACGCTGCGACAAGAGGAGCAACGCAAGGTTGAGTTGTGGTCTGAAGCCATAGTGCAGCGCGCTCAATTGGTGGGATACACTGAAGACCTGTTCGCTTCATTGCGCAACGAGGAGCGGGACAAGGCGGATTTGATGGGGGAGGCTTATCGCATCATTCAAGAGGCCGATCCTGGTGCTCCGATTGACCTCACTTTTATTACGAGGTTCATTCAAGCAAACCGCACAATTCCAGTGCTGGTATACAAGGACAGCGTTTTGCAAGCGGACATCAATGTGGCGCCGTCGATGCGGTCTCCCAGGCAGCTGGACTCATTGAGGGATGCGATGTCAGACCGTGGATCAGTGATTGAGTTTGACCAGGGTCTGACCCTGTTTTATGATCAGAGTAACCGGTTTCGTGACCTGCAAACTGTGATGGATGATATCATCCACTCGTTCATTTCTGAAACGGTATTGAATTCGGCATCGATACCGGTTTTGCTCGCGGACTCCAATTTGTCCACGATTTTACGGGCAGACAGGTTTGACCAGGTCGCCCTGTCGGACACCTTGGGTTTGATTGCCAAATTGATGGAGGTGAACCCGCCCATTGCATTGGACTTGCCTGATGCCGGGCGACGCTGGATTCTGTATGATGAGTCGATCGTGTTGAAGCAATTGCGGTTTTTTCCTGTGGTTCAGCTTTTGATTATTGGTGGCTTTTTGCTTTTGGCTTACTCGACGTTCAGTGCCTTTCGCAGAAGCGAGCAAAACCGGGTTTGGGTGGGAATGGCCAAAGAGACTGCCCACCAATTGGGCACTCCATTGTCGGCATTGATGGCTTGGGTAGAGGTGTTGCGCAGTGAAGGGGTGGATGAGTCTGTGCTGGATGAGTTGGGCAAGGACCTTGACCGTTTGCGAACCGTGACGGACAGGTTCTCCAAGATTGGGTCGGAGCCTGAGCTGTCTCCAGGGGACCTTTGGGCTTTTGTTTCTGAAACCATGGTTTATCTGGAGCGCCGGATGCCAAGGGCTGTGACGTTTGATGTGGAGTCTACTGGCGGAGTGGTTTGGACGGCGTTCAATCCCGCTCTGTTTGGTTGGGTTTTGGAGAATCTGACCAAAAACGCTGTCGATGCCATGGAAGGCAATGGAAGCTTGAATATGACGCTGGTCGTGGAGTCTGGCTTGGCGATTTTAGACATTCAGGACACGGGAAGAGGAATGAGCCGCAGTGTTCAGCGTCAAGTTTTTGACCCTGGTTTTAGCACGAAAACACGCGGTTGGGGACTAGGACTCAGTTTAGTACGTCGAATTGTTCGGGAATATCACGGGGGGCAAATTGTGGTTTTGCGGAGTGAAGAAGGGGTGGGAACAACCTTCCGTGTGACTTTGCCCTTGGTTTCGGCAGAAGTGGGCTAAATTTGTCGTCCTCCTTGCCCGGATGGCGGAATTGGTAGACGCGCGCGACTCAAACTCGCGTTCCATTGGAGTGTGGGTTCGATTCCCACTCCGGGTACAA
>DDCX01000137.1:10056-12420 GCA_002336475.1 Flavobacteriales bacterium UBA1995 | reverse complement strand
TCTGTGACTGTACAGGATTCTCCTCCGGAAAACTCCTCTTGGGCAGTCCATCCGTCCACGGTGAACTTGTACTGAATGGTGCCGGGTTCCAAAGCCAAGGTTGCGCTCCAAGTTCCGTCGCCATTGTCGGTCATGGGATTGCAAGACCCGCACCAATTGTTGTAATTGCCGTTTACGAAAACCCCTCCGAAGGAGCCCTCGTATTGGGACATGTCCACTTGGAAGGTGACGTCAACGGTGGTGGGGGGTGCAGGGCAATCTGCCGTGCATTCTCCGAAGCAATATTCTATGGTGGCGGGTGCTGATAGCGGAGCCAAGTAGCGGTCGTTGTAGTTGGCCGCATCAGCACATTCTAAACCTTCCAGGTTTTCTTTCGTGTTCCAATCCCCACCGTGAGTAGGGCTGTTGAAAAAGACCCAGTTTCCAGACGTGCCTTCAGCCAGGTCAATGGTGGCGGACCAGTTGTTGTTTCCGTTGTCCGTCAAGGCATGGGCGTCGGAGCCACCCAGAAATCCGCCGCCGACATACATGCCGTTCGGTCCAACCGTGATGTTGTCCGTATTGACGGAGAAGGTCACAGCATGGAAGACACTGGGAGGAGCAGGACACGTGCCGTCTGTCGTACACTCTCCAAAGCACGTGTTGACCACATGGTTTTCGGTGATGCCGTTCAGTATGCGGTCATTGTATTGGCCGCTGGCGCAATCCTGTCCAGAGATGTCTTCTTTGCAGCTCCAGTCTCCACAGTTGCCGTTCAAGAAGGTGTAGTTGCCGGTATAAGGAGAGGCCACCTGCTTGGTGATGGTCCAAATGTCATTTCCGGCATCGGTCATGGGGTTGTCCCCGGGTGATCCGAAGTCATTGCCACCTGCGAGAAATACGCCGTCAACGGACACCGTCTCATTGCTCATGTTGACGTTGAAAGTCACATCGACATAAGTGATTTCGGTGGTGGTGCCAGAACCATCGTTCCAGAAGTAGATATTGTCCAAATAGACATTCCAACCGTCACCATTGGCCGATCCGTCTCCATTGAACTGGCCATCGAATTTCAATTGGAAGACATTGTCCCATGACATGCCGGTAAAGGCAGATTTGGCAAGGTCGACGCTGTTCCAAGACCCCGGGGTGAGGGGCACCTCCACCAGGATCTCGTTGGTGCCTGTGCCATTGTTGACAGGCGTGAACTTCAGCTGGCGGTCTGTGCCTTCGGCCACCCAGATGTCCATGTGGACATGGGTCATGGACGAGAGGTTGGTCGCAGTGAGTTCCGTACCCTGGTAGTTGAAGTTGGCATATTCCAGCACAGTGTTCCCCGTGCCAGGGTCAAATGCGGAGTTTACAGTGCCCGATTGGCCCCATCCAGGGTTGAAGTTGTAGGCAACGCTGGTGTAACTCGCACCATAAACGCTCACTACGTCAGCGGCATCAAGGGTGGGAGCAGCGGCATTGTCCGATGGGGAAGTTAGGAGAGGTGCAGGGGTCGACTCAAAGGTGAGTGCACTGCGATTCGGGCCGGCATCAAATAGGCTGCATGCTCCAATGTTGGGGTCCTCGCTGGAATTGGCAAAAGGAGCCTCCATGGCAGACGCCTGAAAAAGACCGAGAAAAAAGAGCGTGAAGAATACCAAGACCGAGCGCATGGAGCAGGAGTATGAAGAAAGTGACATCACAGGTTTTTGATTATCAGTGTATAATATACACGGAACGTCCCATTCGAAGCCTGAGTTTGGGCCAATCTCTGTCTGCACAATTTGTGTATGCATGATTGGGGGTGGTTCAATCGCACTCCCAGTGCTTTTTCTGCGATTCGACTTGCAGAAGGAAGTGGAGTTTTCCGTAAATTTGCCGACCATTCAACGTGGAGCCTAAAGGAGAGGTGCCAGAGTGGTAATGGAGCAGATTGCTAATCTGTCAACGGGAAATCGTTGCCAGGGTTCGAATCCCTGTCTCTCCGCATCAAAGCCCGACCTCAACCGGTCGGGCTTTTTCATGCCCTGGTTTACCATGGAAAAATTGGCAACTACAGGGGCATAAATCGCCATGATTTGAAGGGGAAGACTTTTAAATTCGTAGACCCTGAGCGGAGGTCCAGAAGCGCCCTCGCAAGGATCGATTACGCAACTCAACCCACAACATGAACGATCATATGAACGGAGATGTGGCCAAGTGTCCCTTTATGAATGGGGAGCTGAACCACGGTGCCGGCGGCGGTACACGGAACACCGATTGGTGGCCCAATCAGCTCAACCTCAGTATTCTTCGCATGCACTCTGGCATGTCCAATCCCATGGGAGAGGCGTTTGATTACGCCGAAGAATTCAAGTCCCTCGATTTGGCTGCGGTCAAGCAGGACCTCACCGA
>DDCX01000137.1:0-9986 GCA_002336475.1 Flavobacteriales bacterium UBA1995 | reverse complement strand
GACAACACCAACCTCGACAAGGCGCGCCGCCTGTTGTGGCCCATCAAGCAGAAGTACGGCCACAAGATTTCATGGGCCGACCTCATGATTTTGACCGGAAATGTGGCCCTCGAAAGCATGGGCTTTGAAACGTTTGGTTTTGCAGGTGGACGTGCCGATGTATGGGAGCCTGAAGAGGACGTCTACTGGGGCAGTGAAGCTGAGTGGCTCGCTGACAAGCGCTACAAGGGAGAGCGTGAGTTAGAGAATCCCCTCGCCGCTGTGCAGATGGGATTGATCTACGTGAATCCAGAGGGGCCAAACGGGAACCCTGATCCAATGGCCGCCGCCCGCGACATCCGGGAGACGTTCGGCCGCATGGCCATGAACGACGAGGAAACCGTCGCGCTCATCGCCGGTGGACACACCTTCGGAAAGACGCACGGTGCTGCCGATCCAGGTGAGCATGTCGGCGCTGAGCCTGCCGGAGCGACCATTGCCGAGCAAGGCACAGGTTGGAAGAATACCTTCAATACAGGAGCTGGTCCAGATACCATCACCAGCGGCCTCGAAGGCATCTGGACGTCAACGCCAACCCAGTGGAGCAACAACTACTTCGAGAACCTCTTTGGCTTTGAGTGGGAGATGAGCAAGAGCCCTGCTGGTGCCACGCAGTGGGTGCCCAAGGGGGGAGCTGCCGCTGACCTCGTGCCCGATGCACACCACGCAGGCAAGCGCCACCAGCCCACCATGTTGACAACAGACCTCAGCATGCGCGTTGATCCGGCCTATGAAAAGATTTCCCGCCGGTTCTATGAGAATCCCGATCAGTTTGCTGACGCCTTTGCGCGCGCTTGGTACAAGCTGACCCACCGTGACATGGGGCCGCGTGAGCGCTACCTCGGTGCTGAGGTTCCCTCGGAAGTGTTGATTTGGCAGGATCCCATTCCAGCAGTGGACCACGCCCTTATCGACGCCGCTGATGCTGCAAAGATCAAGGCTGACATTATGGCGACAGGCTGTTCAGTGGCCGAACTGGCCTCGGTGGCTTGGGCTTCTGCCTCTACCTACCGCGGAAGTGACAAGCGCGGAGGGGCCAATGGTGCCCGCATTTGCTTGGCGCCGCAGAAGTATTGGGAATCCAACAACCCGGTGCAGCTCGGCAAGGTGCTCGATGCCCTGACGGGTGTGCGCGATGGTTTCAATGCCGGCAGTGGCGACAAAAAAGTCTCCATGGCCGACATGATTGTCCTCGGTGGTTGCGCTGCAGTAGAATCTGCTGCCAAAGCCGCCGGTCAAGAGGTCAGCGTTCCCTTCACACCGGGGCGCACGGACGCAACGGCAGAGATGACCGATGTTGAGAGTTTCGGAGTTCTTGAGCCACAGGCCGATGGATTCCGCAATTACTTCAACGGTTCGCGTGCCAATGTCACCGCAGAGGAGATCCTCGTCGATAAAGCACAGCTCATGACCCTCACAGCCCCAGAGATGACGGCTCTTGTGGGCGGCATGCGGGCGATGGGTGCGAACTGGGATGGCTCCAAGCACGGCGTCTTTACGGACCGCGTTGGTGCTCTGACCAACGACTACTTCGTCAACCTGCTCGATCTCGAGACCGAATGGACGGCATTGGACAGTGGAGAGCATGCCTTTGTGGGCAAAGACCGGTCTACGGGAGAGACCAAGTGGGTCGGCACACGGGTGGACCTGATCTTTGGTTCCAATACGGAGCTCCGCGCTTTGGCTGAGGTCTACGGATCAGGAGATGGAGAAGCCCGGTTTATCAGAGATTTTGTTGCCGCATGGGACAAGGTCATGAACCTCGATCGCTTCTGATTTTTCCCGAAATCTGAATGTAAAAAGGCCCGCTCAAAGCGGGCTTTTTTATGCCTCAAAACCAGTTTACAATCGATGAATTAGAATATAATGTAGATAAATCGTAAATTAATGCGTGCGCCCGGCCACGACATATACCGACTGCGTTCCCCAGTTTTTGTGGCGAATGGTCTGGGCACTGGTCCCCGCTGTGCTGGCGTGCCTGCCAGGGGTTGGTCATTCGCAGCAATACCTCATGGGCGAGGAAGCGTCGGTCACGGCATGTGGGTTTTACTTTTTAGACGATGGTGGCGCCCTCAATGACGCGTCTTCTTCGGGGGAGTACACGACCACATTCTGCCCGGAAACCGCCGGTGGAGCGCTGACTTTTTCATTTAGCACCTTCACCTTAGGAGAAGGGGATACGCTGTTCCTATGGCAGGGTCCCACTGCACTGGGCCCACCGTCATTTGCATACACCGGAGCGGTCTTGCTCGGCAATGACCTCGGCAATGGAGACAACATAACCAACCCTTCTGGCTGCATGACATGGCGTTATTCACCGTCTGGTTCAGGCAGCAGCAACTGGGCAGCTTTGGTCAGTTGCAGTGCGCCTTGTGACAGGCCGCTGGTGTCGGCTTTGGTTAGTTTGGAAGGCCAGTTGCAATCATCACCTGTCCAAACTTGCTTAGGCACAGGCCTTCTGTTCGACGCCACCGGCAGCACCTCTGCTGTCGGACTGGAAGGCAGCACGTGGGCCTGGGACTTTGGCGACGGGACCAACTCCGTTGAAGGAGGGGTTCTCGAACATACTTACACCCAGCCCGGCATATATCCCGTTCAGCTGACCCTCACCGACAGTGCGGGTTGCAGCAGCGTCAACAGTTTGGGGTGGACCGTACATGTCGCTGCTGCCATTGGCATAGATGCTCCTTCGGTAGGCCCTTTGGTGTGTGCTGGAGGGGCTGCAGTCTTGGCTCTGGGCCCAGAAGGTGTGAGCACACAAGCTGTGGAGAGTCAACCTGTAGCCACTTTTGGTGCCGGGGTTGTGATACCAGACTCTGTGGGGGTCGCTTTCTCTTCGGAGATCACCTTTAGCGGATTTCCATTGGGGCAAAGTGTTTCCGGCCTAGAAGACATCGGCGGTGTGCTGGTCAACCTGGAGCATTCCTTCATTTTAGACTTGGCCATTGAACTCGAGTGTCCCAATGGGAGCAGCATGGTGTTGCAAGGCTGGCCCGGTGGATTCGGGGGCTGTGTAGATGCCGGCATTCCCATCACAGGTGACAGTCCTCCCCAGCCCGGTCTGGGGTACGACTACAGTTGGTCTCCTTCGGCATCACAAGACTGGCAGGCTGCGGCGATGGAGCAGCTGCCGAACCCCAGCTCCGGTTGCGCATCCTCCACGTTGCCGCTGCCTGCGGGTGCTTATGCTGCTACAGGTGATTGGAACCAGCTCATCGGTTGTCCTGTCAATGGAACATGGACCCTCAATATTTTGGATACCCAGGAGGGGGACAACGGGTTCCTGTTTGGGTGGTCTATGGATTTTGCATCGGAAATCACACCAGAACAAACCTCATTCGAGGCGACTGTGGGAAGTTCATGCGACAGCATGTTTTGGTCGCCCATGGAGCCTTGGGGGTTCGATATAGCCTCGATTGATGGCTGCTCGAGCATCGTGGTTGAACCCACAGAAGCGGGCTCGTTTGGCTTTGTGTTTACAGCGGTCGATGCCTTTGGCTGTTCGGCCGACACCACGGTTTTTATCACAGTGGAACCAGGGCTCGACTTCACCATGGGGTCCAGCCCGCTCGACCCATTGGCAGGGGTGGAGGCCACCTTATGCGCTGGACTCCCTCTGACCATTCAAGCCAATTCAGTCGGCCCTTTGCCGCCCGGCACCAGCTTCAATTGGCTGCTCGATGGAGCCGCCTCAGGTCAAGTGGGGACCACCTACATCGACTTGTCGCCTGACACGGGACAGCACGAGATTCTGTTCCAGGCTACGACGGTAGCACCTCCTCCCATTGTGGGGTTGTGCCAGTTCGAATGGACGGATACCATTGAGGTGGTGGTTCCACCGACATTGTCGCTCAATGTCCCCGACGCGTGCACCAACGAACCAGTGCTGTGGGAAACCTCGGCTTCCGGAGAAGGCCTCAACTGGAATTGGATCCTGACCACGGCAGAAGGGGACACGTTGTCCAATGTGTCTTGGGCCGACCCTGTGATCGGCACCCAGCCTTCTGGCGCATTCGGGTTGGAAGCCATGGTTACGGATGTGCACGGGTGCGCAGACACAGCCACAGCAAGCTTTGAGGTATTCGCGTCGCCCGATGCCGGATTTTCTCTTGAAGAGGTGTGTGCAGGTGAGGTGCTGGCCTATGAGCTAAACGACCCTGTTGGGTATGTCGATTCAAACACTTCAGCGACATGGAGCTTGGTCGGTGGCGCAATGTTGACTGACGAAGGAGGCCATCTGGGGACTGCGGTGACAGGTGGGGGTGGGTTTCCCCAAATCACCTTGGACCTGGTAACCGTCCATCCCGAAGGCATCACTTGCGACGCCACAGAGTCCCAATTTGCAATGGTGCATTCGTCGCCTGCTGTGGCCATCGTGGGACCAGCTTCCGCCTGCGAAGGAGAAGATGCCGCTTGGCTGGGCTGGACATCTGTTCCGTTTCCCGGAAGTGTGGTCTCCAGTCATTGGTCTCTGGATGGAGGGCTCAGCTTGACCCAGACGGGCGGCGACACGCTCTCGCTGATGGAGCCTCCTGTAGGGGTGTATGGGCTGAGTTTAATGGCGGTGTCGGACCAAGGTTGTGAATCGATACAGACGTTTGAATTTGAGGTGGTGACCATGCCCCATGCCGGCTTCGTCCTGCCATCGCTGGTGTGTGCTGAAGAAACTGTAGCTGCTGCTGCATCTTGGCCCTTAGACAGCGTCACCACACACTCTTGGACGGCCAACGGCCAGCCTTTGGTGGTGTCAGGCGGCAGTTATCCCGCGTCTTTGACGTCGGTCCCTGGCACCGTAGAGGTGCAGCACACTGTATCCATCGGAGGCTGCAGCGATACGGCCATCGCGGCATTGGAGGTGTCCCCGCTGCCTGTGGCAGGCATTGCGGGCCCCGATCTGGCTTGTGCTGGCGAGCCGGTGGTGTGGACCGACAACAGTGTCAACCCCACGGCGTCGGCGCTGAACAAGACCTGGATGCCCATGTATGCTGGCGCTCCGTCACCATCCTCGGGCGTGCTCTACGATTTCGGCAGCCCTGTGCCGGGCGATTACGGCATGGCCTTGGCGGTCACTACTGCCGCAGGCTGCAGCGACACCCTTGAGGCCAGCCTCTTCGTTGGCGCGACCCCCGATGCGGCTTTTGCGCTGGACGCGGTGTGCGCTGGCGCACCGGTTCCCGTGACGCTGTCCGACCCTGCGGGCTACAGTGCCGCCAACCCCACTTGGCAGTGGAACGGCTCTCCGCTCTCCGTCTCCAATCCCACGGAACTCCCCGCCGCTTTTTCCGCCGCTGCCGGACCTCAAACAGCCACACTCAACCTCGCCCTGTTCCATCCTGGCATCACCTGCACTTCGGCCCACACCACTGCGGTAGATGTTTACGCGCAGCCCGTTGCGGCGATGGTGGCACCGGCAGACTTTTGCGCCGGTCCCGATGCGGCCTTTGCCGACGCCACGGTCGTGGATGCGGGGACCCTTGTGACCTTGGATTGGTCGCTGGACATCGGCAGCGGTCCTGTCCCATGGGGCATGGATCCCACTGCGGTGCTGAGCGCTCCCGACCCCGGCACCTACGCGGTGACCCTGACGGCCACCACCGCCGACGGCTGCACCTCAGCCGCTGCCGAATCCGTCACGGTATACACCGCCCCGCTGGCCGATTTTACCCTGCCCACAACGGTCTGCACCGGGGATGCGGTGGACGTTCCCAGTCTCTCCACCTCGGGGGCGACGGCATGGACTTTGAACGGGCAGCCATTGGCTACAGATGCGGGAGGGTTCAGCGCAGCACTGACCTCTGATTTTGGCAGTCAAGTGATCGCTGTCACCGTGTCTTTGGGTGAGGGCCCCGATCAATGTCTGGACCAGCATGAAGAGGTTTTGGAGGTTCAAGCCTACCCAGCAGTGGACTTTATTGGTCCAGAGGCGGCCTGCGATGGCGAAGCCGTGAATTGGTTGGAGGATTGCACCCATCCGCAGGGATTGCCGATGGGCATGACGTGGGATGTAGACGACAGTGCAATGTCCAGTACTGGCATGGCATTGGACCTCAGCGGACTCGCGACAGGGAGCCACGAGGTGGTGTTGACGGTATCTGGGCCCGCAGGCTGCACAGCCTCTTCCCAAGGCACATTCGATGTACATCCCGTTCCCGTAGCGGCCTTTTCGCTTTCGGAAACCTGCTCCGGACAGCCTCTCACTTGGACCCCCGAAGCGCCAGACAGCATGTTCTTCGGCGTTGCGACCTGGAGTTGGGAAGGCACACCATTGGAAGTGGTGTCGGACACCTTGCCGCTGGCAGTCTCGACCGTACCTGGCCTGCCTACCGTAATGGTGCAATTGACCATGGCCTATTCCACGGGAGTTTCTTGCTCTGCGTTGGACAGTGCAGATGCCGTCGTCTACGAGACCCCACAGGCCAGCATTGGTGGTCCAGCGCATTTGTGTGCCGGCGATACCGGAATCTTTGTGGGCGCAGGTGGCGCCATGTCCAATGCGCTCAACTTTGAGTGGGCTGCGGATGCTGCCGCCATTGAGGAAGGCGAGGCGCCTGAAGTTCTGGATTTTGTGGCCACCTCTGCTGGGCTGTATTCCGTTTCCCTCGAAGTCTCTGGGCCCGGCGGGTGTTCTGCAGATACCGCAGCAGTGGTGGAGGTATTGAGTACTCCTGAAGCAGATTTTGAGCTTCCTCTTGTCGCCTGCGCGGGCGACCCTGTTCCATTGACTCTGGGCACTGCGCCCACGGAGGGGGGACAGATCGACACCACTTGGACTTGGAATGGAGTGCCCATCGAGTCGGTCGCAGGTGCGTTGCCTGCATCACTGACTTCGACACCCGGCATGCAGTTGGTGACGCTCCAAGTAACGCTCTCCGAAGGCGGCACAGCTTGCGTGAGCGAGACAATGGAGCAAGTCCAAATTCATGCCATGCCCGAGGTGGTATGGGACCTGCCTGCAGAGGTGTGCAGCGGATGGCCGTTGACCATTTCGTCTACATCACAGGTGATCACTTCGGTTCCGCTCACTTCGACTTGGACATGGTCGCATCTCGGCGCATCAACAGAAACAGTAGGAGCGGACCTGGATGCTGGAATGCCCGTGCCGGGTGTCTATGATGCGACCCTTGCTGTAGAAGGCAGCGGTGGCTGCACGGCCCAGCTCATGGGAGTGGTTACGGCCCATCCTTCACCTGTGGCAGAATTTACAGCGGCCAATGTGTGCGAAGGGGAGCCCATGGCCGTTGAGATGACCGATGAAACAGGGTTCAGCAGCAGCTTGGCTGCATGGACATGGAATGGCAATGCGACAACGGTATCCAATGGCGTTTTGAGCCCCATGGTTTCCGCAGTTTACGGACCGCAGATGCTGGGACTGTCTCTGTCCACGACGTTTGCTTCCGGCCACGTTTGTACCGACAGTCACATGGTGACCGCTGATGTCTGGCCCACGCCCGAAGCGGATTGGGACGCCACCGGTGGCTTGTGCGAGGGAGACGCTGCCGTGTTTTCGAGCAGCAGTGCTGTGGCAAACAATGAAGTGCTCCTGTCATCATGGTATTGGGAGGCGGCATCGGGAACCATTTTGGACAGTGGTGACGTGGTCTCTTTTGGTGTGCCTTCGACAGGACTCAACAACCTAGAGCTGGTGGTCAACACCCTCCATGGGTGCGCCGACACGTTGGCCACCATGGTCGAGGTGCATCCGCTGCCTGTGGTCGATTTCTCAATGGATGCCGTTTGCCAAGGGCAACCCATTGAAGTACAGTGGACTGAGGCTGAATTGGGGGCCGAAGTGGGGTACACGTGGACTTGGGAAGGAGGCGAGATCAGTCTGACCGATAATATGTTGCCAATTGAAGTGTCTACCAATGCAGGAGTTCAGAGTGTACAACTGGTTGCAAGTCAGTCGTATTTGACAGGGGCAGTGTGCACGGCCATGCAGGTGTCACCCGTGGATGTTTTGGCTGCACCTCAAGCTGCTGTATCGTCCGACACATTGTGGTGCGAGGGGGAATCGGCAGTGGTGCATGAGGCCAACAATGGTGGGGGGGAATGGACGTGTCAGTGGTTCTCGGACATCGGGAGTGCTGTCGGGCCGGAGTGGCAATTGCCGGATGATGCTGTGGGCAACATCGCTTCTACCTTGACCGTCACCAACGGAGCAGGATGCTCAGATACGGTGTCCTTCAACGTTCGGATTGACCCCTTGCCTGAAGTGATGTTGTCTGACACTGTGGTGATGGATTGTGCCCCGTTCTCCCCAGAATTGCAGGTCTACGCCACTGGATATTCAGGGGCGGTCCTTTCCACATTGTGGACATGGGCGGGAGGGCAATCGCAGTCACAGGGCTGGTCGGAAGAAGTGGGTGAAGGTGCGTGGCCAGTGAGCTGTACGGTCACCGCCGGAGATGTCGATTTACAGTGCACATCAACAGCGGTGGCTTCAGTCGTGGGGCTCGAGGTTCCACAAGCGACCTTCAGTATGTATCCGGAGCAGCCCACCACCCGGCAGCGTGAGGTTGAACTGACGGCAGAGGGCCCATCGCCATCTGTTGCATTGGACTGGTCGGTCAATGGCACACCTGCGGGTACCGGCGCCTTTGTGGGGTACACTTTCGCTCCGTATTTCGGCGACATTTACGAGGTCTGTTTGACCGCGACGTCGCCGTTTGGATGCGCCGATGAAACCTGCCGTGAAGTAGAGGTGATCGGGGAGGTACAGGTCTATGTGCCCTCAGGTTTTACACCTGACAATGATGGGGTCAATGACCTCTTCTTGCCTTCGGTTTCACCCCTAGAACAGGTCGAGGATTACAGGCTCGAGGTGTACAACCGTTGGGGAGACTTGGTGTTCCTCACAGAAGATCCAGAGCAAGGCTGGATGGGGGCATATGCTTCAGGTAGCCACTTTGCCGGCAATGAGGTGTTCAACTGGGTCATCACCATCGACACCCAGCTGGGGCTCCCTCGCCGATGGACCGGCCAGGTGACGGTCATTCGTTGATCCAATGCCGCAAGCCAGGTCAATCCACAGTGCCGTATTGACCTGCCCGATACTCCGAATACGCCGTACGGATTTCCTCCTCTGTGTTCATCACAAAAGGCCCGTACGAGACCACAGGCTCGTCGATGGGGTCTCCGTGACAGAGAATGACTGTAGCGTCTTCAAGGGCATCCAGTGTCAACGGCCCCCCAGACCGATCAAACACGGGAGTAACAAAAGGCCTCAATTCCGCTGAACCGCAGCGCACGGCGCCTTGAACGGTATACAGCAGTAGCGTGCGTCCTTGGGGAATGTCACAGGTGAATTGTGCGCCAGCAGTAAGGTGAACGCGAGAAGTAAACAGTCCAGTCAACGAGGTCAAAGGGCCTTGGACGCTGCCCTCTCGGTGCTCTGCTTTTCCGCTGATGATGTCCCACGACCAATCCGCGCCGCTCAGATTGGCGAGGTCTTGGGGTTCCACGGAACGGTAAGCGGGGGAGACCCCTTTAAGCGAGGCCGGCAGGTTCATCCACAGTTGCAGCAGGTGGGTTGGACCTCCATCGCGCAAAAAGGCGTCGGGCGAAACTTCGGCGTGAACAATGCCGCTTCCCGCCGTCATCCACTGCGCTCCACCAGGTCCAGATACGTGCGAACCACCGGTTGAATCGCGGTGGGCAAGGAGGCCTTCTTCAATGAATGTGAGTGTTTCAAAACCTTTGTGGGGGTGCGGCCCAAAGGGCAGGCCAGCATTGTGAGGTGGGTAGACCTGTGGTCCGTGGTGGTTCAAAAAGAGAAACGGATTCAAGTCCGACAATGCGTGTGTAGGGAAAGCGCGCTGGGTCAGCAATTCACCGATAGGTTCATTGTGGGCGGGCACAATGCGAAGCAGAGAAGGTGTGGCCATGGGGTGAGGGGAAAACGGGTTTGCAAAATGTCGTGAAAGGAGGCTGCAAGACGTGAACAATCA
>DDCX01000063.1 GCA_002336475.1 Flavobacteriales bacterium UBA1995 | reverse complement strand
CCGCAACGGCGGGTGTTTCCATTTCTAGACGTTTTGTGCCCCTGCAATCCACGGTGGGACCATTTTGTGGACAAACCAAATGCAGGAAACAACAGAACGGAAAAACTCCCATCTAACTTGATGGCATGGCAGAAGACCGATCCAACAGAAGCTTCAAGGTGATGGGGGGGAGCCGCAGTTTCGATGTCTGCGATTATGTGCGGGAAATGAAGCAAACAGCCCAAAAATTCACCTTGTATGTGGGCTGTGACAGCCAGAATTACAGAAGCTATACGGTCTACGCCACCACCGTGGTGTTCCGTTATCCGGGCGCAGGCGCCCATGTCATTTACCGCAAGGAAAAAGTGCCGCGCATAGAGGACATGTGGACCAAGCTGTGGGGCGAAACGGAGCGGTCTGTTGCGGTTGCACACCTGATCCGAGAGGAGACCACGGTGCAGGTCGAGCAAATCGACCTCGACTTCAATACAGACCCGGCATACCCTTCCAATAAGCTGTTGAGTGCCTCTTCAGGCTACATCCAATCGTTGGGTTTTCAAACCGGAGCCAAGCCCGGCCTGCTGATGGCAGCATGGGCTGCAGACTCCTTGTGCCAATGAGGGCGAACCGGTTGACAGAGGTCATAGGATTGGCCGCGTCCATAGATGAGCTGTGGGACTTTTTTTCGACCGCCCAAAACCTGGCGCCCTTGACCCCGCCCGACCAAAAACTGCAGGTTGGAAAGGGCGGGGACCAGCGCATCGTCCCAGGACTGGAGATTGAGATTTCTGTGGCCCCCATGTTGGGCATCCGCACAGGATGGCAAACCCTCATCATGGAGGTTGAGGGGCCAGAGAAGGCACCGGGACGGGCATGGTTCAGGGACATTCAGGAGTCGGGTCCTTTTGCATTGTGGGACCACACCCACGCTTTCCGAGCGTTGCCAGACGGAGGGACAGCGGTGATGGACGTTGTGGAATACAAACTGCCGGCAGGCCGCCTGGGTCAGGCGGTGGCCGGGTTTTGGGTGAGGCGGCAGGTCCAAGGCTTGTTTGCTTACCGCAAGACTGCCTTGCACGAAAAGTTTGGTCCAGTGGGGCTTCCACAGGACCTCCTTGAAGGTTGGGAAGTGCGGAGGGATTTCTCCGAGGAGACACGTTGAACAGGACTGTGTGGTGGTTTCTTGGCCGCAGGTGTACCCAAATTCAGCAAGGGAAGGGGTAAATTGCCCGAGTGATGAAGACGGTGAAAATCTGTTGGCTCGTGACCCTCAGTGTGTTCTGTGCACTGCCGGCAGCGCGCGCTCAGTTCGACATTGAACCCAGCGACAGTGTGGTCGATGTCTTTGCGACCGACAGCATCACCCGCATCTTCCAAATCGACTTCCCCAATGTTTCCGGTGATTCCCTCGCCTTGAGTTGGAGGTGGATTGGAGGTGGATGGACTGAAGGCTGGGACGTAAACCTGTGCGACTTGGGTGAGTGCTACACCGGCGTACCCGCAGATGCCGACATGCTCGCCATGGGCGCAGAAGGGGCGGGTTTCCTCAAGCTCATCGTCAATGCACTGGAGGTGGAAGGCCAATGCTTCTTGCATTTTTGGGTCTGGCCGACGGGCAATCAAGATGCCTTGGTCAACGTCTACTTTGACCTGCGCAATGGCGGCGTATCCGCGTTGCAAGGACCTTCGCTCCAGCCCGATGGCGTTCGGGTTTTTCCCGTTCCCGCCACAGTGGGGCAGCCTGTGACCCTCCAAGGCCTAAACCGCACCCGACTTTCTGCCTCCATGCAACTGTTCAGCATGCAAGGCGCGTTGGTTTCTTGTCCCATCGATCTGACCGGTCCCGATCCTGTATTGGAGACCCGTGGACTGGTGCCAGGAACGTATTTTTTGAATCACAACGAGAGCCGTCCGCCTGTGCGGATCATCATGGAGTAACCTGCAAACCGAAACCATGACCATTTCCTTTTTTACCCGCTGCGCAGTAGCGCTTTCCCTGTTGCTCCATGCGACAGGAGCCATGGCCCAGAACGCCACCCTGGTCGCCGACAACCATGAAGGCACGGTGGTGCGCTTCGACTTTTCAGACCCCGTGTTTGAAGAGGTGTCCACCCCCGATGGCGTGGCCATCATTCCCCGGGTGTTGGGCGACACCCCACTCCTTCGGGCGGGTGCTCCGGACCTTTCCAAGGCCGATGCCACGCTGTTGATTGGTGCCAATGCCGGCACCGCGCTGGAGATTGTAGAGGTGGCCTTTACCGACATCCAAGGTGTCAGTATAGCGCCCAGCAAGGGCAACTTGTACCGCAACGTAGACCCCGCAACCGTGCCCTTTGAGCAGGGTGCCGTTTACGAAGAAGACGGGTTCTTCCCGGCACAGGCAGCGGTGCTCCGCACCCCCTTTGTGGAGCGCGGATTGCGCGGTCAGTCCATTTGGGCCCACCCCTTCCAGTACAACCCCACATCGGGTGTGCTGCGCACCTACCAGAGCATCACCGTGCGTGTGGTCGAGACCGAAGCCGCAGCGGTGAACCCCGCCGTAGCCCCAGTGCGCATGACGCCGCAGGCCATGGGCGATGCCGCCCAGCGTTTCCTCAATGCCAGCAGCTTAGAGTCCCGCTACGACTACGTGCAGGAACACGGCAAGGTGGTCGTGGTGACCGACGCCATGTACGACGACGTCCTCGCACCCCTCATCGCTTGGAAGCGCGAAAAGGGACTCGAGACCGAGGTGGTCTACGCCGCTGATTTCGGCAACGACTACGACGCCATCAAGGACTTCCTGTCCGACCAATACTTCAACGAAGGCTTGACCCACGTGATCCTCGCAGGAGATGAGGACCAGGTCGCTGCCACACTCATCACCAACGGCGGAGGATCAGGATACTGCGACCCCTGCTACGGTTTCGTAGAAGGCAACGACCACTACCCAGAGTTCTTTGTAGGCCGCCTGCTCGTGCACAATGTGGCCGAGATGCAGACCCTCGTAGACCGGACCCTCGAGTACGAGAAGACCCCCTACCTCGGAGAGGAGTGGTTCAACATCGCGGTGGGCATCGGATCCAACGAAGGCGCCGGCATCGGCGACAACAACGAGTCCGACTGGCAGCACCAGAACGCCATCAAGGACCAGCTCCTTGACTACGGATTTCAGGAGGTATGGGAGCTCTATGACGGCAACCAGGGTGGCGGAAGCCCCACGGGCGGGGAGACCGCCGACGAGGCGGGCAACCCGAACGCCAACGACATGGTCCAACTGGTCAACAAAGGACTCTCGTTCATCAACTACACCGGTCACGGATACCACGGGGGCATCGCCTCCAGCGGATTTGACGTGAACGCCATCGGTCAGACCACCAATGCCGGCATGTACGGCTTCTTTGTGCCCGTCGCTTGCTGCGTGGGCGACTTTGACGAAGGCGAAGGCTCAGGCGACTGCTTCGGAGAGGTGTGGATCAAGCACACCGCCAACGGCGCTCCTGCAGGAGGCATCGGTGGCGCGTTCTCGAGCGTGTTGCAAAGCTGGGCACCGCCCATGCGGGGCCAAGACGAGATGGTCGACCTCGTGGTCGAAGAAGGCGAAGTCGAGATCAACCACACCTTTGGTTCCATCGTGGCCCACGGCTGCGCGGGGATGATCGATTCCTACGGCGGAGCAGGAGAGGAGATGATGGACACCTGGTGCATCTTCGGTGACCCCACCGTGGTGATGCGCACGGCATTCCCCGAAAACCTCGCCCTCGGCCACCAGGATGTGTACTTCCTGGGAACACCTTCCATTACGGTGACCAGCGCCAACGAAGGGGCCTTGGTGGCCTTGACCTTCAACGGGGAAATCCTCGGAACAGGGTTTGTGGAAAACGGGACGGTGACCATGGAGCTCGCAGAGCCCATCTCCGTGCCTGGCGATTACCTGATTACCGGAACCGCCTACAACACCATTCCCTATCAGGCGGTGGTGCAAGCGGTGCCCGCGGCAGGACCCTATGTATTGAGCAATGGCAACACCACCGTGGACATCACGGGCGACAGCGACGGCAATGTGGACCAGGGCGAGAGCATCGCGTTGGAACTCAACCTCGCCAACGTAGGCATCGAGACCGCCATGGACGTGATGGTGACCATCACCACCGAAGACGCGTGGGTCGTGATCACCGACGGCATGGAATCCGCAGGCGACATCGACGCCGAGGGCACGCTCACGCTGCCCGGATTTGCGTTTGACGTTGTGGCCGGTGTAGAAGACCAGCACGTCGCGGTCTTCGATGTAGAGATGACCGACGCCGACGGCAACGTATGGATGGCCGCTTTCAATGTGGTCCTCAACGCCCCCCATTTCACCATCCTCGACCTCACGGTAGAAGACGGTGGAAACAGCATCCTCGAAAGCGGCGAGACGGCCATGCTCACCTTTACCATCATCAACGACGGCCACGATGCCGCCCCCGGTGGCTTGGGCCTCTTGGACTTCGAGCACCCCGACGTCACGATGTTCAACAACGGCGACTATGTCATGGAGGACATCGAGCCAGGCGCCACGTTTACGCAGGGCTATGGAGTGGAGGTGTCCGAGGACGCCGCTCCAGGTGGATTGCTGCCCATGACCTTTACGTTCAATACGTTCGGGCCGGATGAGCAGGACCTGTACCTGACTTCTGCTGATTTCTTCGAGCCCATCAACCTCATCATGGAGACGTGGGAGAGTGGCGACGATGCGACCTTCCCATGGGCCTATGACGGCAACGAGGACTGGTTTGTAACCGACAACAACCCCTACCAGGGCGACTTCTGCATGGAAAGCGGCGACATCAATGACAACCAAAGCACGGCATTGACCATCGGGCTCGAATTCCTCGGCGACGGCGAAATGAGCTTTGCCCGCAGGGTCTCCACCGAAGACGGCTGGGACTACCTGCGCATGTACATCGACGGCCAGCAGGTCGCAGAGTGGTCAGGAGAACTCGACTGGGATACAGAATCCTTTGGCCTCACGGCAGGATACCACACCATCACGTGGTCTTACGAAAAGGACAACATCATCTCTTCAGGCGCCGACGCCTGCTGGGTAGACGACATCGTGCTGCCCCCGTTCTGCTTCATCGACGCCACCATCACCCAGAGCGGAGTGGCAGGGGTGTTGTGCCCAGGCGAAACCGTGACGCTGACCACCATGGAAGGCTACCTCACGGAGTGGAGCAACGGGGCGACCGAGTCCAGCATCGAAGTTTCGGAAGCGGGCGACTACACGGTCATCCTCACCGACGAGGCCGGCTGCAGCTTTGAATCCGACCCCGTGAGCATCGCGGTGCTGGAAACCGTGACCCCAGCCATCGACTTTGACGGCCAGCTCGGTTTTTGCGAAGGAGGCTCTGTGATCCTCAGCGGTCCTGAAGGCGGCACTTATGCATGGAATGTGGGCGTGGAAGCGCAGAGCTTGGAGGTGTCCAATTCTGGAGAGTTCCAGTTGGACTTCACCGATGTCTGCGGCAATACCGCCACCAGCGACCTGATCGAAGTCAACGTGTATGGTTATCCAGAAGCACCGACCACAGAGGACTTCACCATTGCGGACCCCGCAGAAGTGGCCCTCAACGCCACCGGCGAGAACCTGTTGTGGTACGATGCCGAAGACACCATGATGCCCATCGGCGCCGGTTCAGACTACCCCGTGTATGTGGACCAGACCACGACGTTCTGGGTGGCGAGCGAGTCGGTCAACGACGGCACCACCGCCACAGGCGCCAAGGATGAGCGCGACCTCGACAACGGACAGTTCCACCAGAACAACGGCTTCTGGCTCGTCTTCGACGCCTACCAGAACATGACCCTCGAGTCAGTCAAGGCTTATGCCAGCGGGCTTGGTTCACGACAGGTGACGCTCGTCGACGCCAGTGGCGCAACGCTCCAGTCTTCCACAGTCAACATGGAAGACGGGGAGAACACCGTCGACCTGAACTTCTTTGTGCCAGCAGGGGAGGGCTACGGCCTCCGGGTCAGCTCCGACAACCCACAGCTGTGGCGCGACGGCATCGGCTCCAACCCCGACTACCC
>DDCX01000078.1:11644-13799 GCA_002336475.1 Flavobacteriales bacterium UBA1995 | reverse complement strand
TCGTTGGGACTGCTTATTCGCAGGTCATGCCGAATTGGCCGAGGAGGAGGAGGACGTCAGAGACGCTGACGATGCCGTCGTTGTTGATGTCTTCTTGGCAGTCTGAGTTGCAGGGGGGGTAGGTGCAGGAGCCATCGTCCCAAGTCGCCGCGTCGTCGTAGTTCTCGGCGTCGGTGTATGTGCAGCCGCCTCCGGGAGTGCCGGGCGTGATGGGGCAGTGCTGGGGGGGGAAGAGGCAGCTGCCGTCCTCGTAGGCTGCGCCGTCATCGTAATTGCAGGCGCCTGGATAGGTGCACCCTCCGTATTCGATGACCACGCAGGGGCCGTCGGTCCAATTGACGTTGCCACCGAAGTATTGGGCGATGCATGCATTGTCATAAGTGTTCCCATTGCAACCACAGACTTGGCTGATTTCGGGGGCACAGTCGATCATCGGCCCCATGTCGAGGTACTCTTGGCTGATGCAGCCTTCGTTGCAGCTGACGACGCACTCTTCCAGTGAGCTGTAAAAGGCGGGGCTGTAATTGACTGGACCGATGGTGGTGCCACAGCCGCTGATTTCTGTGCAGTAACCGTTGATGCGGGCAAAGCCGAGAATGGCGTCACACAAGCCGAAGTCAATGCCGGCTATGTCTTCACAGGGTTCCACAGTGACGTCCCCGTCTCCGCATTCCCCGGGTGTGGTGGAGGTGACGCCGGCGAAATATGTGGCAATGCAGACGTTGGAGTAAGTCTCGCCGTCACAGCCGCATACCGGGTCGTAGACGCCGGGGCAAAGGACGTTGGGGTCGATGAGGTTGGGGTCGATGCAGCCGTCTTGGGCCGTGGTGCTGCCCATGATGCCTAGAAGTCCAGTTGTTATGAAAACCAATGTCTTGCGCATCCCTTAAAGGTAGAGGCGTCGCATTTGTGTCGCGCGTCACAGCGTCTTCCAATTTGGCAATGCATTGGGACCCTGCCGAAGAGCGGGAGGTTCACTGTGTTGAAAGTCAACTAAATCGGTCTACATTCTGGGCGCAAATCAAAACAACATGACTGGATATTACGGATATGAGCTGAACTGGCTCGGCATTACCCTCGCAGCACTGACTCCCATGCTCATCGGCATGATTTGGTATCACCCCAAGGCTTTTGGAAAGGCTTGGATGAACAGTTTGGGCTTCAGTGAGGAGGATCTGAAAAAGGGCAACATGGCGGTGACCATGGGCGTGACCTTTCTCATGTCTTTTACCCTCGCGTATTATTTCGCCATGCGGTATCACGGACACGGTGACGAGAGCAGTGTCATTGCCCACGCCACCTACCATGGTTTCATGACGTTTGGATACCTCGGGATGCCGGTTTTGGTGATCAACCTGTTGTTCGAGCGCCGCAGTTGGTCGGGCATTTTGGTCAATGTGGGATACTGGTTTGTCGCTGTTATGGCCTTGGTGCTGGTGGTGCACCTGATGCCAGGAGCTGAAATACCTGAACCACCAGCAAACTGATGGGGTGCAACCCTCAGATAGAAAAGCCCCACCTGGACGGTCCAGGTGGGGCTTTTTCTTGTTGAAAGAACCCTTGATCAGCCTATGGTCGGGGTGTCGAGTTTGGCCAGTGACGCTGCGATTTCCTCCTCGCTGAGTTCGTGCAGTTTCAACTCTCCGCGGAGGTACGTTTCGTAGGCGCCAAGGTCGAAGTGGCCGTGTCCACAGAGGTGAATGAGGATGGTCTCTTCTTTGCCTTCTTCGCGGCACCGCTTGGCCTCTTCGAATGCCGTGGCCAATGCGTGGCAGGTTTCGGGTGCGGGCAGGATGCCCTCGATGCGGGCGAAGGTGGTGCCGGCTTCGAAGCAGGCCAGTTGGTCGTGCGCCCGGGCCTCGATCAGTTCATCCTTGAGCAATTGTGAGACCACCACACCAGCGCCGTGGTACCGCAATCCACCGGCGTGAATGGGGGCGGGTACAAAGTTGTGTCCCAGCGTGTACATGGGCAGGAGCGGGGTCATGCCCACGGTGTCTCCAAAGTCGTACCGGAATTGGCCACGGGTGAGTTTGGGGCAGGAAGTGGGCTCGCTGGCAATGCATCGGATCTTGGTTCCTTCTTTCAGGTTTTTGCCGAGGAAGGGGAAGGCAATGCCCGCGAAGTTGGATCCTCCACCAAAAGGTGCGATGAT
>DDCX01000078.1:10915-11594 GCA_002336475.1 Flavobacteriales bacterium UBA1995 | reverse complement strand
GGGGTCTTGCGCTGCAATTTCCACCGCTTCGCTGATGGCGATGCCCAAGCTGCCGGGTGAGCCCGGGTCGCCAGCGAGAATGGAGCGCCCGGCTTCAGTGAGGTTGCTGGGTGAGGCATGTACCTCCGCTCCATAGGTGTTCATGAGGGTTTTGCGGTAGGGCTTTTGCTCATAGCTGAGCTTCACCATGAAGACTTCGCAATCCAAACCGAATTGGGCACAAGCAAAGGCCAGGGCAGATCCCCATTGGCCGGCGCCGGTTTCGGTCACGATTTTTTTCGTGCCTTCCATCATGTTGTAGTAAGCCTGGGCCAAAGCCGTGTTGGGCTTGTGTGACCCGCTCGGACTCACCCCTTCGTACTTGTAGTAAATCTTGGCAGGAGTGTTGAGGTGTTTTTCCAAATCGTAGGCTCGGAAGACCGGAGTGGGGCGGTATTTGAGGTATTTCTCGCGGACGAGCTCCGGGATTTCAATGTGCCGTTCGGGGCTCATTTCTTGGGCAATGAGTGCCTCGGGAAAGAGGGGCCCCAACATCTCTGGACCTATGGGCTCTCGGGTGCCCGGATGCAAAGGGGGCAACGGGGCATTCGGCATGTCCGGAATGATGTTGTAGAAGTGGGTGGGGAGCTCGCGTTCGTCGAGGGTGATTTTGGTGGTGCGCATGACGCTGAAATTGAAA
>DDCX01000078.1:0-10860 GCA_002336475.1 Flavobacteriales bacterium UBA1995 | reverse complement strand
GTCTTGAAAATGGGAATGAATCAGACGCGCACGGACGGGCTACCCTCGGGGAAAGGGAGCCACCACCACAGACCATTGGTCCGTTGAATTGTGTGATGCACGTTCATGACATCAAGATAATAAATCCTTGACTTCATATTTCAACCGAGGCACAAAAAGCAGATCGGGGCACCTGAAGGGGGCTTTTGAACGTCACCAGCGCCCCAGTGAACCACCAGCCTCTTGATGGTCGTGAGGGTGGCACGCATAGCGGGTGCGATTCAGAATCGGACATGTTTTATTTGATGGCCATCGCGCTTAGACCCCAACAAAGTCAGGATTATAAAGTCTCGTTGGATTCAATGGGCGATCTGCAGACTGGGCTTGGGATTACACCGCAGGAGATCAATATTGTAGGGTATGAGTCGAATGCTGTGTGTTTTAATGCTGTTGCCAGCGATGGTCTGGGCCCAGGAGCCGGAGGTTCCCCTGTTCAATCCAGACTTTGACGGTGATGGCTGTTATGGCATTTCTGACCTCACTGCAGTGCTCTGTATGTTCGGAGAATGCGGGCTGATGGACGGCGATGCATCGCCGCAATTTCAGCCTTACGTCGTGGGAGATTCGTGCTACTCCGCCTTTGATCTCGTGCTGTTTTTATCCCTGTTTGGAACCTGTGACGGTCCCGAGCTGATCTGGTCATGTGGCGATGTACTTGCACACGACGGATATGGGTACAACACGGTAGAGATTGCGGGCCAGTGTTGGTTTTCGGAAAACCTCAGGTCGGCCCATTACACCGATGGAACGCCCATCGAAACGGTCACAGACGCTGCGGCTTGGTCGGGCCTGTCTTCCGGAGCCACGGTCATATTTGGTGAGGGTACAGGAGGGTGTGCCGAGTTGTCTCCCTTGGACGCCTGCGATGAAACGGTCTCTTTGGAGGCGTTTGGACGGCTGTACAACGGCTATGCGGTTTCCGATGGGCGGGGACTTTGTCCTGTGGGTTGGCATGTCCCGTCCGATGAGGATTGGACGGTTTTAGAGGACGTCCTGGACGAAATGGGATATGGTGGGCAGGAGGGCGTGGCCCTCAAAACAACTTCGGGCTGGTACAATTCAGGGAACGGCCAGGATATTGTGGGTTTCTCGGGAGTTCCGGGTGGCTATCGTTTCAGGAACAACGGCGTTTTTCTGGATGCCGGGGCGAGCGCCTACATGTGGTCTTCTTCGCCATCGGGCGGTGAACTGTGGTTCCGCTATCTCAACAATGGCGACTTGGACATGACCCGCAGCGACAGCGATTTGCGCAGCGGTTTTTCGGTGCGCTGCATCTTAGATTGATGCTGCTTTCCTCCGATCAAGGGGGCGGATACGATGGCGCCGATTAAAGCTGTGGGTGACCTCTCTGGCACCCACAGGCGCTTGGCTCGGCCCACTGCACCGCTGGTTTGAGCGATCGTACACCGTGGTTATCAGACTATCTTCAGCGCATGACCTCAGAGAGCGCCTTATTCAAAGCTGAATTCAACCCACGTCTTCAGCAATACCTGTTCTTTTCCATTGCGCTGATTCTGTTGGCGACCGTCGTGGGCATTCCATTGCTGCTCATTTGGATTTTGGGGTGGGGCCAATGGGTTTCTCGTATTCATTACCGGAGTTTAACGTGCAGCTTGACCAGCCGACACCTGCGGTTTTCAAAGGGGCATTACTTCAAGACCGAAAAGACCATTCCGTTGGAGAACATCCAAGATTTGACCTTCATCGACAACCCCCTGCTCAAATGGTTTGACCTGCGCATTCTCAAAGTGGAGACAGCGGGCAACAGCGCACAAACAGGAGCCGATATGAAGTTGGTGGGTATCCTAGATGCCGCTGAATTCAAAGAGAAGGTCATGCGTGCCCGGGATGAATTTCAGGAATCCAGAATGTCGAGAGGCACAGCCACGACAGTGGATGAGGTCGGCACTTTGTCGGTATTGCGTGACATCCATGCTGCGATCGAAGGCCTCAGGGAAGACCTCAAGGGCAAGGCTTGACTGTGCCAGCGTTCCCTTGACATCGCTCCCATCTTAAATCCGCATGGGGGCTGCGGTCGGATTGCCATAGATTGGCGGCATGCGTGGAACTCGTTTTTGGGGTGTTCTCTTGGTGGGGTTTTTGATACAGGCTTCACTGGGATGGATGGGTTTCATGTGCGGTGACCCCTTCAATGAAGGGGTCAGGCTCGCGGCACGTTTCAGCGGGCGGTTCTCGTTTTTGGCCTATCTCGTTTCAGTGGCATTTTTGCTGCGTTGGAACCGCAGGGAAGCTGCAAGGGAAGCGGGTTTTTTGGCCGCGTTGTTTTTCGCTTGGGTGCACCTGCTGCATTTCGGTTACCTCGCCGCTAACCTGTACCTCAATGGCATTGAACCTGAAATTCCAAAGGCCATTGGTGGTGCGTTGGCCTATGTGTTGATTTTGTCCCAGCCTTGGCGCGTGCGTCATGTTCGGGCAAAAGCGCCCATGCACGCTGTTTTTGTGTATTACGCGGGGCTTGTCATGGGCTTGACCTTTTTGGCGAGGTATCGGGGTGAGTTTCCGGGTGCAGCGCCAGATGACATGCACTTGTTGGGGATGGTGATCGTGGCTTTCGTATTTGTGCTGTATACCCACCAGAGGTTCATCAAGCACAAGTAGCGGCGCCCGTGTGAATTGCGCACCATCTTTGGCCGACATGCGCAGTCAAGCTATCGCCCTCTGTTTTGTTTTGGCCTGTTCGGCTTCTGTTGATGCCCAAGGCTCCCATGCGGCGCAAGTCCCGATGACCACCCGGATGGCCTTGTCGGAGCTGATGGATTTGCGCAACGCATATCCTGAGGACAAGGCATTCATTGAGGAAGTGAGCCAGTATCCGGTAGCAAGGATGGAGGGGCGGCTTACGGTGGGCTTTGTGGGCCAGCTTCCGATGCAAAACGCGGCGGCTGCGATGGAGGCCATGACCGCCATGGCCCCAGCGGTCATGGTGGGGGCGAGCAAAGGCGGGGTGCTGTCGTTTCGTGTGGATGTCGATGCATTGTCTGTGCTCGAGGACTTGCCTCTGGCGCAATGGCACATTGCGGGAAAGGCTGTTGCTGATTTGGAAAAGGCCCGATATGGCACCCGGGCCGACAGCGTGCAGGCAGGTTTGGGATTGCCCGAGGCCTTTCACGGTGAGGACGTGTTGATCGGGGTGGTCGACTGGGGGTTCGACTACACCCATCCCATGTTTTACGATTCTGCCCTGACATACAGCCGCGTCCGCGGCGTGTGGGACCAATTCAGGCAAACTGGTCCAGCGCCCGCAGGATACAGTTATGGCCGCGGGGCTGAGACTCCAGAAGACATTGCTTTGCTGGCTGCTGATACGGCCAACATATACAGCTTCGCCTACCACGGCACCCATGTCGCGGGCATCGCCGGTGGCGCAGGCGCAGGCGTAGAGCTCATCGGAATGGCGCCCCGTTCGGAGCTGCTCTTTGCCACCTTCTTGATTGACGAAGCCGCCGCCATGGACGCCTTTGCTTGGATGCAGGGCGTGGCTGAAGCCGATGGCAAGCGCCTGGTCATCAACAACAGCTGGAGTCTGCCGCAATTCGGTACAAAGGATGGCCAAGGTTTGATCAACCAATTCATCGATGCCATGTCTGAAGAAGGGGTTGTTTTCGTCGCGTCAGCGGGTAACAATGGGGACAGCGATTTCCACGTGTCCCATGCGTTTGAGGCGGACACCATGCGCACACGCGTGCAGTTCTATCCCGAGTCGGCCCACCCCAGCATGTGGGGCCAGGCTTTGACGATGTGGGGAGAGGAGGGGGCCGACTTCAGCGCCGGGTTCATGCTCACTTCCATGGGCAGCAATGTGGTGCTGGAGAGCCCGTGGTATGCCACAGAGGATGGGCCCATGATGCTGGACTCCATGCTGATTCACGATGGCGACACCATTCCGTTTGACCTGGTGGTGGAAGCGGCCCACCCTGCCAATGGTCGGCCTTTTGCGCGTTTCCGCATCCGCAAAGGCACTGCTCCGGTCGGGGTCGGTCTGCAAGTGGCGGCCGAAGGCGGTGTGGTGCACTGTTGGAACACCACCCACCTCTCCAATGGCGTGGGCAATTGGGGGCAAGATTTCATGTCCACCAGCGACGGTTGGTTGGATGGAAATCCTGACTTCGGGGTTCAAAGCCCCGCTTGCTCTGAGAGTGTTATCGCTGTAGCAGCGTATTACTCCGAGTACCTCAATCCCCTGGGCAACGAGGGGGGTGGCACGTTGGCCAACTTCTCTACCCTGGGGCCCACGCTGGACGGGCGCCTAAAGCCTGAGATTTCGGCGCCTGGCGTGTCGGTAGAGTCGTCTATGAGCTCCTTTACAGATGCGAGTTTCAACGCCACTGAAACCGTTGAATTCAATGGAATCACATATTCCTTTGCCAAGCTGTCCGGCACCAGCATGAGCGGGCCTGCCGTGGCGGGCATCGTAGCGTTGATGTTGCAAGCCAATCCTGAATTGACTGTGGACGGGGTGCGGGAGGCTTTGAGGGTGACTGCGCGAGAAGACGACCATACAGGTGAGATTCCGGCCGAGGGCAGCACCGTGTGGGGATGGGGCAAGGTCAATGCGGTCCGTGCGGTGCAAGAGGTTTTGGGAATCAATGGGGTGGAGGTGATGTCCGGCACGCCCTCTGATGCTTTCGCCGTTTGGCCCAACCCTGTCGGTGATCGGCTGCAGGTGAAGCCAAAGGGCTTGGATCAGGCCTTTGAATGGTCTTTGGTCGACGCCACTGGCCGGACGCGCGACAGTGGGCAAGGACATGGTCCGTTGTCTCTGGATGCCGCGGGATGGCCATCTGGAGCTTTGGTCTTGGTGTTGCGTCCCGAAGGGGCTGCTGCACAGGCGGTGCGCCTCATTGTAGATTAAGGCGCCATGGCCGAAGTTGCGGCCTCAAAGGCGCGCACATGACCAAGAGAAAGGCTACGTTGATCCTGATTTTCGGGACACTAAATTTTGCGGGCTTGGCTTTGGGCAGCATGGCCACAGGGCCAGGTGTGGCATCGGACTGGTATGCCGGACTGGCCAAGGCCCCGTGGACACCACCCGGCTGGGTTTTCGGAGCCGCTTGGACGACCGTGATGCTCGGTTTTACTTGGTTTATGGCTGCGGCGTGGAACCAGTTGGCGGCAGGAGCGGGACGCCAGCGGTGGGCCGTGATGTTCGCAGCAGCTTGGCTGCTTAACGTCGCGTGGAATCCCATCTTCTTTGGATGGCAGCAGACCGAAATGGCCTTGGTGGAGATCCTTGTGTTGTTTGCCACCATCGGACTGATGGCAGCCCGCGCATGGTCTTCCTTGGGCGCCGCCAAGTGGGGCATCGCTCCCTATGTGATGTGGCTCACCGTTGCGGTTTCACTCAACGCGTATGTCGTGTTTCAGAACGGCGCGTCCACGGATGGGCCATGGCCACGCGGTCAATGGGAGGCAGATTGGGGAAGGCTCGACAGCGCCATACAGTGGTCGGTGGAAGCGGGCCAAATCCCGGGTGCAGTGTTGCTCATCTCTCGTGATGGCGAGGTGGCGGTTCACGAGGCCTACGGCACGTCCGACCCCATGTCGGGACGCCCCATGGAAAAGGATGACCTGTTTAGAATCTGTTCTCAGAGCAAGTCCCTCACAGCGACAGCGGCGTTGGTGTTGTGGGAGCGGGGTCAATTGGGATTGGATGACCCTGTGGCCCAATATCTCCCAGAATTCGCGGCCATGGGTGTGCTCGATTCGTTGTTCAGCGATGCGACATTTACCACCCAGCCCACCGCCGTGCAGATGACCGTGCGCCATCTGATGACGCATACCTGCGGCATTTCTTATGGCGAAATTGGTGACCCCAGGTTTGCTGCCCTCTATGAGAAGCATGATGTGTTGGACCTGTTTCCAGTCGATGGCCGTTCCACCCGTGACAACGCCCGCAACATCGCTTCAACTTGTCTGATTCACCAGCCTGGGGATCAATGGAATTACAGTTTGGGATTGGATGTGCTCGTGGCCGTGATCGAAGAGGCTTCTGGCCAGCCCTATGTTGGGTTCCTTCAAGAAGCAGTGCTGGGCCCACTGGGTATGAATGACACCCATTTTGTATTGCCCGAAGCTGCACGGGATCGCCTTGTGTCGGTATCGGAACCGGGCAATCAACAGGGTGAATGGGCGGCCCACAAGCATCCCCGGTACACCACCGATTATCCGTTGCACCCAGAGTGGCCGCTGTGCAGCGGTGGGGCGGGCTTGACGTCTACAGCATCTGATTATGCCAAGTTTCTTCAGTGCTATTTAGACCGCGGTGTGGCCGACGGAACCCGTCTGTTGGCAGAAGCGACCATCGACTCGGCCATGTCGGACCAGGCACCGGGTTTGTTAGAGGGGGGGTGGCACCAGGGATTGGTGTGTGGCGTTCGTACAAGCGGAGATGCGGCGGGCTCCTTCTTTTGGAGTGGGTATTTCAACACCACCCATTATGCCGACCCCAAGACCAACACCGCCGTGGTTTTGCTCAAGCAGACTTACGACGTCAGGCAGGACAGCAGCGCTTCAGCTTTCGCGGCCATGCTCTGGAATTGAACTTGTGGTGATCCAATGAGGCGTTCTTGCAAATGGCATGGGCGCACACTGCATCTTTGGCGCCATGTCCAAAGCCAACATTTTCAAGCCGGTTGAAGCGAAATCGCGCCAGGCGGCCCCTGCACCTGAAACGGATGCAGCAGCATTTCATGCCGTGGTGGATTCTCGCCGCAGTGTGCGGGTCTATGCAGATGATCGGGTACCTGAGGATGTGATGGAGGCCTGTTTGGATGCCGCTCTGAAGGCACCGAACTCCTCGAACCTGCAGGCTTGGGAGATTCACCACGTGGTGGACGCCGATAAAAAAGCGGCACTGGTCAAAGCTTGTTTGTCCCAACCGGCGGCGGGGACCGCACCTGAACTGCTGGTGTTTGTGGGGCGGCCCGATTTATGGCGCAGAAACAACCAGTGGATGATCGAGGCCTTTGACCGCAAAGGCGATGTGCCCAAAGGCGCTTACCAGTATTACCGCAAGATCACGCCCATGGTCTACGATCAAGGGGCTTTGGGTTGGCGCACGCCTTTCAAGTGGGCCATCACCCGCTGGCGCGGCCGCACCAAACCATACCCGCGGGAACCCATCGGCAAGTGGGGCATGCGGATTTGGGCCCACAAATCAACGGCGTTGGCCTGTGCTCATTTTATGTTGGCCATGCGTGCGCATGGATTCGATACCTGTCCGATGGAGGGCATGGACAGCGCGCGTGTTAAGCGCATTTTGGGGTTGCCTCGACAGGCGCTGGTCACCATGGTGATTTCTGCAGGGAAGCGGGCAGAGGGAGGAATCTATGGTGAGCGCTTCCGTTTTGATCGCAAACACTTTGTCCACCAGCACTGAGCGTCGCTGATAAGAACAAGGGACCATTCTTGCCCTCAGGAAAAAAGGAGAAGTGGATGGGGGGCGGCAAAAGTCCCGCTGATTTTGGGCACGAAAAAGCCCCTCGAACCTGGGGTTCAAGGGGCTTTTCAATTCACGTTAGTCAAGCGCTTTGACGCGCAGCAACCAGCCATGCATAAATGGCCAAACCAGCCATGGTCACGAGCAATGGGAGCGGCGGTTCAACAGGCTGTGTGGCCCAGTGAAAGCAGGCTACGCCAACGATACCCAAGGATCCTATTGCGAATCCTCGGAATATGGGCGCGCTGCCCACTTTTATTTGACGCACAAACAACATGATCACGGCAGTTCCAAAGGCCATGCCGGCCAGCGCTTGGTGCATCAAAGTGCCGACGTTCAGGGCCGTGTCATTTTCGGTAACGCCGGGAAAGGCCATCGAAGTAATGTCACCCGCACCAAAGAAGATGCCGATGGCCTGGAGGAGGTAAATGCCACCGATGATGGTGGCTGCTGTTTTGGTATTCATTTTAGGCTGCGCTTTTAGCGGCATTCCGCTTGTATAGAATGCCAATCACAGCTCCTGTTGCGGCCATGAAGACCACATTGGCCACGACGTCGATGATGGCCTCTTCCAATGGAAAAATGTGTCCGCCATCACAGGTGAAGAAGGCGTAAACGAAGATGTTGAGGAAGCCATTGGCAGTCAGGCCAGCGACGGCACCGTGCCGGGCTCCATTGGCTGCAGAAAAACCGCGGCCCAGATTGACCAAATAGACGGCCAAGCTCACCACCAAAACATTGCCCAAGAGCATAGCGCCCATGTTCATCTGGTCTTCAGGAACGACGCAGGAGCTCGTTGGATAGGGCATGATGCCCATGTAAAAGATCGTGCTGACGACCATAAAAGTCACCAAGCCTCCAAGAAAAGGAAATAAATGTTTCATTGATTTAAGGTGTTTGCCTCAAGTTCTTTCGACAAGAAATTTGTTTTAATTGGAACGTGATACGCGGCACACTTTTTTTTGTTTCGTGCCATGGAAGTAGGGACTCGTTTTGAGCACCTTCATCAAGGAATGGGACAGAAAGGGGCGCCCCTATACCAGGTGGAGCATTGGCGTGCAGTGTTCAAGACAACGGGTCGCGTCATGAGCATCAAATCCCGCTACCTTTCCTCTTCTAGTTTTCGATTCTGCACACAATGCCCTTCGCCCTCATTCTTTCTGCGCTTGCCGCTCTGTTTTCTGCCCTTGCATGTTTTTTGGTGATGACGCGCGTCCGACAGGAGGATGGTGCAGATGCAGGGAAGATTGAGGAGCGAATGGATCGATTGGAGGCCACATTGCGCGAAGAATTTCGAGAGAACCGCAAGGAGGGTGCCGAGCTGGCCCAAGCCCAGCGGAAAGAGTTGACGGAGGGGTTTGATGCTTTTCGAAAGCAGGTGGACGATCAAGGGAAGGCCCAGTCCGATGTGATGCGCGACCGGTTTGGCGATTTGCTGAAGCAACTCGACGATCAAGGCAAAAAGAGCCTGGACTCGGTCAAGGACGTCAGGGGCACGGTGGAGAAGCAACTCAAGGAAATGCGCGAAGACAACGGCAAGCGGTTGGATGAGATGCGCAAGACGGTGGATGAGAAGCTCGAGGTTACTTTGGAGAAGCGCCTCGGGGAGTCTTTCAAGCAAGTCAGTGACAGGCTGGAACAGGTCCACAAAGGGCTGGGAGAGATGCAAACATTGGCCAGTGGTGTCGGTGACCTCAAGAAGGTCTTGACCAATGTCAAAACCAAGGGCATCTTGGGAGAGTATCAATTGGGCAACATTCTCGAGCAGCTGCTGACCACAGAGCAGTACGAGGAGAACATTGCCACCCGTCCGGGAAGTTCAGAGCGGGTGGAGTTCGCGGTCCGGATGCCGGGTCAGGACAACAATGAGATGGTGTGGCTCCCCATCGACAGCAAGTTTCCGCTCAAGGGATATGAAGACCTGTTAAATGCGCGTGAGTCCGGAGACTTGGCGGCCATTCAAGCGTCTGAGAAGGCGTTGGCCCGCACCATAGAGTCTTTTGCCAAAGACATCAGTGAGAAGTATGTAGAGGTGCCCCACACCACTGATTTTGGCATCATGTTCTTGCCGGTGGAGAGTCTATATGCAGAGGTGTTGAGGCACCCTGGCATTTTCGAAACATTGCAGCGGAAGTACCGCATCACCATAACAGGACCTACGACCATGTCGGCCTTGCTGAACAGTTTGCAGATGGGATTCCGGACTTTGGCTGTGACCAAGCGGAGCAGTGAGGTCTGGAAGATATTGGAAGCGGTNNTGAACTGGAAAAGCTCAGAAATACCCGAACCAACGTCATGGAGCGCAAGCTGCGCGATGTGGCCATGATCGATGCTGACGAGAGCAGCAGGATTCTTTCCCTTTCTGAGGAAAGTGGGGCTTCTGACGCAGCGGTTGTAACCGAGGACTGAGGCACTTCAGCCTGGATTGGCCACATACACCACGCCGTAAGTGGCGGACCATCCGTCGGGTTCTTTTTCTACGGTAAAATCCATCGCATAGGGGATGCATTGTGGCTCTAAAACGAAGAAAACCTGTCCAGAAACTGGTCCGATACCCGAGGTGGAATGCCAAGGTTGTCGCAAGGTTGTGGACGTCTTCATCATGGGCGTATACACCTTGTCAAAGGGCTCCCACCCGGGCATCGATGGCGGTGACTCGGTCAATGGCCCAGCAGGTACGATGGCTGTGTCTTTCCATGTTACGTTGAACTTGCCCAAGTAGTCACGTTCCGAAAGGGCCGAGATCACATAAGAGCCCTCGGGAAGGTCCAGCTCCGTGACCAAGATGAATTGAGGCACACTGTCAGCTTCGCCCGGGTCAACAAACACCCTTATGTCAAACGGAGTGCCCTGAATGCTTTCAAAAGCTGTGACTCCTTGTTTGGGTAAAGCTGAGTCAGAGGTGTCCTGCTTTGCTGAACCGCAGCTGGCGAGTGCGATGAGCAGGGGAACCATAAAGAAGAACACCATCCGCATGAACAGGGAAAGTAAGCTCAAAAAAAAGGGGCTGCGTGAACAGCCCCTTTTCGGTTTCTTTCAATAGGGTCTCAACATCAGTTGCAGTTGTGGCCGAAGTAGACCAAAATGCTCAAAACGTCACCCACTGAGATGAAGAAGTCTCCGTCCACATCCTGGGGGCAGCCGTCGTCGTCGACCACACATTGGCCGAGTTCAGCATCCCAAACGGTGCCTTCCCCGCAGCAGTCTCCATCGGCGCAGTCGTTTTCTGGTGCCGGTGGCAAGAGCACAGCGTCAATGACGTGAACCACGCCATTGTCTGTGAGGATATCGGCCACGGTGACTTGGGCATCGTTGATAAAGATGGATCCGTCGCATTCAATGCTGACCTCCACGTCTTCTCC
>DDCX01000097.1 GCA_002336475.1 Flavobacteriales bacterium UBA1995 | reverse complement strand
ATCGCAACCGCATTCGAAAGTTTCACCGGGGCCGTTGCATACGCCGCAAGCGTCAAGCGTGCCTTCGCAAGTATCTATGTCGTCACAGATGCCATCGCTGTCGCTGTCATTGGAGGCCACGAGGCCACCATCACATGTTTCGCAAGGCTCATTTGCAAAGACGCAAGAGCCGTTGTCGCTGTTTGCTGTTTCGTCATAGTTGCAAGCCAAGTTGTCAGTACAACCTGGATTGGAAAGTGTGAAAGGCAAGTACACCGTTCCGTTGATGTTGTCACCGTCGAGGAAAATTTGAGCGTTGATGTTGCCTGACAAGTCACCATCTGTGGTCAATTGCGCGATCAAAACACGTTGAGCGGGTCCACCAATCCCGTTCGTTGCGCTTGGCAAAGTGAACCATCCGCCCCCAGTGAGATCGTTGATTTCAAAACTCGACCCGTTAGAGTCGTCCTCTGGCTCAAAGTTGGCAACCCATGAGTCGTTCCCGGACTCTAAAATTGTGATGTCAGACTGACCTTGAGAATTCGATGCTGGTTGGTCAATTCCAATCGTGACAAAACTGTCAAATTCATTGGAGGGATAAGAACCCCAAAGGGCCTCCACAATGCCCGCAGGTGTTGTGCCGCCGAGGGGTGATGATTGAAAGAAACTGCCTGAAGTTTCAATCGTCATGGGCTCATTTACGTTGCCATAGATGCTGGAGACCTTGTCATCTTGTGTGCTAGTGGTGATGTAAATACGGTAGGTGCTGAATCCTGTCAAGTCAGCATCAAGTAGGATGCCTATGTTCTCTTGGACCGTGTCGATTTCGACTTCAAAGTCAGTCAACATTTCCAATTGAGCGGGACTCAATTCAGAAGGTTCGAATGAAAGGAAGCTGTCCGATTCCTGGCTCCACATTGGGGCAGAAATAGACAACAACAGCAACATTATAAGGTGGCGATGTGAGAACATTGTAGATAAGGTCAAGCGCATGGAGACCAAAAATTGAACCGATTAGTCTATTTATATATGCCGAAAACAAACTTTATATGGGCATTTTCAATGTATAATTATGTCTATCGATGAAAATTGACATTTCGTCGGTAGGAGTTTATAGACGTTTCGTGGATGGACTCTGTGTTGTGCGGAGGGGGCCACTTTTATTCGAGATATTCTTGTCAGATAGACGCTGGGGTTGGTGTTTCTGCGAACGGGGGCAGCGCTATCTTCGCTGTCCATGCAGAACATTGTCCTATTTGGCCCTCCTGGCGCGGGAAAAGGCACCCAGAGCGCCTTTTTGGTTGATCATTTCGGGTTTGTACACCTCTCGACCGGTGACATTTTCAGGTCCAACATTAAGGGAGCCACGGAATTGGGGAAACTCGCCAAGTCTTATTTGGACAAGGGCCAACTTGTACCGGATGGCGTGACGATTGAAATGTTGGAGGACTCGGTGAATGCCAGCCCTGATGCCAAAGGGTTCATTTTTGACGGCTTTCCCAGAACGACGGCGCAAGCAGAGGCATTGGATGCGTTTCTGAAAGGGAAGGGGCATGCGATTTCGGCCATGCTGGCGCTGGAAGTCCCTGAAGAAGAGTTGAGGACGCGTTTGGCGAAAAGGGCCGAGACCAGCGGAAGGGTAGATGATGCCGATCCCCTCGTGATCCAAAAGCGGATTGACGTTTACAATGAAGAGACGGCTCCTGTAGCTGAACACTACCGGTTCCAGAACAAGTACATAGGAGTGCAAGGCGTGGGTGGCATGGAGGAGATTTTCGAACGTCTTTCTGCAGCCATCAAGGGCCTATCCTGAGCCCCTGATTCAATGGCAAGCGAGAATTTCGTCGACTACGTAAAGCTGTGCTGCCGATCTGGAAAGGGAGGAGCGGGGAGTACGCACATGCACCGAGACCGCATGACTTCCAAGGGAGGTCCTGACGGAGGGGACGGAGGCCGCGGAGGCCACGTGATTCTTAGGGGGAATTCCCAAAATTGGACCTTGTTGCACCTGAAGTACCGCAAGCACATCAAGGCGGGGCATGGCGAGTCAGGAGGTGCGAACCGCAGACATGGTGCCGATGGCAAGGACGAGTTTCTGGACGTGCCCATTGGGACAGTAGTTCGAGATGCAGACACCAAAGAAATCGTCGGTGAAATCACGGAGGAAGGCCAAGAATGGGTGTTGATTCCGGGTGGCCGAGGAGGGCTTGGCAACGACCACTTCAAATCGCCCACGAACCAGACGCCGCGCTATGCGCAACCGGGTGAGGATGCCCAAGAAGTTTGGCGAATCTTGGAGCTCAAGTTGCTCGCTGATGTTGGCCTGGTGGGATTTCCCAATGCGGGCAAGTCGACCTTATTGAGTGTGGTGAGTGCGGCTAAGCCAGAAATCGCCGATTACCCGTTTACGACCATTCGTCCCAATTTGGGGATGGTGGCCTATCGCGGAGATCGCAGTTTTGTCATGGCCGATATTCCGGGTATCATCGAAGGTGCACATGAAGGAAAAGGGCTGGGCCTCCGGTTTTTGCGTCACATTGAACGCAACGCGGTCTTGCTCTTTTTGGTGCCGGGTGATGCCGATGACATTGCCGAGGCATATCGGGTGTTGTTGCGTGAATTGGAACAGTACAATCCAGAGCTTCTGCAAAAGGACCGCATCTTGTCCATCAGCAAATGCGATCTGCTCGATGCTGAATTGCGCATGGAAGTGACCGCAGAATTGGGGTCATTGGACCACCACTATTTCAGTGCGGTGACCGGAGAAGGTTTGGACCGGTTAAAAGACCAGATTTGGCAGGCCATTTCAGGAGACATTTCCTGAACTCTCGCTTCGCGGTACCTTCGCGTCGCACCATCAATGCTTATGGGAGATACACTCGCGCTTGAAACTGGAGAGGACCTCAGGAAGGTCGCTCTGAATGACTACCGTCTGGCCTGCATCAGCAGAGAGGCGTCCTTGTTGGGCCGCAAGGAAGTCCTCACGGGCAAGGCCAAGTTTGGCATCTTCGGAGATGGCAAAGAGGTGGCCCAACTCGCCCTCGCCCGTCAATTTGGAGATGGCGATTTCAGAAGTGGATACTACCGAGATCAAACGTTAATGATGGTCTTGGGCCTCATGAGTGTGGAGCAGTACTTCGCCCAGCTTTATGCCGATACCCATCCCGAGCGTGAACCCATGACGGCAGGCCGTCAAATGAATGGTCATTTCGGGTCCCGCATGGTCGATGGACAAGGGGATTTCTTGCCTTTGACCAAGCAGCCCAACAGCTCCATTGACCTCTCGCCCACGGCAAGCCAGATGCCCCGCCTTTTGGGGTTGGCACACGCCAGTAAGCACTTTCGTGCCCGCGGTAAAGCGATGAAAAAAGAGGGCTTTAAAATCAAAGGCTTCTCGAGAGACGGAAACGAGGTTGCTTTTGGTACCATAGGTGATGCGAGCACTTCCGAGGGGATGTTTTGGGAGACCATGAATGCTGCTGCAGTGATGGGGGTCCCACTGTGCATGAGTGTGTGGGATGATGGTTACGGAATCTCTGTCCCCAAGAAGTATCAAACAGCGAGGGAGAGCATTTCACAAGCCCTGGCAGGCATGGCCTACGGTTCTGAGCCGGGTGGTGTCGGAGATGGAGGGGTTTCCATCGCTGAATCTGAAGCTGAATTGCCCGGTGGAGGAATCGTGATTTTTAAAGTGAGGGCTTGGGATTACCCTGCGTTGCTGCTCACCTATGAGCGGGCGGTCAACATCTGTCGGGAACGTCATGTGCCTGTTTTGGTGCACGTCGAAGAGTGCACCCAGCCGCAAGGCCACAGTACGAGCGGTTCGCACGAACGGTACAAAACCGCAGAGCGCCTGGCGTGGGCGCAAGAATTTGACTGTATCCGCCAGTTGGGGCGCTTTCTGGAAATGGAAGGGGCGGCGACAGAGTCTGAATTAGAGGCCATCCGCACTGAGGCCAAGCAATGGGTGCGTGGAGAGCAGAAGTCTGCTTGGAAGGCGGTTCGCACTGCATTAGATGGTGAGCGGTCGACGGCTGTGGAGTTGCTGAAGAATGTCCCCGGTTGTGAAGCGCAAGGCGCGGCATTGGAGGCCGTAGCGGACCCCATCCGACGAGACGTCCACGTGACGGTGCGGCAGGCTTTGCACGCAACAGCTGGACAACCTTCCGAGCAGCGTACAGCGCTGTTGCGTTGGTTGGAAGTTCAAGAGAAACGTTGTGGCGCCTTGTTTGGAGGTGGACTGCACGCCAGCGGGAGGCACGATGCGACCGAGGTGGAGCCTGTTGCTCCAGAGCTTGGAGAGGAGATGGTGGATGGCCGCCTGGTCCTCCGCGACAACTTTCAAGCCCTCTTTGAGCAGTATCCGGAATTGCTCACATTTGGCGAGGACACAGGCCGCATCGGAGGTGTGAACCAGTCGATGGAAGGCATGCAGGATGCCTTTGGTGAAGACCGGGTCTCCGATACAGGAATCCGGGAATGCACCATTGTAGGGCAAGGCATTGGACTGGCTATGCGTGGGCTTCGACCAATTGCTGAAATCCAATACCTCGATTACCTCTATTACGCCCTGCAGATCATGCGGGACGATTTAGCGACGGTACACTACCGCAGTGCAGGGGCCCAGCGTGCTCCGCTCATCATCCGTACACGGGGCCACCGACTCGAAGGAATTTGGCATGCGGGGAGCCCCATGGGCGCCATTGTGCACAGCGTGAGAGGGATGCACGTTTGCGTCCCCCGCAACATGACGGAAGCGGCGGGGATGTACAACACCTTGATGGCTGCAGGAGAGCCGGCTTTGGTGGTGGAGTGCTTGAACGGATACAGGAACAAAGAGCGCAAGCCGCTGAATGCTGGTGCCTTCAGGATTCCTCTGGGCCAACCTGAAGTGGTGCGTTCCGGTACTGACTTGACAGTGGTGTCGTACGGGAGCACCTTTAATCTGTGTGTTGTTGCGGCTGACCGGTTGGCAGAGCTTGGTATTGAGGTTGAATTGGTGGATATCCGGACCCTGCTGCCGTTTGATTTGACAGGAACCATTGTGGGGAGCGTTGCTCGGACCCATAGGGTGCTCTTCGTAGACGAAGACGTTCCTGGAGGAGCCACTGCATATATGATGGAACGCGCTATGGCGTCAGGCGATATGTGGTCGCATTTGGACGCCGCTCCACAGACGTTATCTGCCGCGCCGCATTTGCCGGCGTATGGCAGTGACGGAGACTTTTTCTCCAAGCCATCGGTCGAAGACATCGTGGAACGGGCATACGCCATGATCTCGGAGGATGACCCCACGTCCTTCCCCGATTTGCGCTGACCGTGGAACGCATCGAGCTTTCCCTTAGGAAGCCTTACATCGACCTGCTTCAATTGCTAAAGGCAACGGGCTTGTGCGCCACAGGCGGAGAGGCCAAATGGACGGTAGATGAGGGGCGGGTGACCGTGAACGGAGAACCTGAGTCTCGCCGGCGCCGCAAACTGGTCGTCGGGGACGAAGTGGTGGTCGATGGTCAATATCTCGTGGGCATTATTGCAGGGATTGCCCCGTGATTTCGTCGCATATTGCCTGACGCTATTCTCGAAGGGTGGTAAGTAACCGCTATTGATTCCATCTAAAAATGTGCCAGATGCGCCTCCAATACTGGGCTGTATGCCTGATGCTGAGTCTCTTGTCATTGACGACGTTCGCCCAAGAGGTGGTCAAAGGTCAAGTCATCGATGGTGAAACTGGGGGCCCCGTTTTTGCTGCAGGTGTCGTGGTGCAGGGCACTTCAACGGGAACTTCTACAGATTTTGATGGCCGTTTCAGATTGGAAGTGGATGCGCTGCCGGTTCGGCTGAACATCAGCTTTATCGGTTACGCCATGCTGACTGTTGATGTGAAAACCACGGAGAATGACGTGCGCGTTTCACTTCAGCCGGACGCGGTTTTGATGGAAGAAGCAGAGGTCGTGGGTTCCAGGATCGATGAGCGTCAGAAACAGGGCCCCCTCACAGTCGAGTCCATGGATGTTCTGGCCATTAGAGAAGCCCCCAGTGGCAATTTCTACGAAGGTCTCGGCAACCTCAAAGGGGTGGACATGACCAGTGCGTCGCTTGGATTTAAGATCATCAATACCCGTGGATTTAACAGTACATCGCCTGTGCGTTCTCTTCAATTGATTGATGGGGTGGACAACCAAAGTCCAGGCTTGAACTTCTCGTTGGGCAACTTCTTGGGGGCACCTGAGCTCGATGTTATGAAGGTGGACATCGTTGCGGGAGCCAGCAGTGCATTCTATGGACCTGGCGCATTTAACGGGGTCATCTCCATGGAAACAAAGTCCCCCTTTCGTTTTCCCGGAGTGGCTGTCAGTGCCAAGTTGGGTGAGCGCAACCTGACCGAATCGGGTTTCCGTTACGCGGATTACATCGAAAACGCAGAAGGCAATCCTGTCCTCGGATTCAAGATTAATGCCTTTCGCTTTAGCGCAGACGACTGGGTGGCTGACAACTACAATCCGGTGGATGGATCCAATGTAGACGCCACCAACCCAGGTCGATTTGATGCGGTCAACATCTATGGAGATGAGTACAAGACGGTCTTTGATTACAGTGGAGACAACAGCACCAATGCCCGTGGACTGGGGTCTTTTTACCGCACCGGATACAAGGAGGGCGAACTGGTCGATTACGGCACCAAAAACCTCAAGGTTTCCACGGCCCTTCATGTGAGGCTGCAGCCCGAAAAGACATACGAGTCCGCTGAATTGGTGTATGGGTTCAATAGCGGTTTTGGCACAACGGTGTACCAAGGCGACAACCGCTTCTCGCTGCGTGACATTGAGTTCTACCAGCACAAGATTCAATTGTCCAAGCCTGGAAAGTGGTTTTTTAGGGCTTACCGAACCAGTGAAGATGCGGGCAACAGTTATGACCCGTATGCGACTGCATTGCGGCTGCAGGAGGAGACCCGAAGCGATTACAGTTATTCCAAAGTGTACTACCGCTATTGGGTGGACAGCATCTCGCCGTTGATCGGAGGCACATGGCCGGAGGGCATTTTGGACACTTCTGGATCATTTCCAACGTTCACCATTCCCCCAGATAGCATTTCTGCTTGGTTTGCAAACAACCAGACCAACCTCACGGACTGGCACAACTTGGTTCAGGACTGGACCAACAATGGTTATGCTGGCTTGAGCGACGTGTCCCTCGAGCCACTGGGGCACCTTGAGCCCGGAAGCCCTGAATTTCAAGAGGCGTTTGATCGGATCACGGCCCTGAAGAACAACGAAGGAGAGGGGGGAACCCGGTTCTATGACCGTTCGAGCTTGATCCACATGCACGGTGAGCGCACCTTCAAGCCCACAGGCTTCGAAGAAATCAGGGTGGGCGGCAATTTCCGCCGGTATACGCCCAACAGTGATGGCACCATCTTCAGCGATACAGCAGGAGTGGTCATCACCAATCAGGAGTATGGGCTCTATGCAGGAGCGAGAAAGCGGTTTGCCGAGGACAAGGTCATTACGACGGCGACCATTCGTGCAGACAAGAACCAAAACTTCGACTGGGTATTCTCTCCGGCGGCCTCTTTGGTTTGGCAGCCGCGGGAGCAGGATTACTTCCGGCTCAGTTTTTCAAGCGCTTTGCGCAATCCCACATTGGCAGACCAATACCTCTACCTCGATGTGGGTCCAGCCACGCTGGTGGGCAACCTGAACGGACGTGACAGTTTGGTTACCATTGACAGTTTTGTGGATTATAGGAACAGCGTTTCAAGTGCGGCAGGCCTGCCATTTGGAAACCTCGATACCATGCAGTTTTTCAATATTGCACCCTTGCAGCCAGAACAGGTCAAGTCCGTTGAGGTCGGATACAGGACCACTCTGTGGGACAAGCTGTACTTGGATGGAAGCTGGTATTACAGCCAGTACACCAACTTTATCGGATACAACATTGGCCTCGATGTCCTGTTCCAGAACCCCTCCTTTCCAGAGGCTGTTACAGGCATCGACGTTTACCGGTATGCG
>DDCX01000010.1 GCA_002336475.1 Flavobacteriales bacterium UBA1995 | reverse complement strand
TCCTCCACGGTAAAGGCGCGGGCCGAGACGGTGGCCATTTCATTGAGCACCTCGCCCTGCTTGGTGGCGGTGACTTCGGCCGCCTGCATGGCGACCACGCTCTCGGCCATCTCCACCTCGAGGACGGTGGGGCGTCCCGAATTGACCACGATGCCATCCAAGGTGCGCACGGTGTAGCCCATGAAACTCACCCGCAGTTGGTGCCGGCCCACGGGCACGTTAAAGGCAAAGCCGCCGTTCATGTCGGTGGCGGTAGGGGCGGCATCGGTGGTCATCAGTTGCACCGTGGCGCCCGGCAGGGGATAGCGCGCTTCGGCGTCCAGTACCGTTCCCGTGATGCGGCCCTGGGGGACTTGTGCAGCAATGGTCAGAACAGAGCACATGGCCAAGAACAGGGCTGCGAATCGCAAAGTAGGGTTGCAGTCAATCATCGAATGGAAGTTCAAGCAAAAGGCCCGCTGATGGGCGGGCCTTTTGGAATGATATAAAACGGGGCGCTTTAGCGCTGAATGGCCAGGCGCTGTGGGGCTTGTCCGCGCGGCCCGGCCAAGTAGAGTCCCGGCTTCAAAGAAGAGACGTCCAGGACTTGGCTGCCGGTTTGCAATGTGCTGGTTTGGACGAGCCGGCCGTTGAGGTCGAAGACCTCGAATGCACGGGCCTCACCTCCCCAAACCACCCGAAGCTCGGACGCTGCGGGGTTGGGCATCAGCTGCCACTGGGCATTGGACGGGCTGTCAATCCCACCAATGACGGTCACGATGATGCAGGATTCGATGTCGCATCCGTCGGCGTTTTCAGCTTCGACACAGACTTCACAATCGCCTGTTTCTGGGCCGACGAGGGTAGCAGTGTTGCCGTCTACAATCAGTTCGCCGCATTCGGAATCCCATTCGACGGTCAGGCCATCACCAGGGGTGGCGACAAAGGTGAGGCTGTCCAATTCGCCCATCGTCACCATGCCGGTGTCTCCAGCGGCGGTTGCCAGGGGTCCCAATTCAATGTAGGTGCAGTCATCGCTGAAGAAGGGGTGGGAGCAGGCGTCGAAGTTGCATGCGTCGGGATCGGGACACCCGATGGGGAAGCTGCTGTCCGGCGCAATGAAGGANNAAGCCCATGCCGTCCCAATACAAATCGGTGTCTCCGATGACCAGTGAGTTGTAGTTCATCACCGTGTCGCAAACGCTCAAGCTGACCGTAGCGATGTCTTGGGCGGCAATTTCAAAGCCATTTTCCACCAAGAAGCTTTCCACATCGGGAAACAGAACCAGGTAGAGGGGGCCTCCTGTGCTGTCTTGGGTCAGGGGCACAGGAAGGGAGTAGGCACCCGGGTAGCCTGTTTCGCAGTCTTCAAAGTCGGTGAGCCCGATGAAGTCATTTTCACCCAAGGTGAACAGCTCGGTATCGAAGTAGTTGCAGTCTGTGGAGCCTGTGGAGGTGCTGTCGTAGTTGCAAGCCAAGGGGTCATTGCATTCCAAAGCCATGTATTCGCACAGGGTTTCATCTGGGTTGGCACAAGGGTCGTAATTGAGGGCGTCGGGGTCGTTGCAGCCGTCGTCGAGTGTGCTGACCGGCGCAAGGTTGAGCCCCAAGTCTCCGAGCGACCAAGACTGGCCATTCCAGTCTGATACAATGGTGTTGATTCCAGCAATGCCCGTCATGGTGTTGCCACAGAATGAAAAGGTGGCTTGCTCCAGCGCAGACAAAAGCAGAATGGCCTGTAGCGAAGAGAGTAAGCCGTCGGCCACAGCTCCGTTGATGTAGGTTTCAAGTGCTGCGTCTACTACAACAGTGACGGGTTGCCCTACTTCATCCACCACAGAGGCAATGGTGCCGACTGCAGGCTGAATGTCGCATCCCAAGTCTGCATCTAATGCGTTGATGGGAACCAGCCAAAACCCGCCGCTAAAGTCAAAAGTGCCATCGTTGTATTGGCAGTCGGCATCGCTGGTAGCGGTGCTGTCATAGTTGCAGGCGAGGTCGTTGTTGCAGCCGGTAGCTGCGGCCTCGACGGTGACTGTGCCGACCATTCCGTTGGCCGCGTGGCTGCCTACGCTGCAGTCATAGTTGTAGGTGCCTGGGACCGTAAACGTATGCGTGCCCATGCAAACACCGGAGGCATCTCCCGTTGCGGTGGGCAGCGAGAAGACTTCTGGATTGCCGAAGCTCTCACCAGAAACAGCACTGATGTTGCCATTGACGTCGTGGAATCCACCTTCATTGACCCAGGCGACTGTTTCGCCCACGGAGATGGTCAAGTCAGCAGGACTGAAATAGAGGTTGCCTGCAAGGACTGTATGGTCGGCGCCGTCGCAGTCTTGGGCGACGACTGGGCTGGTAATGAGACCAACGAGCACGGCAAAGAAGGGGGAAAGGAAACGCATGGTATGGTGTTTTGACAAGAGCAATTTCTGACTTGGGCTGTTGCGCTTCAGCCGGGCGGCTATTTTTTACGACCGTTGCGCTGTGCATCAATACACTGGCGTTGGAACAAGCAGATGAGCTGTGGTCAAAAGACCCGCAGGTTTGTTGGGTAGGACTGTTCAAGCTTAGCCGTAGGAATAGTCTTACTAAATGCGTATATTTGACTTGTAGACATGACCCTTTGAGTTGTTTGAGGCATGTTTTAAATCGCTTGTCGACAAAAGGAACATCCTGTTGTCAAAGGCGATTGAAGATTTTGACGGTGATCTCGTCTGAATTCGGTCCAAGGAGGATATTGATCATCCGTCAACGAAAAGCCCGGCAAAGCCGGGCTTTTTATTTGAATAAAATTCCGGTGGCCAGTGCGGGTCGGCCTGAACCACTATTTCGTGGCGTCGGTGACGACCTTATAGGTGGGGTCTTCAAAGTGGTTGACCTCAATGATGGCCTCGGCCCGATCCAACAACCGCCGGCAATCACTCGACAGGTGACGGAGGTGCACCGTCTTGCCGGCAGCCGCATAGCGGGCCGTGATTTTGTTGACGGCTTCGATGGCACTCATGTCGGACACCCTCGATTCTGCAAAGTCGAGCACCACGTGTTCAGGATCGCCCTGGACGTCGAACTTTTCTTGGAATACGGTGGTGGAACCAAAGAAGAGGGGGCCAAAGAGCTCGTAGTGTTTCCAGCCTTTCTCATCGGTGCGTTTGCGCGCGCGAATGCGGATGGCATTGTCCCAAGCAAAGATCAGCGCGGCGACGATGACGCCAATCAAGACGGCGAGCGCCAGGTTGTGCAACACCGCTGTGATGCCCGTCACCAGGACCATGATGATCACGTCCGAAGTGGGCATCCTGCGGAAGGTTCTCAAAGAGGCCCACTCAAAAGTGCCGATGGCGACCATGATCATCAGTCCGGTCAAGGCGGCCATGGGCAGCTTCTCGATGAGGGGGGCACCGAAGAGGATGAATACCAGCAGCATCACTGCTGCCACGATGCCACTGAGTCGGGCACGCGCGCCAGAACTGACGTTGATGAGGGACTGGCCGATCATGGCGCAGCCTCCCATGCCGCTGAACAGTCCGCTGAGGACATTGGCAGCGCCTTGGGCCACACATTCGCGGTTGCCCTGTCCACGGGTCTCGGTGATTTCGTCGAGGATGTTGAGGGTCAACAGGCTCTCAACCAGTCCAACGCCTGCAACAATCGCCGCATAGGGGGCGATGAGCATCAGGGTTTCCACATTGAATGGAATGGCGGGAATGTGGAAAGGAGGGAAGCCGCCTTGGATGCTGGCCAGATCGCCGACGGTTTTGGTGTCAATGCCCAATGCCGTGACCAGCCCAAAAATCACCAGGATGGCGGTCAGGCCGCTGGGTACAGCCTTTGTGAGTTTGGGCAAGAAGGCGATGATGGCCATGGCCACCAGAACGAGGGCGCCAAAGACAGCGAGGTCTGTGCCCGCCAGCCAGTGTCCTTCATCGGTTTGGAACTGGGTGATTTGGCTGCCGCCAATGATGATGGCGAGTCCATTGACAAAACCAAAAATGACAGGTTGCGGCACCAGTCGCATCAGCTTTCCCAGCTTCATGAATCCAGCGGCCCCTTGGATGAGACCGGCCAGGATGACGGTGGCAAAAATGTATTCGGGGCCGTGAGACAAGGCCAGTTCAGCGAGGACCACGGCGATGGCGCCGGTGGCACCGCTGATCATCCCCGGACGACCACCCAGAACGCTGGCCACCAAACCCACCACAAAGGCGGCATAGAGCCCGGTCAATGGGCTGAGTCCCGCGATGAGGGCAAAGGCGACGGCTTCCGGGATGAGCGCCATGGCCACGGTGAGCCCACTGAGAACCTCGAGGCGGTAGTCGACGGTCTGTCGGAAGTTGAAGAGGGCAATCCGCATATTGTGGGGCGCTGGAAAAAGGGCGCGAAGCTACGGCGTACACTTTCCAATCTGTCACCGGCGATCATCAAGTGTACATCCGAGGGAAGGCGCCTGATATTCTCACGCATTTTCGCGGCCTTCATGGTCATGTATCCGTCTGAAGGCGGGGGCAAGATTGCCATGGCCACCCAGGCCAACGTGAACCCCTTCACTTACACGCGTTCCATCATGGGCGCTTGGAATACAGGTGAGTCATCCTTCAATTGGACGGTTTATGTGTTGACAGACTGTCCAGTCTCCACCGCCTAACGGAGAAGCCCGGCGCCGGGCTTTTTCGTGCCACACCATTTCCGTTGCGCGTTGAAGTTTTGGGTCAACTTTGCCGCGAGGATGCATTTCATCACTTCGGCCTTTTGGGCATTCCTGCCCACGGTTTTGGCACTCTACTGGGCGCTGCGCGTTCACTGGCGGTGGCAAAACGCGCTCCTCTTGGCGGCGAGTTACTTCTTTTACGGTTGGTGGGATGCGCGTTTCTTGTTGCTGATTGCCGGTTCCACTGCGGTGGATTTTGTGGTGGGCCGGAGGCTGGCGGCGTTGGAAGCGCCACGGTCCCGAAAAGCCTGGTTGGGGGTGTCTTTGGCCTTCAATCTCGGCATGTTGGCGTGGTTCAAGTATGCCGGTTTTCTGGTCGAGCAGTGGGTGTCTGCCTGGGCCTCGGTGGGGGTCACCATGGACCCGATGACCATGCAGATCATCCTTCCGGTGGGCATCAGCTTCTATACGTTTCAGACCTTGAGCTACAGCATCGACGTGTACCGCCGGCGGATTGAACCGGCGCAGGATGTGGTGGCTTTTGCGACGTATGTGGCCTTCTTCCCGCAGCTTGTGGCGGGCCCGATTGAGCGTGCGACGCGGCTGTTGCCGCAGATGTTGGGGCCGCGATCGGTCACGGAGACATCGGTGCGCTCGGGCTTGCGGTTGATGTGTTGGGGGGTGTTCAAGAAGGTGGTCATTGCGGACTCTGCTGCGGTGTATGCCAACGCGGCCTTTGGTGAAGCGGGGTGGTCAGGACCGTATATGGTGGTGGGCGTGGTGGCCTTTGCCCTCCAGATTTATGGCGATTTCAGCGGTTATTCTGACATCGCCATTGGCACCGCCCGGCTTTTCGGTATCCGCTTGCGGTCCAATTTCCGGTTCCCGTATTTCTCCCGCGACCTTGGCGAATTCTGGCGCCGTTGGCACGTCTCCCTCAACACGTGGTTTCGCGATTACCTGTACATCCCGCTGGGCGGTTCACGCCGGGGCCGGGGCCGGGCGGTGTTCAATGTGGCCGTCGTCTTTTTGGTGAGCGGACTGTGGCACGGCGCGGATTGGAAGTTTGTGACGTGGGGGGCGGTGCACGCCGCTTGTTTTGTTCCCCTTTTCTTGAGGGGAGGCAACCGCAGGCCCGAACAGGTGTGGCGCTGGTCGGACCTTCCCAAGACGCTGTGGACGTTTGCCGTGGTGTGCTTCGCGTGGGTGTTTTTTCGCGCCGACGACATGGGCCATGCCTTGGACGTGCTCGCAAGGATGGGACAGGGCTGGACCGCGGGCGACGCGCCAGATTGGAAGATGCCCGGGTATGAGGCCTTTGCATGGGCACTCGCTGCCTTTGCCCTGTTGGAGTGGGCGCAGTTCCGGTATGGTGTGCGCTGGCTGTGGCGCAGGGCGTGGCGCGGACCTTGGGTCGAAGCGGTGCTCATCGCAGTGTCTTTGTTTTTTGGCTTGCGGCAAGCGTCGCAGGAGTTCATCTATTTCGCCTTCTGATGCGGGCTTTGATTCATAGGCCGTTGGCCATTTTGGCGGGTGTATGCCTCCTTTGGGGTGCAGCGCACCTATGGATGGGCAGGGGGGCCGATGCAGAATTTGAGCAGGCACACAGAGGTGAGGTGGTCGTATTTGGAGACAGCCATGCCGGCGATGTGCGGTTGCCCCAGGCGCCGCGTTTTGCCTTCCCTGCGCAGGACTTGGTCAGCACATGGATGTGGATGGATGCCTTCGTTCGGGCAGGGGATGCCGATTCCAAGGTGAAAGTGGTCGTGTTGACGGTGTGGCCGAGCAAGTTTCTGCCGTTGGCTGAACGCCGCCTTTCTGGACGGATTCAGGAAGACCGCTGGGGACAGTCGGTGCTCGGGCGGGTGGGGCCCGTATTGGGCTTCCGCCACATGGTAGAGCCTGCGGTTCCTTGGCGGTTGCGTTGGCGCATGCTGCTCAACACCTTCCAACTGCGCAGCAGCATTCGCACATCGGGTTGGGATTGTCAGGACCGGTCCATCCCTTCGGATTACGGCTTTAAAATGGGAACCTTGGTCCAAGAGGCGCCATGGTTCGATGGGGCCAAGGTCTCACGCTGGGCCCTGGGGCAGATCGTCCGCCTCGCAGAAAGCCAAAGCTGGGAGCTGGTGTTGCTGGAGCACCCCATGCACCGCAGCTTTCTGGATCAGGTGCACCCTGGAGCGATGGCCGACTATGAGGCGGCGCTCAAGGCTGCTGCTGAACACCCGCGCATCACCTATGTGGATATGGCGCGGTTTCCGCTGCCCGATTCGGGGTTTCGCGATTACCATCACCTGACCTGTGAGGGCAGTGCGGCGGTGGCCGACCGTTTGGAACCGCTGCTCGAGGGCTGGGGGATCAGCCCTTGATTTGGCGCAGGTGGCGCAGCCCGTCGTAGACGATGATGCCCACCGCATTGGCCAGGTTCAGGCTCCGGATGTGCGGGCTAAACAACGGGATCTGATAGAGCCGGTCGGCATGGCGTTCCAACAGGTCGTCCGGCAGCCCCACGGATTCTTTGCCAAACACCAGGAACATGTTGTCTTGGTAATCGATGTCGTAATGCGCTTGGGTGCCCTTGCTCGACAGGAAGGCAAAGTGGGCGTCGCCATGCAGTTCCATGAAGGCACCGAGGCTCTCGTAGGTGCGGACGTCCAAGTGCTGCCAGTAGTCCAGCCCGGCCCGCTTGAGCCGGGTATCGGTGATCTCGAACCCAAAGGGTTGGATGAGGTGCAAGGTCGACCCCGAGGCCAAACTCAGCCTGCCAATGTTCCCCGTATTGGTGGGAATCTCCGGCTCTACAAGTACGATATTGAATCCCATCAGACGGCTTCGGTTAGGGTGCACCTCACCCCCTCAAGATAGCCCTCCCCCCACTTTACCCGCTGCAGCCCTGTGTTGTGATGCGTTGCACAGGTCACAGGAAGCATTGCGATGAATGGAAGGAACCTGTTTTATTCTGCATGTTTCTTGAGTGAGATGTGTCTAGGTCTTTTTGACGAAATGTTGCCGATAACCTCAGGAAATTGGTGGCTAACACGTTAATACATGTTTGGTAATTTACAGGCCTTCGAGGTCATATAGATTCGAGAAAAACCAAACGAATGTTCCGCCGAATTTTACCTTTAGCCTTGGCTGCGGTTGTCTTGCTCTCTTCCTGTTCCCAGCAACGCTTGGTTGCCAATGGAGCCCGACATGAGCACCCGATTCACCTGGGTGATGAATACACTTGGCAAGAGCTTACCCCTGTTGAAGTTACCGGTAAAGCTGTCTTTGGGATTCCATCAGGTATAGGGCAGATTGACAATGTGAGCTCCACTGGACTCATCATAAATCTGGACGGGCCAGGGGGATTCAGATTTCCCAAATTGGTGCCATTGTTGACCATGATTGCGGGCACTTTTGTTACTGGAGCAGTCATCCGAGAAGGAGGTGGTTCCTATTACAGCTCCCAAACAGGAAAAGTGGAATATAAACTGCCTTGGATTCTATCGCTTCCCATGGCTGTTCCGATTTGGGGCGGCATACAGAATGTGGTGTATTCAGGGATTGCAAGCAGCGGTGTGACTGGCGAAATGGAGCGGCAGTTGATACAGGACAATCCAAATGTTGACCTGTTTTTCAACCCACGATATGACATTCAATACAGACAAGGTTTATTCTCGCAAGAGTCTCAAATCAAGGCGCGTTTAAAGGGTGCGACGATGAAGCCTTCGGGAAAATGACGGCTTGAGATAAAAGAATGAAAAGGCTGGCATTTGTCGGCCTTTTCTGTTTTGGCGCCCGTGGAGAAGTTGGCGAGTGCCGCCAACACCCCATTGTTCCTATCGGTCCAACACGGTGTTGAAAAAGGGGGTTTGGAACGAACCACACGGGGCTGCATCTTGCCCTCCCCCCAATTCTAAAGTCTGCCCCAATATGATGCACCTCGACCCCAACCATTTGGACAATGCCAGTCCCACTTTTCGGGAAAACGCCCGGTTTATGGCGCACCTCGCAGAGGTGACCTCCATGCGCGAAATGGGGCCGAAGCGGAAACGAGACCTCGACCTTGAGGAAAAGCATGCTCGAAAAGTGTGGGCAGAGGCTGAGGTCAACATCATCCCTGACGCCAGCAAATCTTGGGAGGTGATTTGCAAACGGATTGATTGGGTGCACGGCTTGTACCAGCTCGCAGGGGATGACAACCTTCATCACAAGCAAGTCTCGAGCTGGGATCCCAATTGGGAGCGCATGCCTTTTGCGGGATGTACGAGGGGCATGCATTACGAGCCCTTGTTTGGGGATCACAGTCCCTTCCGCAAGGAGGAGTTCAACCCCTACAGAGAAGTCCACTTTGGAATGCATCTGAGAGAGCATGTATTTGCATTCCGCTCTGAGCGTTTCATGGAAGCGGTGCACGCCTATTTCAAGGAGGACGATTGGATGTGGAATGACAACCACTATGGTGCAGGCTTCGAGCCATACATCTGGCAGAATTATTATGATCCGAATGAGTGTGTGGATTGGCCGTTTGCGTTTGAAGGAAAAGACATGGTGTGGGACATTATGGAACCGCGTTGGTACGCGATGGGGGGCAAGCCATTGACGTGGTGCACCCACAGCAATGGAATGTGGTGTGAGGAAACCAGCACGTCCCATTATGCATTCCGCGAGTACACCCCTATGGATCCCAATGAGGTCCCGTTTTGATGAATTATTCGAGGACCTTGGGAGACAATCCTCGCAAGCGGCTTGAGGCTGAATTGCGAGAAAAGCAGACGCTTCAACGCAAGATTAAATGGGACTATAAGCCCACGTTATATGGGGTTTTGGCGCAGGAGAGTGAGTTTGAATCATACGGCCAGTTTCATTGGCTCGCGGCCGCATTGGGCAACAAGTATGAGCCCTTGGAAACCACTTATGATGAGAAGGATCCACTGGGCTCTTATGCCAGGTTGATTGAGGATTACATCAACCCTACTGGGGCAAACAGTCCTTGGGAGTTGCGACGGGCGAGCCTCAAGCGAGGGGAGACAGTGTTGCCTGGAGGCTCCACGTATTCGCCGTGTGCGGTGATGACGGTGATGGGTACGCACACAGGGTGGATGCAATCGCGGAGTGAGCGGCTTCAACTCGCCTTGTCAGAGGCGGTGGGGCTGATCAACGAGCTGCTCGATGACCATGGCGATCGGCTCAAGGTATTGCGACTGGTGACGTTCAAGGATTGGGCATATGGCGATGCTACAGCCTCAGAAAACGGTTGGCTTGAGGACCTGACCAGCCGCATCATCGCCCAAAAGGGCATGTTTCAAATCGTGTCTTGGGACCGCAGCCGCCTCTTTGAATCCCCGCCGGAGGAATGCCACGACCGCTCTGCCCGCCAATGGACCCACCACATCCGCCATGACGACGACCCTGCTCGCCCCCATTGGCGTGTCGATTGCTGGAAGTGATGGCGATCAAGTGGTTTCGATTTGTTCTTTCCTTGCTTAGATTGATGGTCAATCGTATGCTATGCATTTCAAGGTAAGAAACTTCAAAAGGGCTGGTGAGGCAGTAGACCTCAGGCTCAGTCCGATAACAGTTTTATTGGGCGAAAATGGAGCTGGGAAAACAACACTGACGCATGCGCTTGCGTATGGTCATCACGTTGTAAAAAACCGCATGGGTAAGTTGGAGCTCGGAGACAATTGGAGTGCGAAATTTAATATTTATGACTTCGAAGAGATTGCAGAAAACCCAAAGAAGCCAATAGATTTTGAATGGCGTGTTGATGAGTTTGTCTTTAGTCAAAGCATTAAAAAAGATGACTTTGGCGCTGTCTACAACCGTTTCGAAATTCGCTATGCAGAAAGTGAGTTCACGGTTTATTGCATGGAGTTGATGCCTCTGTCTGATGAAAAACAGAAGGCTTTGATTTCAGTTTGTCCTGCCTATTTTCATTTGATAGGTTTATTTACTTCGGGGTTTGTTGAGCGAATATCCTTTGCTAAGGAGGAAGTTGAATTCTCACGTGATTCTATTAAGTCTGTAGATTCCGAAATGCGTGACAAGATGTCACGTGTATCAAAAGAGGGATTGGGGTTCATTAAAGACATCAAAAGTGGAGATGCTGAGGTTATTCAGAGAAAGGAAGTTGAGCTTCATGGGCTAAACCATTTTATTGAAGATGGTCTTAGAGCGCTTTATTTTAGCGACAAGGCTTTTCGAGATGAAATAGAGTCAGTCTCCAGCTGGCTGAAAGCACCAAATCTTTTAGGTATGTTGTGTGATGGAATAGACCCGCACAACCCAAGATTAATCCCGTTGTTTAAGCATTTCAAAGTGCGTCAACGCATTGAGAGTTCTCGGGTCTTTGACCCTAGTTCTAGGATATGGAGTGAATTAAAGAAGCGAAAGACAAGAAAGTTTGAGAAAGCTTGGCCTTCGGATGAGATAAGGGGCTGGCTAATTTCAGCACTTAAGAAATTCGATATCGGGCGCTTTGAAATTGAAGAGTCGAAAGGTGGAATGTTGCTGATTAAGTTCGAGGACGGGTTTTACCATTTTGACTTGGGTTCTGGTCAGAGGCAAATTTTTGTTCTGATCCTTGAGTTGGCTTTTATGTTGACGTGGTATTGTGATAAGATGCAGAACTCATTTCATCAGCGTCACATCTTTGTAATAGAAGAGCCTGAAGTCAGTTTGCATCCGGACGCGCAAACTAAGATTTTGGAAGTGTTGTGTAGTTTCCAGGATCTGATTGAGAATTATAAGGCTCAAGTGAAATTTGTTGTTGAGACTCACAGTGAATATTTCCTTAGGCGAGGTCAGTTGGCGGTGAAAGATGGATCGATTGGACTGAATGATTTTATTATTAATTGGGTTTCTAATGATGGGGGGCAATTGCGAGTTCATGAAATAGGAGTTGAGCGAACAGGGCAATTGACCGAGGCGTTGCCCTCTGGTTTCTTGGATGAAAGCAGCCGATTAATTAGAGGAATTCACTTCAGCTGAGTTAAGATGGATGTTGTTATTCGAAAGGAGTTTCTAGAGGATCAAGTTTATTCGGGATGGGATGACTGGTATGAATTTTTCGCGTCCTTGGGAATTAAGGTTTACCAAAGCTTTGATAAGCGTCAGTTATCTGATGAGATTGTTGTAGCGTTGGCTGGTGGCGGACTTTTGAATTTTAGAGAGATGCCCCCGTCAGGGTTGAAGAGTTGTGTTCAATTAGGTGGCTGTGATGAGTTTACGTCGCAGTTCAGGGTCGATTATTCAGGGCATGAACTTGATTGGTCTTGTGTTGTTTCGATTCCATGTGGAGTGTCAGTTAAGGGATTGGAGTATTATTTCGCGTCCAATGTTTTGACTGGAAGAAGGCCATCCTTTGATTTTTTGATTGAGGATGGCGACCACTGGGAATTGACGCCATGTGCTGATGCGGAGTTGAATGGAGGAATTTTTGTGTCGCGTAGTTGGTTTGCGTTCAGTAGTGTTTGGGAGTTGCTTTTTGATGCTGACCGGAATTTTTGCTTAGATGACTTATTTACGTTGCAGCTTGAAGGGTTGACACATGAAGATGTCCTGGGGGAGCCAATTGCTGACACGGTTTTGATGCAGCAGGAGATCATTGCTGAACTGAAACCATTGATTAGCGATGGTTGGAAGAGACTGAATTCAAATAATACGCTTGTCGTAGTGGGGAGGGTTACAAAGGAGATGAAGAAGCGAAATATGCGGGTGGACTCTCGGTTGATGGAGCAATTGGCGAGTCGGTTAATAGATTATTTGAGTTCGTATTACGGTGGGACTTGGAAGATCGTCCTTGGTATTATGCCTTATGGTCAAGCGAAGGGGGCCAATGCTGTGAAGAGGAGGTTGTTTTTGACTGGGGGCCCGAATGTGTTTGATCTTACAAATGAACTTGGCTCCATCCGAGAGGATAAACGGAATGGCCGACCTGTTGATGTGAGGGTCACCACTGTATTTAGCCCGGAGTGGGAGAATTTGGTTGAACGTTGTCTCAGCACTAAGCTGAACGGTGTCGAGGCGACTATGGTGCAGTCTGTAGCCAAGAACTAGGTATTGTGTTTGAGTATGGTTATTACAATATTGTTGTAAATACGAGGGGCGTGTGCCGTAAAGTTTAATGTTCTTGTTTGTAGAAAGAAGCTGCTTGTCTTGTCTCCTGTCGGAACTTGTCTCGTAGTTCGGTAGGAGAAAGGATTTCTATTTGGGCCCCATACGATCGAAGGATGTCGATGAGTTCTCTGTTTAAAGTTGAAATGGTCGGTGTTCCTTTGACTTTGTTTTTTGGTAAAATCGGGATAAGGAGTTTGATCCACCCGTTGAGTTCCGTTGCGTTAGATTTTCGGCAATAGCTCACTAGAGTTGTCGATTCGAAGTACTTGTACGCTTTTTCTGTGATGCGAAATTCGATGGTTAGATCTACTCGTCCTTTGAGGGCAATGAGAGAATGGTCCCATCCACCTACACCGATTCTGTTCTGAAAGTCAAGTAGGGTAGGGTACTTGTCTCTTGTGATAAACGTGTGCCTTTGTTGGTTCAGATTTTGGGACTGTCTTAATTGGATTTCGGAGCCTTTCAGCTGGATCACAGATTGGATTTGCGAGAGTTTGAGAACAAGACCAGGATAGTTTGAGCGCTCCGCACCTGGATAATTACCTTCTAAATCGGCGGATATAAAACCAGCTACATACCATCGACCTTCGGATTGGTGGAATTCCCATGGGTGGAATTCGAGATGTCTTGTGAGGTTTTGTCTTGAGGAAGTGTATTTTATTTCGACGATGTTTATTCCCAATGATTCGTGTAGCGTGATGATGTGGTTTTTGCTGAAAGCATCGCTGTCTTCAGATGAAAATTGATGGTGGAAATTTCGAAGGGGTTTGGCATTTGATGGGGTTGACCATCCGTACCAATTTTTCAGGGTGGTGATGCTCTGCTCTATATCAAAGTCATGAATGAAAGGGAGTTCTTTGATGTAATCCAGTAATAGGATAAGGCTATGGATGCGCGCGTCTTTTTCAATATTTCCAAACCTGGGAAAAATTGAGGCGCCACGATTGGAATAGCTCCATAGCTTGTTCCCCACTTTTTGCATCACTTCTGGATAGTGGGTCAAGATGAATTTGAGGTCTTTTCGGAATGCGTCTTTTCCCTTCCACAGTTCATTAAAGGGGACGGAGGTGAGTTGCTGCCCCTCTGAAGTTGAGAGGAGGCTTTGGACACATTGCTCCAAGTCTTTACTGTTCATGCCTGCAGGTTCATGAAATGTATTGTGTTGCAGCACGCGATCGATAAGCACGAGCCGGTGGACTTGGTTTTTGTGGGATTGCATGCTGGCTTGGGAAAGAAGGGTGTGGAATAAGGCCGAAAAGCAGGTTCGTCATGTTGACGCCTGAATATAGTAATTGCGCAATAGTGAAAGTACTGAGCTGGGCTGAGTGAATTACCAGACTCAGTTTTGCAATGGATTTGGCGGGATAGCTTGTTTGGTTAGCTCGGAAATCATCAGAACGCACACACATACACTCAAAGGCGCATTCAGTTTGAAAAGAAGGAGTCCACAAGAATCAGATGATATGGCGGCAGCACTTCAGTTGCTTGATTTGGCTTTGGTAAGTCAAGCGCAAAAGAAATTTAAGATTCAAGGATTTGAAGCTTTTCGGTTGGAGGCGACCCTTTGCCAAAATCATTCGCAGCTTGAAAATGCGCGTGAACTGATTGGGGATGACTGGAACCTAATGACGCGAAAGCTCATGCAAAAAGGTTTGGTTGTGATGCCTGAGAAGGGGCCAATTGTGCTGACGTCAAAGGCTGTTCGTTTTCTCGTCATCAGCAGTAGGCCCATTTTTAAGAACTGATCATGAGTGCATTTGAACTGAACGAAGACCAGAAGCGCTGTCTTGAGCGCTCATCAGCCATTTTGGGTGACCATGATCCTTCTGTTGCAATCATCCGTGGTTATGCGGGTACAGGGAAGTCGACCATGATGGCACAGTTGCACCAGCGTGCAGTTGAGCAGGGTTTCAAGACGCGCTTCTTGGCGCCTACTAACTCTGCGGCCATGAATCTGCACGATAGAATTGGCATGTCCTGTGATACCATTCACCAGGCCATATACAAACCGATGCAGAAGGGTGATCTGGTCGTGTTTGAGCCAAAAATGGAGGTCGTTCAGGAGAAGGTTTTGTGGTTGGTTGATGAGGCATCTATGGTGCCAAACAGAATGGGAGGGCAAGCTGGATTTCAGACCCCGACTACCGTTCTGCGCGATTTGATTGCCCATGGAAAGAGGCATGCCAAGGTGTGTAAGATGGTGTTTGTAGGCGATTTGTTTCAGTTGCCTCCAGTGAACGAGGAGCAGTCTGATGCGCTCTCACCGGAGGTGATGGCTGAGCTCTGGGGAGAGGGGGCAGGGGTGGTGACCTCGGAGTTGTCACAGGTCATGAGGCAAAAAGACGACTCTCCCATTCGGGACATGACCACACGGTGCATCGATTTGATGCGGGGAGGAGCTTCTTATGATTGGAAGTCGAGCGCAACTCAGGTTGGAATGCCCAAGGAGTATCGGGTCGAAAATGCCATTACGGCCACGGCGTCCGATGCTCCGGAACACCCCATTCTTCAAACGGTGTCCATCGTCTTTTCAAACAAAGAGGCCAACTTCATGAATCAGGGGGTGAGGAACATAATGGACCGGGAAGACGGTGTTCTCTCTACCGGAGATCACCTCGTGACCGACAAAGCGTCGATGATCGAGGGGGTGGTCATTCCCAAAGGGACGCGCTTGTATGTCACAGATGTGGATGAGTCTGTCCACAAGTGGGGTGGGTGCCGTTTTCAAGGGGTAGAAATGGTGACGGAATTGAGCAAGGATCCTGTTCGATCTCTTGTGAATTTGGATGTTCTCTTTTCAGAAAAGGGACTCATTGGTCCGGATGCGGAAAAGAAGCTGAAAGAAGAGGCCATGCGCACCAACCCCAAATACCGGGAGTATCAAAACAGTGTCAACGATGAGCACATGAATGCCATCCGGGCCCGTTTTGGATATGCCATGACCGCTCATAAAGCGCAGGGCCGAGAATTTGAGACGGTTTTTGTCAAGCCAATTTGGATGCGGAGGAATCCGCATTTCCAAAATTGGCAGTGGTTTTACACTGCAATGACCCGGGCAAAAAGCTCGGTCAGTGCCATCAATTTTTATGCAGCCTAAGAGGTTCGTGCGTCAATTAAAGGTCTTTATACATGGACATTACAATCAAAGTGGCAGTCGCCATCCTTTTCTTTTTCATCGGCTGGGTTGCTGCACGGCTTATCGGTCGTGAAAAACAAGCTCGGCAACTGGCTGAGCTGACCACAGCAAAGGACGCAGAGATATCAGAGTTGAAAATCCACACAGGGCGTCTAGAGGCCATCGAAATCGGCAAGGAAGAGGCCGTCGAGGCGTACAAGGAGACGCTGCGGGACTCTTTCAAGTCAGCTGCAGGTGACGCGCTCCAGCAGAATACCGAGCGATTCCTGAAGCTGGCCGAGACGACGCTGGGGGAGAAGATCACCAGTTCCAAGGGAGAGCTTGATCAGCGCAAAGCCTCCATCGAGGAATTGCTCAAGCCAATGAAGACTGCTCTGGAGCAGTACACCAAGCGGATTAACTCTTTGGAGAAGGGCAACTCAGAGACGTTCGGTCAGGTGATGCAGCTCATGACGGATGTGAAGTCCAGCAATAGCGTCTTGCAGAAGGAAACGACCGCTTTGGTAAACGCCCTTCGCAACCCACGGGTCCGTGGTAAATGGGGGGAAATCGGTCTCAAGCGGGTTGTGGAGTTCTCCGGCATGTCGCCCCACTGTGATTTCTCGGAACAGGTATATGCCGAGACTGAGGGTGGCGCAATCAAGCCAGATCTCGTGGTCAACTTGCCTGGTGGCGGCCAGATTGTGGTGGACTCTAAGCTGCCTTTAGATGCTTACTTGAGTGCCCTCGAGAGCGAGGTCGATTCCGAGCGGGAAGGTCTTCTTGTGCGGCACGCCGCAGATGTGCGCAAGCACGTCACTGCGCTCAGTCGAAAGTCATATTGGGCCCAGTTCGACAACGCACCGGACTTCGTGGTGCTTTACATGCAAGTGGAGAGCGCTTTGTCCACAGCTATGGTGACGGACCCGAAGCTGCTTCAGGATGCGATGGACAACAAGATCATTATCGCCACGCCAACAACGTTGCTGGCCGTGCTGAAGTCGGTGGCCTTGTCTTGGCAACAGCACAGTGTGACAGAGAATGCCCAGAAAATCATCGCTGCGGGAAAAGAGCTCCATAGCCGCTTGGCCGCTTTCGCCGGTCACCTCGTGAAGGTGGGGAAGGGCCTAAAGGGCGCATCTGAAGCATATGATAGCGCTGTCGGCTCATGGGAAAGTCGCATCTTGCCTTCTGGCCGCAAACTCGAAGCCCTTGACGCAACTCAGATTGCTGGTTTGCCAGATTTGTATGCTCCGAGCGGTCCAATTAGATTCGATGCGTTGCAGCAGCAAGAGGGTGAGCAGCGAGGGTTATAAGACAACTGAATTGAATAAATTTACAGTTGATCAAATGACAGAAGAAGCCAGAAGTCAGGTATTTGGGTTGGACAACCTACGTTTGGCCTATGAGCGATGTGTTCGTGATTTCTATCAGCCGGATGAATTGGGGCGCTCTGGTTTCTTTTTGTTTGAAGCTGATCTTCAGGGAAATCTGGCAAGGCTTTCTGAAGAGTTGTGTTCAGGTGATTTTTACCCTCGAACGCCTCTGAAGTACTTTGAGCCGAAGGCATCAGGGACCTTGAGGCCCAAGACTCTGTTGAATGCGGAGGATGCAATTGTTTATCAATGTATCATTGATGAGTTGGCTCGTCAGTCATACGCTGTTTTGCAAGGCTTAGATGAATTTGTTTTTGGTCAAGTCGTCAAAGAAGAGGTCGCGTGGAAAGCACAGGAGGTATTGGTCTCCGATCGTCCACTGAAGTTTTATTTTTTTGAGCGTTACCAGGTTGGCTGGAGTAATTTTGAATTGAAACAAAAGACAATCAAAAAGAGAAGTGATGTCCAATATTGTTTGAAAACGGATATCGCCTCTTTCTTTTCTTCGGTTAATCACGAGGTGCTTCGCTCTACTATCGAAAAGCGCTGTGACCTGCCTGATGATATTGTGAGCTTACTGTTTGAGTGCTTGTATAAATGGTCCGGTGTTAGGGACTCTCAGTGCCTAGGTGTGGGTATTCCGCAAGGGCCTGGTGCTTCGTCATTTTTGGCTAATCTCCTCTTGGCGAGTCTTGATGAAGACCTCATTGCTTCCGACGTTCTTTATATGCGGTATGTGGATGATATACATGTATTCCTTAAAGACGAGAAAGATGCATGGGATGCTTTGGTTCAGATAGATATCATACTCCAGCGGCTTGGGTTGACATTGAATTCTAGCAAAACAAGAGTGCAGTGTCTTGCTGAGATAGACGACTCGTCACAAGTTGATGTTCTTGCTGTTTCTGGAGTCGCCTTGCGCCTTGAGGAAGGTTTTGGTGAACATTCGACCGAGAAGGCTTCTGACGTACTTCCGCCGCGGACTGCTGGGCTTCGTGAAACTGCTGATGAATTAGATAAAGAGCCACAGTCTCCGAGCGATCGGCTCTCAGAATGGCAACACTTTTCGAAAGAGGTTCTGACTGATTACAATGAGCTAGTTTTCGTGCATGGCAAAGTTCGTGGACCTCATTTAGATAAGGCTCAGGAAAGGCTATGGATGAGGAGAGCGCACTATTTCAGGAGATATCGGGATGTGCTGAGAATTTCTGGACAGGCAACGTTGAGTCAGTGTATTGTGGGGGCGGACTGGCTTCGGCTTTGGACTGATATGATTCAAGCAATGCCGCATCGAGCAAATCACTTCATTTGGGCACTGGAAGGATGTGCGAGTGTTCTAGGCTTTACAGATGCTATTTCTCGCGCTATTGCCGTAAATGAGCGTCATGAAAAAATTGTGTTTGAGCTGCTTGTTCTGCTCAGTACAGTGCCAGTTTTAGGGGAGTCCGAGATTGCGAAGCACATCGAGGGTCTGGTCAAATGTGATTCGGAGCTTGCACGCCTTGGGTATTATTTGCTCTTGCTTAAAAGGGTAGAAGATGGCTCATCTGAACTGTTGGACGTTCTAGATGTGTTGAGGACAGAGAAGTCGCCCTTATTAATTGCCAGATCGCTTTATTGTAGATCTCGGAATTCAAAAGCACGACTAGATCGTTTTGTTGCTGACTTGACCCGTGGGTTGACCTAAATTATCAATGGGCAAGTCGAAGCATCAATTGCGCAAGGAGAGAGATGAGCGCATTCAGGAAAAGGAGCGGGATGACATGCGTCGCCGATTACTGCGATTAAAAAATCTCGAAGAAGAAGAGGAACAAAGGGTCCAATTGATAAAAACTCCTTTTTCCAGCTTGTTTTCGAAAATAATTGATCCGAATAAAGTAACATTCAACTTTGACTCTTGTATTCAGAAGGAGTGCCGAGACAATAGGGATGATCTTGTGGAAAGGGCTGGTAAGTTGTTGGTTTTATTGCATGAGAAGGAGGCTAATGGGAAGATGTCTTTTGATGATCGAAAGGACTATTACGATCGTTGGGTATTGGTGTTTGAAGACCTTTGCTGTGCAGTGAATAAGAAGAGTAGTCGTTCTCCAGAAAAACGAGGTTTTGACCAATTCGTAAAGAGCAAGCAAAAAAAGGAAAAGAAGGGTATAAATGCAGATAAGCAGGCGTTTCTGCTTTTGGAATTTGATGGTTTTAATGATGAGGAGCGTCAATTGGGTTCGAAGTCAATTGAGGTGTATCGTCATCACGGTAAATACAAACATCCAAAAGAGGTGGATGAGAAAACCAAGGAGTTAGTTCCGATCAAGTACGACTTTACGAAAATGGATAAACTTCATGATGAGCATATCTTAGACAATGTTAGGACATTGTGTTCTGTTTTTGGGTGTTTGTGGCCAGCGTATAACTTAGACGGATTGAAATAAAATTCTCGAATATGAATCAAATGTTATGTTGATTTAGAGTGTTGGTAATCAGTCAACGCCAGTATTAGATCTTTTTGCCGGGCCAGGTAGTCATGGTGAGGGATTTTCGTGCTTGCAAAGGGAGGGTGGTGGTTCTGTTTTTGACATAAGGTTGTCTGTTGAAAAAGACTCGTCAGCAATTCGAAACATTGTTGCTCCACACATGGTATGGAGCGGTTGTTAAATTAAATGCTGGGCTTTTCAGCTTGCGTTATGACGATTCAGAGAACTAATGTGGCGATTAGAGAACGCGAAATTGACAAATTGATATGGCAGTCCCGAAGGAGGTAGTG
>DDCX01000008.1:5771-11818 GCA_002336475.1 Flavobacteriales bacterium UBA1995 | reverse complement strand
TCAGGCGTTAAGTAGTGTCAACACACACGAAAAGACAGGGCTCAAAGTAGCGTCAATCCTTGAAATTCCGCCTTATTCGGCGTATATTTGATACAAGCCTGTTATCATTCCCCGGAACCCAAAGATTCATGAGCAAGACCCGCATTCTATACGTCAGTCAAGCAATTCAGCCTTTTCTTCCGGAAAGCCCGATCAGCAAAGCCAGCCGCGTCATCCCTCAAAGCATTCATGAAAGAGGGCGTGAAATCAGGGTTTTTATGCCCCGATTCGGCGTAATCAATGAGCGCAGGCATCAGCTTCACGAGGTTATTCGCCTGAGCGGCATGAACCTTAACGTAAACGATACGGATCATCCCCTCATCATCAAAGTGGCCTCTATTCCCACGGCCCGGATGCAGGTTTACTTCATCGATAACGAGCAGTATTTTAAGAAGAAGGTTACCTGGTTTGACGCCAAAGACAAGCTGGTCCCCGACAACGACGAACGCGCCATCTTTTTTGCCAGAGGTGTCCTCGAGACGGTCCGGAAATTGAGCTGGGCTCCAGACATCATTCACTGCCACGGCTGGATGACGTCGCTTGTTCCGCTCTATGCGAAGCAAATGTTCCAAGGTGATGCACACTTTGCAGACACCAAAATCATCTCCAGCATCTACGATGAAGGGTTCAAGGGAACCCTCAATGGCAGTCTGCACGAGAAGATTGCCTACGATGGAATTTCTGCCGACTTGGTAGGAAACCTCAAGCTTCCCACATTCGACGCGATGAACAAGATTGCCATGGAGCACTCGGACGCCGTCGTTGCAGGATCAGAGGTTCTGACCGAAGACACGCAGGCCGCGTTTGAAAGCCTCACCTTGCCCACCATGAGGTACATGGAGCCTGAGTTGAGTTCTGCCGAAATGACCACTTTCTACGACAGTATTCTGGAGGGAAAGCAGGAGGCCGTTGAGGGATAAGAATCGATACGTTAAGCGTATCCTACCTGAGGACCAACCCACACGGGGCGGAAGGTCCTCAACGGCCATTGCACACCCTTTTTTCTAAACGATCTTGGTCGCCTGAAACCACAACTCCGCATGCGGAATACAGGAAAGTGCTTTATTCTTGGTTTATCACTCTTCACCCTCTCTCTAGGGGGGTGTCGTAAGCCGGACAACAACATAGGACTGGCACTTCAACCAGAGGAGGAGCTTCTGGTTTTGAATACAGATACTTTAGAATTTGCACTGGACATGGTGCCCGTAGACTCGTTGCGCACAGACGAGCGCAGCAGGTTGCTGCTGGGGAGCACTATAGATCCCGTTAGCGGTTTTTCTGAGGCTTGGTTCTCCGCCGAATTAAGGCTTTCTGAAACCTCCATCGATTTCGGCGAAAGTCCAATTTGTGACAGCGTCGTGCTCACCTTGAAGCACAACGGACCATCCTTTGGCCAAAGCTTCGACCAACAACTTCGCGTAGACCTCCTTGCGGACACCATGAGCTTCGACAGCTCCTATTACGCCCAGTCTAGGCTGCCGATCATAAATGACAACAAGGTCGATCCCAGCCGACAGCCTGTGCAAATGCACCCAACCGAACCCGTCTACAACGGCAGCGACACTTTGGGCGCCCAAGTGCGCATCATGCTTAAGCCGTCCTTTGGCCAGACCATTTTGGACGCAGACACCAGTGTGTTCTCAAGCAATGATGAATGGCGCAAATGGTTCAAGGGCATTGCAGTGCGATCAGAATCTGGTGGAGGAGGCATTGTCAGCCTCGAACCCACGGTAGGCGTTTCATACATGCGCATCCACTACCACAACAGCACGGACACCACCAGCTATGACTTGGTGCTGAACGGCAATGCTGCAAGGGCAACCCACTTCAGACATGTTTGGCCGGCTCCGTACACCGCCCTCAACGACAGCCTTCCTACAGAGGCCACCGATCAAGTCGTTCTTCTCGGCGCCGGGGGCTCCTATTTGCGCCTTGATTTGATGGGGCTTGACGCGTTGAATTTGCCCGAGGGTGCTGTGATAAACCGAGCAGAAATACTTCTACCCGTGGACCAACGCGTATCCAAGCTGGGCAAGCCCAACTTTCTCACCGCTTTTCTGAGGCGAGAAGCGGGCGGCATAGAACTCACCCCAGAAGCCACATCTCCAGGAGTGGCATACGACGGCGGTTTCAACCCTGAAACCAACGCCTACACCCTGAATATGCCTGTGTATGCGCAGCGGCGGTTGAATGGTGAAGAAGTACGCCGCTATGTCTACCTCTACTCAGAGCTGTCCTCTGTTGCTATGGAACAGGTCATCTTCAATGGCCCCCTCTCTGAAACGCCCGCCCAATTTGTAGTTACGTGGTCCCAATGACCCTTTAAAGGCCACCGCAGCGTTAACTTTACGGGCATGTGCGGCATCGTTGGATATCTGGGAGAACAAGAAGCCTTTCCTCTGCTCATTAAAGGCTTGAAGAGGTTGGAATATCGGGGGTATGACAGCGCTGGTATTGCCGTCCTTTCTCGAGATGGTAAGCTCAACCACCACAGGCGCAAAGGAAAGGTTGACGACCTGCTGGAGCACATGTCGGGCACAGTGCCTTCTGGCACTTCAGGCATTGGGCACACGCGCTGGGCCACTCACGGCCCCCCCAACGATGTCAACGCCCACCCTCACCTCAGTGGCAATGGCCGTCTTGCCCTCATCCACAACGGCATCATAGAGAACTACCACGCGCTCAAGGAAACCTTGACCAGCCGTGGACACACCTTCTACAGCGACACCGACACTGAGGTGTTGGTCCATTTGATCGAAGAGATCATGATGAAGTCAGAGGGACTCGATCTCTTTGAAGCAACTCGGGTGGCCCTCAACGAAGTCGTTGGGGCTTATGCCATCGCCGTTGTAGATACCACCCGTCCAGAAGAAATGGTGCTGGCGCGAAAGTCCAGCCCGTTGGTTATTGGAATTGGTGACGGTGAGTATTTCATCGCCTCCGACGCGACCCCCATCATTGAGTATACCAAAAACGTGGTGTACCTCGAAGACGAAGAAGTAGCCCGCATTTCCCTCGCCGGTGGATTGAAAATCCGCACCACACGAAACCACAAAGTGACGCCCGTGGTCACCGAGTTGGAGATGGCCATGGAGTCCATCGAAAAAGGGGGGTATGACCATTTTATGCTCAAAGAAATTCATGAGCAGCCACGGTCAATCGCAGACTGCTTGCGGGGAAGACTCCGTTTGGGACATGAAGCCATTCGCATGGCCGGAATCGACGACCACACAGAAATGTGGACAGAAGCCAAGCGCCTCATCATTGTCGCTTGTGGCACCAGTTGGCACGCCGGTTTGATTGCGGAATACATGTTCGAAGACTTTGCCCGCATACCGGTGGAGGTAGAGTATGCCAGCGAATTCCGTTACCGAAACCCCGTCCTTGGGAAGGGAGACATTCTGATTGCGATCAGTCAATCCGGAGAGACAGCCGATACCCTCGCCGCCATCAGAATGGCCAAAGAGCGGGGCGCTCATGTTTTTGGAATCTGTAATGTTGTCGGCTCGAGCATCTCACGCGAGTCGCACAGTGGCGCATACACCCACGCGGGCCCAGAAATTGGAGTGGCCTCAACCAAGGCGTTCACTGCCCAGCTTGCAGTGCTTGCTTTAGTGGCCATCAGGGTTGGTCGCCTGCGTCAAGTGTTGGACGAGCAGCGGTTCAACCGCCTCCTTGTAGAGCTCAATGGCATTCCCGAAAAAGTCGAGGCCCTGATGACGAAGGAGTCCGAGATTGAGGCCATTGCTGAAGCATTCAAGAATGTTCCAAATGCGCTTTTTCTAGGCCGGGGATACAACTTCCCGGTTGCCCTTGAAGGAGCACTCAAACTCAAAGAGATCAGCTACATCCATGCCGAGGGCTACCCTGCAGCTGAAATGAAGCACGGCCCCATCGCGCTGATCGATGAAAACATGCCGGTCTTCTTCGTGGCCACGAAAGACGCCCATTACGAAAAGGTCGTTTCCAACATTCAAGAAGTAAAAGCCCGCGGAGGAAGGGTGATCGCCATTGTCACCGCTGGAGATAAAGAGGTCGCTAGAATGGCCGAGTTTGTCATTGAGGTGCACGCCGCTGATGACGCGCTTGTGCCTTTGTTGAGCACCATACCCTTCCAATTGCTGAGCTACCACATTGCAGTCAAACTCGACCGCAACGTAGACCAGCCACGGAACCTTGCAAAGAGCGTGACCGTCGAGTAACCTCTTCACATCTGCTGGACCTGCTTCGCCAGGTCCTCAATGCGGTCCAATAGTTCTACCACATCCGCTGCTTGTGTCAGTGGGTTCATCAGGGTGCAACGCAACCACACCTTGCCCGAAAACTTGGTTTGCACGATGTATTGGGGCCCCCGCTCCAAATGGGTCTGTCTCAGTTTCAGCGTGAACGCATTTTCTTGCTCAACATCCGCGAATTGAACCGGTAGGTAACGAAAGCACACAATGTTGGCCTCCGGCTCCATCGCCAATTGCCAACCCTTGTCCCCACGTTCCACAATGCGCTCTGCCATCTCCTGACCCAATCCAAAGAGGCGGTCAACGAGCACCCCCCAGATCTCTGACCCGTATTCCTCAAGCACGGCAGCCACACGCGTCGACAACATCCGTTTGGTGCACTCGAAAGTTCGCTTTCCAAAGTTCCACCACTCCGGGTCTTCCGCATCGCTCCACAGGTATTCAGCCGACTGGGTAAACGGCAAAAAGCTCATTTCCTGAGCACGAAAAAACAACCCTGTACACAAAGCGGGAACACCCATGATCTTGTGAAAATCCATGGCCACGCTGTCAGCCCGCTCCATGCCAGAGACCAAGTGCCGGTGCCGCGCACTGAAGGCCGCTGGAGCTCCGTGCGCCCCATCAACGTGAAACCAAAAACCGTATTGCTCAGCAAAATCTGCCACAACATTCAGGTCGTCGTAAGCACCAGAGCTCGTTGTACAGGCGCTTCCCACAACAGCCACCACCTTGCGCCCCTTCTCTTGCATGGCCTGCATGGCCGCTTCCAATCCAGAACGGGTCATCTTGTGTTGGCCGTCTGTCTGAACCAGTCCCACACCCTCAGCACCCCACCCCATAATTCTGACAGCCCGGTCCACACAATAGTGTGCTTGCTCGGAGACCAAAACCGCCCCTTTCACACCGTCGCCATCGACCCACGTGTCCACCCCACCTCTACCCGCCCTCCTGCGCGCAGCCAATAAAGCCACCAGGTTGGCCAAGGTTCCTCCGTGACACAAAATGCCCCCACACCCATCGGGCAGGCCCATTAAGCTGCCAATCCGCGCCATCAACACCTCTTCCATGGCTGAGTTGGTGGGACCCATCTCATACACAGCGCCTCCGTTGTTCAGCAAGTCCGTGACCAACCCCACCAAAGCCCCCTCAGGAAAAGGTGCGGCCACCTGATGCCCCATATATCGCGGGTCCTGCAAAGCATTCGACCGTTGGCCCACAAGATTCAACAATGCCGCCAATCCCTCAGGAGCATCCAACCTCGCCTCCCAGAACAACTTCTCGTCTTCCGGAGGCGTCCAGGGCATGGACCTTTCTCTCACTTTGCTTTGCGCCTCTTTTAGGTGATGGACAGCATCCTGCAAAATCTGTTGCCCCAAGAGCAAAAAACGCTCTGGGTCAAACGCCTGTCTTAAAAGGGGGTGCAGCGGCTCCAACATTGCGCAAAAATCCGGACGATTTGCACATATTTCCACAGGACTGCCTGAAATTATTTGCCTGATTTGCAGCACTTCAACAGCGCACTATGTGGAAAAGACGTGGATATGTTCAGGTCCTAACCGGGAATTGCTTTTCTTGCGCTCGGAAAAATTTTTGAAACCTCAAGATGAAGCACATCCTGTCTGCCCTCGCCCTGGTTGCCCTTTTCGCAGTCACGGCCAACGCCCAGAAGCAATTCGGTGGCGAGCACAACATTGAACTCCAGTTCACTCCGCTTGGTAACAGCCCCGTTGACGGCACCACCATCAAGTACCGGAACTTTACTGATGAAGAGTC
>DDCX01000008.1:4821-5722 GCA_002336475.1 Flavobacteriales bacterium UBA1995 | reverse complement strand
GCCGGCGGAATTCCAGCCATTGCTGGAGCATACGTGACTTCTGGTGACGATGAGATCCCAAGCCCAGATCTTTATGACACCTACAGCACTTCTACTTTCATGATTGCTCCTGGTTACGAGAAGCACTTCGATGCAGGTGGTGATCGCTTGAGCCCTTACATCGGTTTTGAAATTGGCTACGGCATCTCCAGTTCCTCTATGGAGCAGGAGTTCTGGAGTGCAGACGACGAGAACCAGGTCGGTGACCAGGATCAGTACATCGTTTGGACACAGACCCTCAGCCAGAGCGCCAGCATGTTCAAGCTCGGTCTCGTGACCGGTTTTGACGCCTACCTGACCGACTACCTCTACTTGGGTGCTGAGGCCGGCCTCGGCTTCATGAGCTCAAAGGTGAACGACATGGAGATTGCAGCCACGGACAACGTAGCCTACAACCTCTTCTGGGGAACCCAGAACGCTGTTGACCCCAGCGACCTTACCGAGATGCCCGCTCCCATTCAAGGCAGCGTAGACCTCGCGGGACACGCTTACAGCGGACAGCACCCAGCGAACATCAACGACCGTCCTTTCTGGACAGGTACACAGCAGGGTGGTGGCCTCGGAACACAGTTCCAAGCCCAACTCCGCCTCGGATACCTCTTCCAGTAATCGGAAGTCCAACATATTCTGAAAAGCCCNNGCCCTCACCGGCGGGGCTTTTCTTTTGTACCACAATGCATTCAGAGGGAACTTGCCACATGACGCTTCGCATCACTTTGGAACACCGAAACCACCTGTGGTCTGCTGAAGGCCATCCCGTCGACCTCAGTGTACCCGTTAACCCATACAATGGGTTGCCCCGTGCTTGGTACAAAGGGCCAGCTGCAGCTGAACCCGTTCGTACCGACAATTGGACCGGATC
>DDCX01000008.1:0-4750 GCA_002336475.1 Flavobacteriales bacterium UBA1995 | reverse complement strand
CATCCAAACTTTGAAGCCCAGCGCCTTGGTCTTGAAATGCACCAATGGAGATGTGCTGCGCGACTGGAGTGATTCCAACCCTCCGTTTCTTGAAGATGGGTTTGCCGAACAATTGTGCCTGCTCGGTATTGAGCATTTGCTGATCGACTTACCCAGCGTTGACCAAGAAGTAGATGGGGGCCATTTGCGTGCCCATAACGCCTTTTTTGGTCCGGCGGCAAACCCTCGCCCCAACGCGACCATTTCGGAGCTTCTTGGCATCCCTAACGGGCTCAACCAAGGCCCTGGACTCCTCTCCCTACAAGTCGCCCCAATGGTCAACGATGCAGCCCCCTCTCGGCCCGTCTGGTTTCCTGCCCAAGTGCACGGTATGGCCCATTCTTAGGCCCACTCGAAACGAACCGACCCAACAAAAGAAAGGCCCACCCTTTCGGGCAGGCCTTTCCTGAATGTTGTGAATCGCAGGTGAACCTCAGTTCACGTCCCACCAAAGCTTGGTGTTAAGTCCGTCAGTACCACCCAATGCCGAAACACCGGTTGAATAGCCTGAGTTGTTCAGCGTCTGCTCATCAAGAGGGTAGTAGAAACGGGTGGGCACACTGCCGTCGCCGTCCAATGCGCCTTCAGCACAAGCGTTCAACGTTGGCGCATCCAAGCGTCGATACTCTGCCCAAGCCTCGTGACCCTGCATGTAAAGTGCAGCCCACTTCTGAGATCCAATCTTCTGCTTCCAGTCACCAGGTGCTGTCGAGTAAGCGACATCGGCCTGTGCCAAGTAGTCATTGATGGCGACACCGTCTGTCAAGCCCCACCATTGCATGCTCAGCGTCACTGCCGCATTGTAGTGGGCCTCTGCTCCAAGTGGTGTGTTGGCCCAACCGCGCTCAGCAGCCTCAGCACAGAGGAAGTGCGTTTGAGCAGCATCGAAGAAAACACCGGGGAAACCGCCTGTCAAGATGAGGTCTCCTCGCTGTGACACATCGTCAAAGTCGGTGACCGCAGCGCTGTCCTCAGACAAACCATAAACTTCACCGACAAACGTTCCGGTATTGGCCGCTGGGTTGAAGTACACACCCAAGCGGGGGTCGTTCATAGAGCTGAGCCAATCCACCATCGTGTTGGAAGCCGCGAAGTCATTCCGCGTCTTGTAGTCCTCATTAATGGGGTTGTTGTTCGGTGCAGCGTCGATGTAAGGGAACTGCGCGTTGTCCTCGTTGGCTGCAATGATCATGGCACCATCCAAGGCTGCTTCTCCCGCTGCCTTGGCAGCTGCTGGAGCAACATCGGACATGCGCATGGCCACACGCAACTTCAAAGTGTTCGCGAACTTCTCCCACATCATCATATCACCACCATAGACCTGGTCTCCTTGCGGGCCAGCACCATCGTCCATAGAAGACGCGGCGTCATCAATCAAGGCGAGGATGCCATTGTACACCTCCTCCTGAGAATTGTAAGCTGGTGTGGTATTGTCTACCCCTTGCAGCGCCTCAGTCATAGGAATGGGTCCCCACGCATCGGTCAGCATCTGGTACGTCCAAGCCTGCAACAGTTTGGCCACCGCTATTTGGTTGCCGTTGCTGCCATAACCGCCGTACTCATCCGGGGAGTCCGTGTTAAGATCCACGATCAATTGGAGGTCCTGCAACGGTCCCGCATAGAAGCGGCTCCAGTTGCTGTTGGTGACCTCCGTACGGAATTGGTAGCGGCTCTCATTGGAGTATTGGTTGGAGGACCAATACTGCGCGAGTTGCATGCCACGGCGACTGCCCCAGAAGGAGTCTGTCATCCCGTCCATGATGCTCTTCTGAGAAGCGGTCAGGAGGAAGCCCGGGGAGACGGAAGCCGGCTCGTTCGGGTTTGTGTTGAGGTCCTCGAAATCCTTAGTACAACCTGTGAAGGCGACTGCGATGGCGAGGCCAGCGAGAATGAAAATGTTGTTTTTCATGTCCTTTTATTTACCTGGTTGTGGGGAATCAGAGGCTGAACTTGAGGTTCACGCCGATGGTACGCTCTGCGGGGAGCTGGCCTCCCTCGAAGCCCTGTACGTTAGAGGCAGAAGTGGCCACCTCAGGGTCGATGTGCGGAACATTCTTGTGCAGGATGGCAAGGTTGCGACCGAAGACGCCCAAGCTCACGTTGCTAAAGGGTGTACCATCCACCATGTCGGCAGGAAGGTTGTAATCCAAACGCATCTCACGCAGCTTCACAAAGCTCGCGTCATACTGGTCTGCAGCATGGATCACGTAACCCTGATTGGAGAAGAAGTGACTCTGAGCACCAATGGCCACATCGTTGACCGCGCCCGTGGTAGCATTGACACCGTCAACGACGACGCCAGCATACCCTTCTGCCCGCATGTCGTTTCCGTCCTCATCAAATACAGTCTCTGCGAGGGTTCCTGAATACTTACCCCACTGGTTGGAGTAACTGTGAAGCGATCCACCGTCTTGGAAGTCTACGAGGGCGTAAAAGCTCAGGTTCTTGTAATCCAAAGTGGTGTAAACACCTCCAGTGAAGTTCGGGAGGATGGTTCCCAATGGAACCACCTCATCGGTACGGAGGTAATAGCCGGCATCATCTACCAACTTGTTGCCTGCGTCGTCAAACTGGTAGTCGTAACCGTAGAAGGTGCCCAAAGGCTGGCCTGGACGCGCCTCCAATGTCACACCGAACAGGCTGGTGTAACGGATGTTGTCGATGCCGTCTGCCAGCTCGAGCAATTCGTTCTTGTTCTTCGCAAAGTTCACCCCGATGTCCCAACGGAGGTCGTCCGTCATGACCGGTGTGGCTGCCAAGCTCAACTCGATGCCTTTGTTGCTGGTGTTACCTGCATTCAACACGGCACTGCTGTAACCACTGGCTGCAGATACAGGCACATTGAAGATGAGGTCCTCAGTGGTGCTGTTGTAGTAAGTAAAGTCAAAGCGAACGCGGTCCAAGAACAGGTTCAATTCCAAGCCAGCCTCGAAGCTGCTCGTCTTCTCAGGACGGAGGTTCGGGTTGTTCTGCGCGTTGGGCACCGTTGCGGAACCACTGTTGCCGAAGTTGGTGTTCACACCATACGTTGTCGAGGTGCGGTAAGGATCGGTGTCGTTACCTACCTGGGCCCAGCCCATGCGCACTTTGGCGAAGCTGATCCCGTCTATGTCCAAATCCTCACTCAGCACATAGCTCGCAGAGGCAGCAGGGTAGAAGTAGCTGTTGTTCGCTTCGGGAAGTGTAGAGCTCCAGTCGTTGCGGCCCGTCAAGTCCACGAAGAACTTGCGCTTGTATCCGAAACTACCACTGGCCAACACTGAATTCACCACTTTGTTGCTGGTGAAGTCACCCACTTCGTAGCCATCTGCTCCGTTGTTGACCGTGTACAATCCTGGGGTGTTCAAACCGCCCAAGGTGTATGCGTTCAATCGCTTGTAGTTGCGGGTCCGGCGGTTCACACCGACAAAGCCCGTCAAGTTCAAGTCGTCACTCAGGTCATCTGTGAAGTTCAAGTAAGCGTCAAGGTTTGTCTCCTGCAGCTGGCGGGTAGACTCACTGTATGAGCTTTCGCGGACACCTCCCACGGCAATGCGCTCCTCACGACGGTCGATGTAGAAGTCGTTCAATGCGCGGCCCATGACGCTGAATACATCATTGATCTTGTACTTCATCGTGATGTTACCAAATACGCGATCACGCTGGTCGTTCTGCACGTTTTCGTAACGCTCCCAGAACGGGTTGTCGAAGTAGTTCGGGTTGGGGTTGGTTGTGCTCAAACGGTTCCAAGTCCGCTGTGTTCCATCTGCATTTCTATAGTTGCGCAGGCGGTCCATGTTCAATTGGCGCTGGAACCACTGCGTGAACTGAGACATCACAGACTCTCCGTATCCTGTGAGGGGACGTCCATTTCCTTTGGATTGGACGTAGTTCGCAGAAACACTGGCTTCGAGGTCTTCACTGATCTGTTGTGATCCAGAGAAGCTCAGCGTATTGCGGTCCAACGAGCTGTTCTCATAAACACCCGTTTGATCGTGGTTGGTGTAGCTCAAGCGGAAAGCGCTCTCGTCTGTTGCGCCCGTAACGCTCACATTGTTGGTCAGGGTAACACCGGTCTGGAAGAAGTCCTCCACGTTTGTGGGGTTTGCTTCCCAAGGACGGACTTCGCCGTAACCCGCATCTCCTTCGTAATCATACCAGCTGTCCCAGTGGCGCGCGCTCTGTCCGCTCAGGGATGGTCCCCAGCTTCCGTCCAATGCGTAGTTCGGTACATAAGAACCGTCGGGCAATGTGTCGGCCCAAGATTGGCTGGGTCCACCACCGTAACTGTTCTGGAAGTCAGGAAGGACATATACGTTGTTGAATGCAACGCCGCTGTTGACACTCACACCAATGCCCCGTTTTCCGCTGGATTGGTATCCCTTGCCAGACTTGGTGGTAATGACGATCGCACCATTTGAAGCACGTGAACCATAAAGCGCAGCGGCTGCTGGCCCCTTCAAGACGGATACCGCCTCAATGTCATCGGGATTCAAGTCTTGTATCGCATTTCCATAGTCATAGCCTCCGACTGAACGTTGCTGATTGCCCGAAGAATAATCCGCGTTGTCCATGGGAATTCCATCCACCACGAACAGGGGCTGATTGTCTCCGGTAATGGAGCTCGCTCCGCGAAGCAAGATTTTCGAGGACGATCCAATGGATGTGCCGGAGGTCACCTGAACTCCTGCAATCTTTCCTGTGAGGGAGCGGACCACATTTTCAGTTCTGG
>DDCX01000101.1:15743-36533 GCA_002336475.1 Flavobacteriales bacterium UBA1995 | reverse complement strand
GTAGCCACCACACAAGATCCGTCGTCTTCGTCCGCAAGTGGGTTGAAGTTGAGGGCCTCTGGGTTTGTACAACCCGCGTAGATACAAGACCCATCACCAGCGGCAGCTTGGGCATCGTAGTTGGTTGCGGCAGGATCGTCACAGCCAAGGTTGAAGTTCACCGTCACCGCCTGTGTTACGATGGTTTCATTGCCACAGTCGTCCACAACCGTAAAGGTTCTGGTCGCTGTGTACCCACCCACTCCTTGAGCGCTGCATACGTCCACATACGTGATGTTGACGGTGCCGCAAGCATCCTCAGCTTCAGGGAATTCCACCGGAATGTCCTCTCCTGCAGACACCTGATAGGTGGAGTCTGCGGGGCTGCTGATGATCACTGGAGCTGTTGTGTCGTTGAACGCGATGGTCTGAACATGCGTAGAGCTGTTTCCACAACCATCCTCAGCAGTGAATGTGCGCAGTACTGTATACTGGCCAGCGCAATCACCCGCCACTGTTTCATCAGTGTAGTTCACACTCACTGTTCCACAGTCATCGGAAGCTTCTGCAATGGTCACGGGCAAAGCCTCGCTGCAATCCAATGAGAGGTCCTCAGGTGTTGCAGTGAAGGTGGGAGCCGTTGTGTCCAAGAATGAAATGGTCTGGACAGCAGAGGTGCTGTTGCCACAGCCATCCACTGCCGTGAACGTGCGCTCAATGACACGGCTACCGTCGCATGGGAACGTCTCGGTGTCTGTGTACGTCACCAATGCACCCGTGCAAGCGTCAGTGGCCGTAGCCATCTCCAAAGTGTATTCCGCCGCGCAATCCAAGGTCTGGTCTGCAGGTGTGAAATCAAACACAGGAGCGGTCATGTCCTCCAACGTAATCGTCTGCACTTCTGTAGTGCTGTTGCCGCATGCATCGGTCACTGTCCATGTACGTGTGATGATGTTGTTGGTCAAGCAATTCAATGGATTGAGGGCCTCAAGACCCGCTGCACCATCCTCGCTGATTTCCATCGTGCTTCCGTCTACTTCGTCGAGCACCAAAACAATCTCATTGGCGAGGGTGGTCACCGTCCAGTCGGCCGATGCCGCGTCAGCGAGCAAGGTTCCCATGTCGATGTTGGCTCCGACGATTCCCGCTCCTGAGATATTGCTCAGGCGAACCTCGATGTAGTCATAGCTTTCAGAGCCGGCGACGTCTGCAACTGTCAGCGCAACCTGGTTGCCGGTAACATCGATCTCAATGGCCCCGCGAAGGTTCAGTGGGTTGGACGTTTCATCTGTCAGTGACAGCTCCATGCCCGCACCGATTGGTACGCCTGTAGCTTCGAGAACCCGTGGGAAGGCGGCCAGGTTATTCAGGCGCAATTCCACGCGGAAATCTGCAGTCATGCCCTCCAAGGAGAAGGTGCCGTCTGTCACTACATCGGAGAAATTCACCGCAGGGGCAGCATCACAGCCATCTGCAGCATCGGTCAAGGCTCCTGCATTGGCAGGAACAGGATCCACTGAACAGTCTAAGGTCACATCGGCTGGGACAGTGAATGTCGGCGCTGTGGTGTCTTCGAAAGTCAAGGTCCAATCATGGGTGGCCGTGTTGCCGCAAGAGTCTGTTGCAGAGAACGTCCTCACCACTTGGTACTGACAAGCATCCAAGGTCACCTCAGCGTCGCTGTACGACACCTCGATGGTGCCTGCGCAGGCGTCTTCTGCCGTCACTGTCACAGTGGGCACTTCTTCACCGCACTCCAAAGTCTGGTCCGCGGGGAGCCCAGCAAATACAGGGGCATCGTCATCCAATACACTGATGCTCTGCACTTCTTGTGTGAAGTTGCCACAAGCGTCGATCGCAGTGAACGTTCTAATGAGCGTATAGCTGTTGGCACATCCGCCTTCTACCACTGACACTTCTTCGTTCAGTTCAACTGAACCACAAGCGTCCGAAGCAGATGGGCTTGGGAAGTCATACTCCTCTTCACAACCAATGGTGAGGTCGGCAGGAACACCTGAGATGACAGGGTCAGTCGTGTCGACAATCGTATACTCGGTCGTCTCAGTGCTCACATTGCCACAGGCGTCTTCCGCAGACCAAGTCCGCAGCAGCGTTCCTGTGTTTCCACACCCTGTAGATGTCATTTCATCCGTGTAGGTGATGGTCACACCGTTGCAGTTGTCTACTGCCACGGGTTGTGTGCTCGGGATGGGATCGCCGCATTCCACGGTTGCACCAGCAGGAACATTGGTAAACACTGGAGCCTGCTCGTCCACCACATGGATCACGTGGGTGACCGTATCGGCATGCCCAAAGTCGTCCGTTGCGATGTAAGAGCGAATGATGTCGAAAGTCTCACCACAAGGGCCATCGACAATCGAATCGTTGTAGGTGAAAGTCAAGTCCTGGTCACAGTTGTCTGTGGCAGCAGGCATGACTACACTGATGTCTGCTGAGCAGCTTACGTTCATGTCCTCAGGAACCTCGGTAAACTCAGGTGCTTCACTGTCAAACAGGCAAGCATCATCGCAACCGTAGCCAAACTGGGGGAAGTAACAGCTGCCATCGTCGATAATGGCACTGGCGACATAGTTACACGCCGTGACATCTGTACAACCGCACTGGCTGCCACCGAAGGTCAAGGTGACGCGTTCTTGGTTCAGGTTGTCTCCCTCTGGGAACACCTGCACATAGAACTGTCCGCTCAAATCACCATTGGTGGTCAGCTGAGCCAAGAGCACTTTGTTGTCATCGCCTGCGACACCGTTGGAAACATCGGGGTTGACAAACCAACCTGAGCCGATGATGTCATCGATGGTAAATCCGGAACCACCTTCAAACACAGAGCTCCATGCTTCGGGCTCAGGAAGGCCTTGGATGTTGCCCTCACCATTGGCAGATACCGGTGCGGCGTCAATTCCAATCGTGAACCAGCTGTCGAATTCGATCTCTGGAACGAAACTGTAAAGAATGGGGTTGATTCCGTTGGGGAACACGCCTCCATTGGGGTGCTGATAAAAGTCTCCCGTCGTCTCGATGTACGTCGGATTGGCTGACTGACCGGTTACAGCGCTCACCTTGTCGGTGGCGTTTGGCGTTGTGATGTAGACGCGGTAGGTCGTATACCCTGCAATGGCATTGGTGGCATACTCCTCAATTTCTACGCCATATCCTGACAGGTCCGTGGTAAACCCTGAACAACTGCAGAAGTCACAAGAGCCGTCGTCTTCGTCTGCCAAAGGCGCATAGTTGCAGGCCAAGGGGTCCATACAGCCGCTGAAGTTGCCATCAAAGGCGTCACAGATGCCGTCTCCATCGCTGTCGACCAGGCAGTTGCCCTCGCAGTCATACTCTGGCTCAGGGAAGGCACAGCTGCCGTCATCTGCACTGGCTGCAGCGTCGTAGTTACAAGCCGCAGCGTCGGTACAACCGAGGCAGCTTGTGAACTCACACGAGCCGTCATTGATGCTCGCTTCGCTGTCGTAGTTACAGGCGCTGCTGTTGGTACACCCTGTGCAACTCACGTATTCGCAGCTGCTGTCATCGAAGGTGGCGTCTGTGTCAAAGTTGCAGGCGTTGAGATCCGTGCAACCCAAGGTCTCCTCCTCATCGCAGATGCCATTGCTGTTGCCGTCATTGATGCAATCTCCATTGCAATCGAGGTTGGCCGCTGGCGGATAGGTGCAAGACCCGTCCGAACTCGTCGCTGAAGCGTCGTAGTTACAGGCTGCTGCATCGGTACATCCAAAGCAAGAGACATAGTCACATGACCCGTCATTCTGAGAAGCGGCAGCATCGTAGTTACATGCGGCTGTATCCGTACAACCTGCGCAGCTCACTGTATCACAACTTCCATCATCGAAAGAAGCTTGATCGTCAAAGTTGCAGGCCAGCGGGTTGGTACATCCGGTCACCTCTACTTCGTCACACAAATCATTTTCGTTGACGTCGTTGAGGCACTCTCCTGCGCAGTCGACATAGTCGACACCGTAAATGTCTTCGGCAGAAAGACAGGTCACGGGGATGGTGGCCGTTGCGTCATAGTTGCAAGCCGATTCCTCGGTACAACCCGCACAAGAAGAGAATTCGCAGGGGTTCTCGGTATCGCCGAAGTTGCAAGCGAAGGTCAATTCACAACCTGTGGACTCCACCATTGGGGCAGATCCACCATAAGAACATCCGTAGGTCAGGAAATCGGCCACTCCGTCTTCATAGTTGTCTGCAGTGGGATCACCACAGCAAGCATAGAAGTCACAAGCGCTGTCCAATTGAATGGTGGCTGTGGGGTCGTAGTTACATGCAAAGGTGATCATACACCCAGCGCAGCTCTCAAACTCACAGCTGCCATCGCTGACATTGGCGTCGAGGTCATAGTTGCAGGCAGAGGCGTCGATACAGCCGGGATACTCACAAGAGCCATCGCCAAAGTCGGCGGTGCTGTCGTAGTTGCTGGCCGTTTCATCTGTACATCCTCCAAAGAGGCAGGATCCGTCATCAATCGAAGCCGTATCGTCATAGTTGAAGGCGCCACTTTGGGTACATCCCCTGCAGCTGAAGAACTCGCACGACCCATCATGGAGGGTGGCTGTGCTGTCGTAGTTACAGGCCAAATCGTTGGTACAACCTGCACAAGAGGTCACATCGCAACTGCCATCGTCGAGGTTGGCACCTGGAGTAAAGTTGCAAGCTTGTGGATTGGTACACCCTTCAAACAAGCAAGATCCATCGTTAAAGTCAACCGTAGCATCGTAGTTCGAGGCCCCTTCATCGGTACAACCACCGAAGAGACATCCGCCATCATCCAACAAGGCTTCACTGTCGTAGTTGGCCGCTTGATCGTCGGTACACCCGTAGCAATCAAACGTGCAGCTGTTGTCATTTTCCGTGGCCGCTGGGTCGAAGTTACAAGCCGTTGAAAGGTTGCAACCCAACACCTCGTTGAGGTCGCAGATGCCATCGTTGTCCTCATCGGAAATACATGTGCCATCGCACTCATATCCATAGGCCGGATAGGTGCAGCTGCCATTGTCATCGGTGGCCAGCTCGCTGTAGTTGCAAGCTGAAGTGTCGGTACAACCCGGAACTTCATCCTCGTCGCACACGTCGTCGCCATCGACATCGTTCAAGCAAACGCCGTCACAATCGAAATGTGGTGCCCCGTAGAGGTCGGCTGGATAAAGACAGTTGTCGTTGTCTGTGTAAGCGGCGTCAGGGTTGTAGTTACAAGCATCCTCCAACTGACATCCACACTGCGGCTCGCCCCAGCGCAAAGTCTGGAACTGCATGTTGGAGCCGTCTCCGTTGGGGAAGACCTGCACATACATTTGGCCACTGAATACGCCATCGGTGGTGAACTGACCTACGAGGACGCGGAGATCTTCTCCGGCAATGCCGTTTGAAGATCCGTTCAAAGCATACCAACCACCGCCATACTGACCGGTGAGTTCGATGTTTTCGCCACTCTCAAAGGCTGCAATCCAAGGCTCGCCTTCGACGACTGAGACTTCGCCCTCCCCTGCTGACAAATCTGCAGAAGATGTGAGGCCTACAGACACCCAGCTGTCATATTGGACAGATGGGAATGCGTCGATCACGGCTTGATTGATGCCATGAGCGCTGGCCGAGCCGAGAACGTCTTGGTAGAATGAGGTGCTGGTGCGCACATATGTTGGGTTCAAAACGTCACCCGTTACAGCACTGAAGAAATCGTCAGCGCTCTCCACGGTGATGTACACCTGGTAGGTGGTCATGCCATCGATGCCATCCTGGATGGTGTCGATGTCGAGGTTGTATGGTCCGTCAACGGGGTAAACACCGTCACAGGAGCAATAATCACAGCTGCCATCGTCGGCGGTAGCCACATCGCTGTAGTTACAGGCCGAGGCGTCCATGCAGCCGAGCACTTCCAGCACCGTGATGGTCTGGGTTGCTGTTGCGGCATTGCCACAAGCGTCCACTGCAGTAAAGGTGCGGGTGATCAACGCGAAGTCGTTGGCACTGCCATCCACTTCATCGGCGTACAACACCGTCGCAGCACTGCAGTTGTCAGAAGCTTCAGCCATTACGACCTCTACATCATCGTACACGCTGACTGTGACATCCGCTGGAACGCTCGTGAATTCGGGGGCCACGGTGTCCACCACCGCAATGGTCTGGACATGCGTGGTCGTGTTTCCACATGGGTCTTCTGCAACAAAGGTCCGGTAGATCGCAGAAGCACCTGCGCACTCGCCGTCCTCTGAAACCTCAGATTGGCTCACCGTTACACTGCCACAATCGTCGGCAGCGACGGCACTTGAAGCGGGCACCGCGGCACCGCAAGCAATGGTCGTGTCAGCCGGTACCTCCACAAAGGTGGGCGCAGCGTTGTCCTCGACCGTAATGACCTGAATGTCGACTGCTTCATTGCCGCAATCGTCCAGAACACGCCACGTCCGGGCAATCTGATCCCCAACGCAAGGAGACATGTTGAACATGCCCACATCGTTGTAGGAGACGGTATAGGAATTGCAATCTTCAGCAGAGGTCACATCTCCTGTGTTGGCAGGAGACAGGTCGTCTCCACAAAACACAGCAATGTCAGCTGGAGCGCTAAACACGGGGGCATCATCGTCTGAAACCGTGATGGTCCAGACATTGATGGTGCTGTTGCCAGCGAGGTCTGTGGCGGTGTATGTGCGGACCACGGAGCTCAAGCAACCGTCGCCAGAAGTGGCCTCGGTCATGGTGACCGTAGCATCTGAACACTGGTCTGTCGCCAACACTTCTGCCGGGGGCAGCGCATCGGAACAGCTCACAGTCACATCCGCAGGGAAATCCACAAATGCAGGTGCATCGGTGTCGACATTCGGACCGAAAGTCAAGGTCACCAGGTCACCCAAGCCATCGCTTTCGCCGTTCGGGAAGACTTGAACCAAGAATTGGCCACTGAGATCGCCATCGGTTGTCAGCTGTGCGAGGAGAACTTTGTTGTCGTCGCCTGCAATGCCGTTGCTGTTGTCGCTGGTCACGTACCAAGCGCCACCAAAGAATCCATCGATGGCCAGGTTCTGTCCGTTCTCGAATTCTGTAGTCCAGCTTTCGGCTTCAGCCATGCTAATGGCTGCTTCACTGGCACTCAAATCAGGAGACTGAGAAATTCCAATGGTGACCCAGCTGTCAAACTCCAGCCCTGGGTAGGTATCGAAGAGCAGTGGATTCACGCCGTTGGGGAACACACTTCCCAGCTCATCTTGATAGAAGCTGGTGGTCGTGTTGATGTAAGTGGGAACCTCTGCATCTCCACTGACCGCGCTTACCACGTCTGTGGCGTTTGGTGTCGTGATGTAGAAACGGTAGGTCGTCATGCCTGCAATTCCATCAAAAGAGACGATTTCCTGCTCCAGGCCGTAGCCTTCGAAGTTGCTCCCGAGGTCTGCACAACAGTAATTGCATGATCCATCTTCCTGATCAGCGCCAGGAACATAGTTACAGGCCGTAGCATCGGTGCATCCCAATACGGGGCAAGCCGCACAGCTGTTCCAGCACACGGCGTCAAGCGTTGTGCTTGCCGCCACATCCAACACGCGGTTCACATATTCGGCAGGATCTGTGGTGCAGGCTTCGCTGCCATCAAACATTTCCTGAGCTGACCATCCATTGACGGTGAACTTGTATTCCTGCAAGCCCTCTGTAAGGGTCACGGTAAAGGCCCAAATGCCATCGCCGTCGCTGTCGTCCATAGGATTGCAATCGCCGCACCAGCTGTTGTATGTTCCGTTGAGGAACACCACATCTGAAGGGGCCAAGCCATATTGATTCATGTCCACCTGGAAGGTGATGCTGTATTGGCATGAGGCATCATCAATCAATGCCGTTGCGTCATAATTCACCGCAGCTTGATCCATACAACCTGGGAAATCGAGGCATGCTGCACAGGTGTTCCAACACACGGCAGACAGGTCTTGAGCACCGTCCACAATCAGACTGCGGTTGGTAAACCCGTCCAAAGTTGCCGTGCACGATGCACCTGGTGTAAACTCCTCTTGTTGCGACCACCCGTCAAGGGTGAACTTGTATTCAATGGTATCCGCAAGAATGTTCAACGTCACTTCGTAGACATCGTCTCCCACGGCCGTCATGGCATTGCAATCGCCACACCAGTTGTTGAAGCTGCCGTTCACGTTGACCGTACCAAATGAACCTTGGAAATTGCCCATGTCCACACGGAAGGTGACGGGGAACTGGCAGAGGCCATTGTCGATGTTGGCGAGGGCATTGTAGTTCGAAGCTGAACTGTCCATGCATCCGGCGATGTCATCGACGCATTCTGTGCAGCTGTTGTAACAGACCAAAGGCATCACAACTGGGGCATCCACAACAGTGAAGCCGCGGTTGGCAAACCCATCTTCTGGGTTGAAATCACAAGCAGACCCGGCGACCAGCTCTTCTTGAGCAGACCAGCCGTTGATCGTGAACTTGTATTCAGCGGTTCCGGGTGCCAAAGGCAACGTCACCGTCCAAACGCCATCAGCGTCTTCGTCGGAGAGCGGATTGCAATCGCCACACCACTCGTTGAATGTGCCATTGACATAAACGATGTCGCCCGCCTGGAGGCCCGCTTGTTCCATGTCCACTTGCAAGGTCACATTGTACATGCAAGACCCGTTGTCAGTCGTCGCGGTAGCGCTGTAATTGACCGCATCATCGTCTGTACAACCCTGGGTCGCCTCTGCTTGCTCTGCGCAAGTCAGGCAGCTTCCGTAAGTATCAGAAGTGGCGGTACCGGCGGTCGTCAGGCGGTTGGCATAGGTAGATGCGTCTGTGACTGCTGCACAAGCACTCCCTGCTTGGGCATCGTCGACGAGGTTCTCCTGGTCAGCCCAGTTGTCTACCATGTACTTGTACTCTACATCACCTTCAGGAATGCAAACGGAGACGCTGTACGTGCCATCGCCGTCTTCATCGGTCAAAGTGTTGTAGGATTCTGCACCACACCAATTGCACCAAGGGCCGGTAACGTGAACAGAAGAATAGGTGGTTTCGCTGCAAGACATGTCGACGTTGAACACCGTCTCTGTCGTCAAGCAGTCTCCATTGCAGTCAAAGTTGGCCGCTGCAAATTGACAAGAACCGTCATCCGAAGTGGCGGTATCGTTGTAATTACAAGCCGTGTTGTCCGTACATCCGGAAACACCGCAAGAGACCTGACTGAAGCTGAAGTTGCTTTCAATGAGTTGGGCTTGCTCCCCGTTTGGAAAGACCTGGATGTAGAGCTGTCCGCTGATCTCTCCGTCTGTGGTGAGTTGTGCGAGCAAGACCCTTTGGTCATCCCCTGAAATTCCATTGGTGCTGCTGGGAAGGATGTACCAACCTCCTCCAATCGGAGAGCTGATGTCCACTCCTCCTCCGGCGCCAAAGCCCACTTCCCACGAGGTCACATTGGGGTCGACCAAAACAGAAATGTCCGTTTCGCCGTCGGCCAAGATGGGTTGCTGGTCAATTCCAATGGTCACCCAACTGTCGTATGCCGCGTCCGGAAATGGACCGTAATACAGGGGATTAATGGATGCTGCCGTGGTTCCTCCGAGCGGGTCCTGATAGAAGGACGTCGTCGTATTGAGGTACAACGGATTGACACCGTCGCCAATACAGGCTGAAACAAAGTCTGTAGTGCCCGGGGTGGACATGTAGACACGATAGGTTGTCATACCGCCAACGACATCAGTTGCGTGGGTTTCCACGGATAACTGAAAGCCTGCAACGTCATCAGAGACATCGAAACAAGCATTTTGGGCGGTTACTGTCCCCATAAAGGCGACGAGTAAACAAGTGAGGGAGTACAGTTGAAAGCGCATGTTCATGCAGTTAAGCCCCCTAAATTACACAATTTCGTCGATACTTCAGGCTGTTTATCGAATTATTTTCCTAATTAGTCGAATATTCTTCCACTTTGCCCTGCCCGAGAAAAGAGACGAAAGAGGGAACCTACCTTTGTTCTATCCATGTTTGAGAACCTAAGCGACCGCTTCGAAAAGGCCTTTCAACGCATCCGCGGAGAGGCCACCATTACAGAAGCCAATATTGGCGAAACCGCCAAAGAAATCAGGCGTGCCCTCGTAGATGCCGATGTCAATTACAGCGTCGCCAAACGCTTTGCGAACCGGGTCAAAGAGCAGGCCTTAGGACAGGAAGTTCTCACGGCGGTAAAGCCGGGTCAACTGCTGGTCAAAATCACCCAGAAGGAATTGGCCGATTTTATGGGAAGCTCACACTCAGAGCTGAACATCAAAGGCAAGCCTGCAGTGATTTTGATGAGTGGCCTGCAGGGATCGGGTAAAACCACGCACACCGCAAAACTGGCCCTTCACCTGCGCACCAAAATGGGCAAGCGTCCCTTGTTGGTCGCCTGTGATGTCTACCGTCCTGCTGCCATCGACCAGCTCGAAGTCATGGCAAAAAGGGTTGGCGCTGATGTGTTTACCCAACGGGACCAAAAGGATCCTGTAGAAATCGCCAATGCAGCGATGCGCCACGCAAGAAGCCATGGCAACGACGTGGTCATTGTGGATACAGCGGGCCGCCTGGCGGTCGACGAGAACATGATGGATGAAATCGCACGCATCAAAGCTGCGGTAAACCCATCAGAGACGCTTTTTGTGGTCGATGCCATGACCGGTCAAGACGCGGTCAAGACGGCCCAAGCGTTTCATGACCGCATCGCATTCGACGGCGTCATTCTCACAAAAATGGACGGCGACACCCGCGGTGGTGCGGCCCTTTCCATTCGAGAAGAAACGGGCAAACCGGTCAAGTTTATTGGTACCGGAGAGAAGCCCGAGGCTCTGGAAGTCTTCCACCCCGACCGCATGGCCCAGCGCATTCTGGGCATGGGCGATGTGGTCTCTTTGGTAGAAAAAGCCCAGGAGCAGTTTGACCAAGAGAGCGCAAAAAAGCTTCAAAAGAAAATCCGCAAGAACAACTTTGATTTTGAGGACTTTCTGGAGCAAGTTCAACAGGTCAAGAAAATGGGCAACGTCAAAGACTTGCTCGCCATGGTTCCCGGTATGGGCAAGGCCTTGAGGGACGTCGACATTGATGATGACGCCTTTAAACACATCGAAGCCATCATCCGCTCAATGACCCCCGATGAACGCAAAAATCCCGATGTCCTAAACGGGAGCCGCAAAGACCGCATTGCCAAAGGCAGTGGCACCAGTGTTCAAGAGGTCAACCAACTCATCAAGCAATTTGGCGAGATGAAAAAGATGATGAAAGCCATGAGCGGCGGTGGTCGCCGCGGCATGTCAGGCATGATGTCTCGGGCGGGCGGACAGGGTGGAATGCGCATGCCACGATGATTACTGCGCCCGCTTCTCACACCATGGATACAGAAATTCTCGACGGCAAGGGCTTGTCCCAAAAAATAAAGGAGGAAATCGCCATTGAAGTGACCGATTGGGTCGCCCAAGGCCACCGCCGCCCGCACCTTGCAGCGGTTTTGGTGGGTCAGGATGGCGCCAGCAGAACCTATGTGGATCACAAGGTGAAGAGCTGCGCGCAGGTTGGATTCGAGAGCACTCTGATTGAACGGGCCGCTGACGTTTCTCAGCAGGAGCTGTTGGAGATTGTGGCAAAGCTCAATGCCGACCCCAGCATAGATGGGTTCATCGTACAGCTTCCCCTGCCCGATCACATCGACGATCAAGCGGTGATTGAGGCCGTATCGCCTTCGAAAGATGTGGATGGGTTCCATCCCTCCAACATGGGCAACCTGGCCTTGGGATTGCCCGGGTTTGTGCCGGCGACACCTGCGGGTATCATGACTTTGCTGGACCGGTCAGGCATTGAAACGGCGGGCAAGCATGCTGTGGTCATCGGCCGCTCGAGCATCGTGGGGACCCCCATGTCACTCTTGTTGAGCCGCTCAGGGAATCCCGGCAATTGCACGGTGACACTGTGCCACAGCAGAACCCAAGACTTGGCCGCACATTGCCGCCGCGCCGACATTTTGGTCGCCGCTGTAGGCCGTCCTGGAATGGTAAAAGCAGACATGGTCAAGGAGGGTGCTGTAGTGATCGATGTGGGCATCACACGGGTTGAAGACCCCTCCGCAAAGCGCGGATTTAGACTCAAAGGCGATGTGGATTTTGCCGATGTAGCGCCCAAATGCAGTTGGATCACACCTGTACCCGGTGGGGTCGGGCCCATGACGATCGTAAGCCTGCTCAACAATACCCTGGCAGCAGCCCGCCGTTCAGCGGCGCTTGCCTGAGCCATGGACCGCACTACCGACCTTCATTGGATGCGCAAGGCCCTGGCCTTGGCCGAAAATGGACGTTGGAATACGGCACCCAATCCGCGGGTGGGATGCATCATTGTGCACGAGGGCGTATCGATTGCAGAAGGTTGGCACGCCCAGCTCGGCGGCGCCCATGCCGAGGTGCATGCTTTGGGCAAGCTGGAGCCAAGCGATGAGAGGCTGTCATCTTCTACCGCTTATGTCACTTTGGAGCCGTGCAACCACCACGGGCGCACACCGCCGTGCACAGCGCTGCTGATGGACCGTGGAGTCCGTCGGATTGTGGTGGGCATGAAAGACCCTGACCCCCGAGTTGCCGGCAGCGGAATCGACCGTTTGAGGGCTGGAGGCGCCCAGGTCACTGTATTGGATGACCTGCCCGGAGGACGTTGGTTGAACCGCCGGTTTCTTTCTGCACACGAACGGGGCCGTCCATGGGTGGTGCTCAAATGTGCCATCAGTCCCGATGGTTATGCAGACCCTCCGCGAAACCGCCAAGAGCAGGGCAGCCTGCCCATTACTTCTGACACCCTGAAAAAACTCACCCACCAGTGGCGTGCCGAAGAGCAAGCCATTTTGGTAGGTGCAGGTACCGTTGTGGTAGACAATCCCCGACTGGATGTGCGCGAGGCTTCTGGTCCCCAGCCCTTCCCGGTGGTTTTGGACCCGCACGGCCGCACTTCACCGCAGTCGCTTGTATACCAACACCCAGGTGTTGTGGTCCTTGGAGGGCCTCGGAACCTGCCAAAACATGCGGTGCAGCTTGAGGCTCCTGTTGGAGCCGCATTGGAAACGGTGCTGGCCCATTTACACCAACTCGACTGTCGCTCGGTTTTGGTAGAAGGAGGACCGAAGACATGCGGTGGCTTCATTGAAAGTGGATTGTGGGACGAAGCCCGATGGTGCATCGGTTCCACTCCAACCGGAGGGGGAATTCCCGCGCCTCCATTGCCTCCAGAGGCCAAGATGCGCGGGGTACATCCGTTTGGAAACGACCAGGTCCGCTACTTTGTCAATCCCAATTCAGCGGTTTGGGCAGGTCATGCGCCAGCTCCCACTTTGGCCCTTCCTTTGCCGGCATGATCGCACTGGGACTTTGCATCTTCGTTTCCACACTCATGTTCAGCTGTTTCAGGCTGTTTCCTCGAATGAATGTGCGTCTGGAAGATGCCATTGTCATCAACTACATGGTGGCAGCCACGTTGTCCATCGCCATGGCCGGACCTGAACACGCCTTGGAAAGGCTCAGTGCTCCAAGCTCATTGGCCGGTGCCGCCATGGGGGTGATTTTCCTGTACATGTTCAGGAAAATCGGGGAGTGTACCCAGAAACTTGGTTTAGGTGTCGTCGCCATTGCGACCAAAATGTCCATGGTATTGCCCATGCTGGTGTTTATTGCAATGGACCCCACTGACGCCTTTTCTTGGCACAAAGGGGCGGCCATCGCATTGGCTTTTCCTGCGGTGTGGTTCGCAAGTACACAAAGCAAAAAACAACGTGAAACCGCGGATAAAGGCGATGGTGGCTTCAAAGCGGCAGCCAGCTGGACCCTACCGGCCATTGTATTTGTGGGGTCAGGCCTGATCGACTTGGGCTTCGGATGGTTCTCCAGCCCCGCCCACATGTCCTGTGATGCTGACAGGCTCAGCTTTGCGGCGATTCCTTTCACCATGGCAGCGTTCATTGGAGTTTCGCGTTGGATTGCGCTTCCGCGTTGTGCGCCGCGATTGGACCGCGCTACAGTGATCGGCGGCATCATTCTGGGCGTGATCAATGTGGGATCTCTGTTCTTTTTGCTTTCCGCCTACCAGCAGATGCCCCTCTCCCGTTCTGCCATTGTGCCCATGATCAATTTGGGGGTTGTCCTGGCCACTGCCCTCGCAGGTATGGCCTTCTTTTCAGAACGGCCTTCTGGGCGCAATTTGATGGGATGGTTGTTGGCCAGTACCGCGCTCGTGCTCCTGTTGCAGTCAAATTGACCCCAATGTGTTTCCTTGCGGCATGAACCTGTCGCCATTCATTTTGCTGTGCGTCCCATTTCTCTTGTGCGTGGCATGCACGCCCGATGAAGATTCTTCTGGGATGCCAGACTCCGTTGTTCCTTCTTGGCCCCCTGAGCCTATCGACCCCATTGGGGAGGAGGAAGAAACGGCTGCAGGACCAGATACTGTGCGATACCTCGCTTTGGGCGACAGCTATACCATCGGTGAGAGCGTGCCTTCTGAGGGCGATTGGCCCAACCAGCTCGTGGACTCATTGGCATTGCGGCTGCCAGACACCCATTTCGAACCCGCAAGGATCATTGCGACAACGGGCTGGACCACATCCAACCTGTCCCAGGGCATGGATGCCCAGCAAATCGATACGTCTTCCTTTGACCTCGTTTCGTTGCTCATCGGCGTCAACAACCAGTATCAAGGCCTTCCGCTCGAAGCCTATGAGACCGATTTTGTACAATTGCTCAATCGGTCTGTAGAACTCGCCGGCGGTCAGCCTGACCGGGTGTTTGTGGTCAGTATTCCTGACTATGGCTATACCCCTTTTGGTCAAGGCAACCAATCCGCCATTTCAGAGGACCTCGCCAACTTCAATGCTGCATGTGCCCAACTCACGGCTGAAGCAGGCATCGCGCATTATAACATCACCCCCATCAGCCAGCAATGGCCCGCTGCTTCCAATTGGGTGGCGCAGGATGGGCTGCACCCGAGTGCACCGCAGTATGCAGCGTGGGTGTCGTCCTTCGCTGCAGAAGTTCAATCGCAGCTCACAGAGTGATCAGGGAACGTCGGTGACCGTTCCTGTGGCTCCATCAAGGAGCTGAATGTTGGCGTCCTCTGTTTCTCCATACAGAAACGTGTGGCCGGGACCGGCTACCTCCAAATACAAGTAATCCGAAGCATTGAGCTGTACCTCGCCCAGGCCACCGTGGTGGACCATGGCCTGGCGCACGGCCAAATCGCGTGCGTTCAAGTCGCCAAAACCCGCCCGAAAAGCCCTGAGTCGGCGGGCCCTTCCCTTGGCCTCAACATGTCCTATTCCATTGGGCATCCTGACTTGAAGGGTGTCGCCATTGAACAACAGGTGTGCGGGACCGGACATTTCGTCGCCGGTTAACTTCAAATCACCACCAATGAGCGTGTCGACCATCGTAAAGGTCCCTTGGCCCTCCAGGAGCCAATCCCGGCATTCCACCCCCTCGATGCGCAAATGCGGGATGGCATGGAGTGGGCGCACCCACCTGCAGGCATTGAGGTCCTGAATCAGGAGCACCCCATTGGCGGAACCTGCAGACATCCCTCCCATCACGCCTTCACCTGCTGTCCACACAAGCCGGGGTCCGTCAGGCCCCACCGCAGGAGACCATTCGACATTGATCCTGTCCAGGATCTGTACAGTTTCGATCGGCATATCCAATGAAACCACTTGTGTCGCCTCTTCTCCAAGGGGAGTCCAGCATCCCGCCTCTTCCCCATTGCAGCCAGCGAGGGCGAGAAAAACCACACTGCACACCAGAAACAGCAAACGGCGCATGTTCATGCCTTGCCTTGTCCGAGGGCCTGCTTGGCTGCATCCCAATGCCGGTCCATCTCCTCCAATGGCATCGCAGCGAGGTCGCCTCCTGAGGCGGCGATGCGGCGCTCCATCTCTTCGAACCGCGACTTGAACCTTCGGTTGGTCCTTTCCAATGCCTCATCGGGGTTGACGTCCAAAAACCGGGCGTAGTTGATCAATGCGAACATCACATCACCAAACTCATCTGCCATGCGGTCCGACTTGGTTTCAACCTCAGCTTCCAACTCGCCCAATTCTTCTTGGACCTTTTCCCACACCTGACCGGCGTGGTCCCAATCAAAGCCCACTCCGCGCACTTTTTCTTGGATGCGCTGGGCTTTGACCATAGAAGGCAGACTGGTGGGCACGCCGTCAAGTACCCCCTTAGGTTTGTCCGAATCAGTGCCTTTCTCCTTGAGCTTGATCTTTTCCCAATTGGCCTTGACCTCTTCTTCGGTGGCGGCTTCGACATCCCCATAAATGTGAGGGTGACGGTGCACGAGTTTGTCGCATATGCCGTGAAGCACATCGGCAGCGTCAAAAACCCCAGCCTCGGAACCCAACCTGCTGTAAAACACCATGTGCAGCATCAAATCGCCGACTTCTTTGCCCACCTCCTCGAGGTCTTTAGACAGAATAGAATCCGCCAATTCATACGTTTCCTCAATCGTCAAGTGACGCAGCGATTCGAAGGTTTGCTTGCGGTCCCAAGGGCAACCTTCCCGCAGGTCATCCATGATGTCCAAAAGGCGGCCAAAAGCAGCCAGTTTTTCTTCTCGGGTATGTCCGCCAACAGGCGAAGTCAGTGTTGGACGTTGTATGGCTTCGGTGTGCGGCATGGGTCCAAAATTAAGGGGCACCTTTGGGCTGGTGACACGAAGGCCCATTCAAATAAGCAGCGGATTGATTTTGGGGGTACTCCTAGGGGTGCTCATTCCCCATGGACGGTCCTATGGTCAAGCCGCGCAGGCAGAGACAGCAGGGCAATGGTCAGCCAGCTTCGGTGCAGGATTTCTGGTGCCACACCGCTCGGTCATTCGCGGACTCATCGAAGGGCATGCCCTGCGCAGTGAACTGTCTTGGAACAGCAAAGCGTTTGGATTTTGGGCCGCTCACCGTCACCAGCCCCGTTGGGGATTTTCTGTAATCGCCACCGATACTGGAGCGCCAGAGCACATCGGCAGACAAGTGGCCGCATTGTCGCATGTTGATTTGGCACTGCACGGCAGGCTGCATTTCCGATTGGGGGGTGGTCTTGGCTGGACCCAAAAAACTTGGGGAAGTCTCACTGCACCTGGCCGCGAGCGGGTGGTCATTGGTTCTTCCATCAACGGTGCTGCTCAGATTGGCGTGGGCCTTTTGCCGGCTCAGAATTCCACCGCTTGGCACCGAAACTGGGGCATCAGCATGCGATTGGACCACCAAAGCAACGCCTCGTTCAAACAACCCAACCTCGGCACCAATGTGGTCAGCCTGAACGTCAATGCTGTGCTGATGCGCACGGCTGTCCAGAGAATCGGCGAAGTCGACAAGGCGGTCATAGACCTCCTCCCTGCGCCCATCACAGGTGGCTATTTGTTTCTCGGCATTGGCCGCCGGCAACCTGCCCCACTCGCCGACCAGGAAAATGTCATGGAATGCGGTTACGAATACCGTTTCGGGGGCAGAGCCAGGATCGGCTATGTCACGGGTGGCCTTCTGGCCGTAAGGCCCCAACACGTGGGGTCCAGCCTGCATGCGGGATTTCAATTGAGGTTTACCCGCATTCACATTGACTTGCTCCACGGGAGGTATCTGCAGCGCTGGCAGCCTGAAGAAAACCAATACAACCGGGTGGTGCTCAATGTCTGCCTCAGCAAAGGATGGTGGTCGCGTCTGGTGCTACACACCCATGGTTTTAGGGCACACCATCCAGCCTTGGGCATCGCTTGGACGCCTGGCCACCGTTCTCCCCTCTATCCGGTTCGGTAAGGAAGGGTCAACCGCAGGAAGCCCCAAAGAGGGAAAGCACTTCCAACAGGTCATTCACACCTGTGGTGCCATCGCCATCTACATCCGATGGACAAGGACTCTCCCCTGCGGGGAAAGCACAGGTGCCGTCGTCGAACAATGCTTCGGCGTTGTAGTTGGTCGCTACAGGGTATTTGCAGCCGCCACAAGCCTCTACGTCACATGACCCATCGTCTTTGTTGGCATCAGCGTCATAGTTGCAGGCCCAGCTGTACATGCAGCCCGGCACGTCACCAGGATAGAACAGGCCCATTTGATCCAAATAGGATCCGCTGAGCCAATTGTCGCCTTGTGGCTCAAATGCCCCGACATAATTCACAGGGTCAAAAAACGTACCCACTGGTTGGTGCTCCGCTGGCACTGAATCTGTGGCCGATGGAAAAACATCCAGTCCCGAAGTGATGAAACCTGCCAGCGCCTCGAACCCGTCGTCAATGCCCGCATCTGATGCAGCATTGTTGTTGTCAACGAANNAAAGCCAGGCTGTCTCCAATGTTCCAAAAGCGGTTGTTGTGGATTTCCAATTCGCCAAACAAAAACAGCTCATAGGCATCGCACGGGTCCTCATCCTCAAAGTCAATGCCGTAATCCCAGTTCTGGAAAATGCCATTGTATATGCGGCCGCCGGCTCCATTGTGCCAGCGCAGCGCACCCGCCTTCGCGTGACCTATGCTGGTAAAATTGGCAATCTGAGGATTTGTGTAAGGCAAGAAACTCAGTGTGACATCCTGGAATTCGAAATCGTCTCCTTCAAAGTCAAACCCGAGTTCTCCGACTTCCTCTGGCTGGTCCAACACCGAGAAGAAGAATTGCATGTCCCCTACCCAGCCTTGGTCGTACTCGATGTTTTCTTCAGATGAAAAGGCCACAGCCACATACTTCAGGTTGGCAGAGCCCCCCATGATTTGAAGGCCATCGTCCAAGGTGGACACCACTTCAATGTGTTCAATGATGGTGCCCGACCCAACGCCATTTAGGCTCAATCCATTGGTCTCGTCGCCGTTGATCTTGTTCTGAAAGTTGACGGGTGGATTGGGCATTTCACTGCCTCCGTGGCGGATTGAAATGTGCCGCATGATTCCACTTGATTCAGCGTTGTCTCCTCCACCATATACATCGCGACCGGCGTTGGAAACATCTACGATGCCCTCCGCTTTGTCGTCACCATCGTAGGTGTTCAGAATACCGTTGCCGTTTACAACGACTCCACCCCAAAGACCACGGGTATTGTAAGGCGTTGACCCATTCAGAGGATCTCCTTCGTAAGTGAAGATGATGGGGCAATCGGCGGTGCCGTCTGCCATAATCTGCGCATCACTGGCCACGATCAAACAGCTTGCCGCAGGCCCTTGGCCAGGTTTGGCCTGAATCACAGTGCCCGGTTCGATGGTGAGGACATCGCCGCCGTTTACATATACGAATCCTTCCAGCAGATAGATGTTGTCACATGTCAAGGTTTGCGTTCCTGTTCCCGCTCCCCCATTGTCGGTCAAGACTACCGTGGCCCGATCTTCGAAAGGAAGACAACCACATTCTTGAGCCCAAAGGGCGGTTGCACTTCCCAAACACAGGAATGCCACCAAAAGGGTGCGCTTGAAAGAATTGAAAGGCATCAACAATTGCGATTGTATTCTACGAATATACTAAAATAATCGACTAAATCCTCCAATCCACTGCCTAAATGGCGATTGTATGGGCTGCTCAGAAGCTTACATGCCCTTTGCTGCGCCCTTCATACCCTCTACCTTTGAAACATGGGAACTCAGACTGTCTTACTGACCATCGCATTGCTTGCCCTCGGTGTTGCAGGCATCGCCATTAAAATCCTTGTCAAAAAGGACGGCGAATTCAGTGGGACTTGCTCCAGCAACAACCCCTTGCTGCAAAACGACACTGGCAATTGCTCCATTTGTGGCGCACGTCCCCAAGACCAGTGCCGAAAAGAAGACATTACCGAGGCTACTGCCTGAGTCAGGGCCGGCTTGAGACCGCCTCGAACCCCGGCGAGCTCCAGACGTCATATCCCCCCTTGCCGTCATCTGACATCAGCATCACGTCCAGTCCAAGTTCAGGGTATTGGTTTAGAAACACCTTGGTCTGCTCAGTTCCGAGCACCATAAATGCCGTGGCCATGGCATCGGCATAAGCCCCCGTCGTCGCCATGACTGTAGCGCTCAAAAGCCCATTGGCCGCCGGCCAACCGGTGCCGGGATCAATGGTGTGGCTGATTTTACGGCCCTCTACCTCGTGGAATTTGCGGTAACTGCCGCTGGTACATATGGCCCTGTCTTGAACCGCCACCACCATTTCAAACGTCCTGTCGTGTCCGGCGCTGCCTTCTACAGGTTGGTCTACGGCAATGCGCCAAGGCTTGCCTGATGCATTGTTTCCGCGGCACACCACTTCACCTCCCAACTCCACCATGGCATTGCCTATGCCGCGGATTCGGAGCTCTTCCATCAGCAGGTCTACACTGTAGCCCTGGGCTATGGCATTGAAGTCCAAAGCCGCCCTTGGATCACCCTTGCGCACCCATGTTGCCTTGTAATAACCGTCTTCCTCCTCCTCATTCATGTCAAACCGCTCAGGCGACATTCCTGTATATGACATCACACTGTCCACCTGAACAGCCCCCACATTGCCCATTTCAGAAAAACCAAAACCCCAAAGCTCAACCAAGGGACTCACGGTGGGGTCAAACGCCCCTTTGGTCAGGCCGTGCAGCTCTTCGGACAGCGCCCACAAAGGGCCTATGATTTGCGTGGAATCCACAAAGCCAAACAAGGAGTCGGTGCGGTCCCATGCGTTGATTTGGTTGATGCGGCTGTTCGGACGCCACAGGCTCACCTCTCGGTCGATGGCCTCTAAAAGGTCCTCGAATACAGCATCCTCTACCCGCTTCTCAGCAACGTATTTGATGGAGTAGGTCGTGCCCTGTGCCTCCCCTACATGCTGCTGGATCGGGCCCG
>DDCX01000101.1:14822-15649 GCA_002336475.1 Flavobacteriales bacterium UBA1995 | reverse complement strand
TCACACATTTTGAGGACCGCTTGGTTCATCAGCGGTGGTCCGCAGAAATAGAACTCGATGTCCTCAGGCGCATCGTGCGGCTTGAGGTGATGCTCGATCACCGCGTTGTGCACAAAGCCCAAGAACCCGTCTCCCTCGTCTTCGATGCTCTTCTTTTCGTTCCAGTTGTCCTCATCGGTGGGGTCACTCAAAACCACATGGAAATTGAAGTTGGGAAACTCCTGCTCGATTTTGCGGAAGTCCTCCAAATAGAACAACTCACGGCGCGAACGCCCTCCGTAGTAGAAAGTCACCTTACGGCCCGTTTTCACGGTGTGGAACAGGTGGAACAGGTGACTGCGCATGGGGGCCATGCCCGCACCTCCGCCGATGTAGACCATCTCTGCATCCGATTCCTTGATGAAGAACTCACCGTAGGGGCCACTAATGGTGCACTTGTCACCGGGCTTACAACCAAAGACAAAGCTGGAACAAATGCCGGGGTTCACATTCATCCATGCGTTGCGTGCACGGTCCCATGGTGGGGTCGCAATCCGGATGTTCAACATCACGATGTTGCCCTCCGCAGGGTGGTTGGCCATGGAGTATGCCCGGACGATGGGCTCTTCATTGACCATTTTCAGGTCCCACAACCCAAACTTGTCCCATTCGCTTTGGAAGGTATTGGGGTCCTTGTGGTGATCAGGGTGGGCAGTGACGTCCATGTCCTTGTACTCCACAACGGTGGTGGGAACATCCACTTGGATGTAGCCGCCCGCTTCGAAATCAAGGGTCTCGTTGTCTGGCAACCGCACCACGAATTCCTTAATGAAGGAAGCCACGTTGTA
>DDCX01000101.1:711-14751 GCA_002336475.1 Flavobacteriales bacterium UBA1995 | reverse complement strand
GCGCCAGTTGTCGGCAATTTCTTTGCGCGAAAAGTGGGGCTCCTCCGTAGGCAGGATTGTTCCGCCTCCAGCAGGCACCTGACAGCGGCATTGAACACAGGTTCCACCTCCGCCACAGGCTGAGGGAAGGAATACGCCCGCGTTGCCCAAGGTGGTCAGCAGCGTGCTTCCCCCATCCACTTCAAGGGTTTGCTCGCCATTGATGACGAGCTTGAGCTTTCCGCTTGGGGAAAGACGCGCTTTGGCAAAAAGCAGCAGACTGACCAGCATCAGAATGACGGCCAGGAAGAAAACAATGGTGAGCAGGATCGTGGTAGTCATGACTTCCTCGTTCAGATTTCAATGCCCATAAAGGCCATAAACGCCATGCCCATAAGGCCGGTCAGAATAAAAGTGATGCCCAACCCCTTCAAGGGTGCAGGGATGTTGCTGTAACGGATCTTTTCGCGGATCGCGGCAATGGCCACGATGGCCAGCAGCCAACCCACACCCGAGCCGAGGCCAAAGATTGTGGCCTCGCCGATGCTGGGATATTGGCGCTCCTGCATGAACAACGCTCCTCCGAGAATGGAGCAGTTTACCGCAATCAGGGGCAAGAAAATGCCCAGCGCTCCGTACAGAGCGGGGGCGAATTTCTCCACGATCATTTCGACCAGCTGCACCATAGATGCAATGACCGCAATGAACATGATGTAGCTCAAAAAGCTGAGGTCTACAGTGGCGTACTCAGGGCTGAGCCAGGTAAGCGCGCCTTCTTTGAGGACAAAGTTCTCGAGGAGATAGTTGATGGGGACCGTAATGCCCAGAACGAAAATCACCGCGAATCCAAGGCCAACGGCTGTCTTCACTGTCTTGGAGACGGCGAGGTACGAGCACATGCCCAGGAAGTAGGCGAAGATCATGTTCTCTACGAAGATCCCCTTCACGAATAAGCTGAGGTATTCCATGGTCTTAGCTTTTATCAGTTCTCCTCAATGAGGCTGCGGTTACGGGATCTTTGGATCCAAATAATGATGCCCACGGTGATGAGTGCCATTGGAGGCAGAATCATCAGGTTGTTGTTTTCATAGAATCCACCATTGGCCATGAACCAGCCTTCGGGCAAGAACTTGACCTGTCCCACTCCCGGGAAGCTGATGGCTCCACTGCCAAAGACCTCGCGCACGAGGGCCACAGCCAAGAGGATCCAAGCATAACCCATGGCGTTGCCGACAGCATCGAGCATGGCCGGTCCTGGCTTGTTGCCCAATGCAAAGGCTTCGAGGCGTCCCATGATGATGCAGTTGGTGATGATGAGGCCTACAAATACAGACAGCTTCTCGGAAATGTCCGGGCTGTATGCCTTGAGCACCTCGTCCACGATGATCACCAAGGATGCGATGACCACCAATTGCACAATGATTCGGATGCGGTCGGGTATGATGTTGCGCATCATGGACACGATCACGTTTCCACCGATCATCACAAAGAGCACGGCGAGGCTCATGATGACGGCTTGCTGAACCTGTACTGTAATGGCCAGCGCACTGCAGATGCCAAGCACCTGCACTGTAATGGGGTTGCTGTCATCGAGCGGGTCGGTCAGCAGCTTGCGGTTCTTCTTCGAGAAGAGCGACTCGCGCTTGGGCTCAACAGCTGTAGTCGTTTCGGTGCTCATCACTTCTGTGCTTTGGGAGCGGATTGGAAGTACTTCAAGTAAATGGACATGGTGCGATCGACCATCTCCCCCACTCCTTTTGAAGTGATGGTGCCGCCGGTGATGCCGTCGACAGAATATTCCGTCGTAGGAGCACCGCCTTTCACCACTTCGAAGTGTGGGGCCACTTTGCTAATTTTCTTGCCTTTGAACGGATCTTGGAAGAAACCTTCCTTGATTTCTGCACCCAGGCCAGGGGTCTCTGTTTTGTGGTCGAACACGGCACCATAAATGGTCTCCATGTCTGATTCCAAGGCCACATAGCCCCAGATCGGTCCCCACAGTCCTTTACCGACGACGGGAACAACGTACAGGTCTTGGCCTTCCTTGTTGCAGGCAAAAAGCGGGAAGTTGAGCGTGCTGGCGTCTGCCTTGCTCCTGAAGTCCTTTTGGACGTTAATGTTGAACGGGTCTTCAGCGTCACCTGCTTCGACGGTTCCCGATCTGCTGCCCACTTTACGTCCTTCACTGTCGATGGACACCCGTTCTTTTACGAAGTCCACAAACTTGGCTTCGACTGCGCCGCGTTCACTGGGCACACCAATGGCGCCCAAGATGTTCATCATTTTCTTTTCGGCCGCATTGGCCTTCTGCATGGGCTTGAGGGACAAGCTCGTAAAGGCGAGGATCGCGCCTACCAACACCACCATCAAAATGGCGAAGAGGAAGGTGTATCCGTTGGAGTTCTTATTGAATGCCATGGTTCAGCTTCGTTTTAGAATCAGGCGACAGCAGCCGTGAGGCGCTTTTCGCGGCGGCGGATGTTGGCTTCGATGACGTAGTGGTCGATCGTAGGCGCCATAACGTTCATGAAGAGGATGGCCATCATCACTCCTTCGGGATAGGCGGGGTTGAAGACCCGGATCATGATCGAGAAGAGTCCACCTAGGAATCCGTATACCCATTTTCCCGTGCTGGTTTGGGCAGCACTGACCGGGTCGGTGGCCATGAAGACGGCTCCAAACATGAAGCCCCCCATCACAATCTGGTGAACGGGACCTATGGTCATGTAGGCGTTAAGGGAAAGCAGGTTGAAGATGGCCCCCATGACGAGTCCACCCACAATGAAACTTGAAATGATCCTCCAGCTTCCGATGCCTGTCCAAATGAGAATGGCAGCTCCGACCAAGGCGGCCAACGCACTGGTCTCAGCCACTGATCCGGGGATGGTTCCGATGAAGCAATTCATCAAAGAGAACATGCCACCGTCGGCGAACATGGACATGACGCCATTGGACACTTCTCCCTGTACCGGTTGTCCCACGGTGTTGGCCAGGTGTCCCAAAGCGGTGGCTCCAGTGTAACCATCGGCAAGCAACCCTCCTGACTTGGCAGCCATGACATCGTGGATCCAGATTTCACCGGACATCTGTTTCGGGTAGGCGAAAAACAAGAATGCCCTGCAGGTCAAGGCCACATTGAGGATGTTCATCCCTGTACCACCAAAGACTTCTTTGGCAATCAGCACGGCAAAAGCAGTGGCGACAGCTACCATCCAGAGGGGCACATCCACAGGCATGATGAGCGGGATCAGCATTCCACTGACCAAAAACCCTTCGTTGATGGCATGGCCGTTGATTCCCGCTATGACGAACTCGATGCCGAGTCCGGTGGCGTAACTGACCACAATCAAGGGCACCACCTTGATGGCCCCTACGATGATTTTATCGAGGAACATGGCCGTCCAAGGATCGGCAGTGGTGATGTCACCCAGGCTTAAATAGTATTGGTGGCCGATGTTCCACGTGCCAAACAGCAATGCGGGAATCATGGCCACGATGACCAAGAACATGGTCCGCTTCAGGTCGATGCCGTCGCGGACGTGCACGCCTTTGGCTGTGGTGTGACCAGGGGTAAACAGGAACGTCTCCAAGGCGTCGAAGACGACCCAGAAGCGCTTTAATTTTCCGTCCCCGGTAAAGTTGGGCTTGACGCGCTCCTCGATGAGTTTGTGAAGGGCCTTCATGGTTCTCTTCTTTATATCTCTGTTGATGGATCAGGCGAATTCTTCAATCATCTGGTCCAATCCATTGCGGACGATGTCCTGGACGGCCAGCTTGGAAGTGCACACGTATTCGCACAGGGCAAAATCTTCTGGTGCCACTTCGTAAATGCCCAGTTTTTCCATGCGGTCGATGTCGCCGACCATGATGCTCTTCAGGAGCTGCACTGGGTAAATGTCAAATGGGAAGACCGCATCGTACTGGCCAGTGACCACAAATGCACGCTCCTCCCCATTGTTGTTGGTGTTGAGGTCGTATTCCTTCCCCTTCGGCATCAGCCAAGTGGGAAAAGCGCGTGAAGCACTGAACTTGTCAAAACCAGGTCCGAGCCACCCTTTGGTCAAGAAGAACAAAGGATCGTCACCTTCTGGAATACAAGTGACTTGCTGGTCGTGAAAACCAAGTGCCCCTTCGTCCCCGCGAACCGTGCCTGTCAGCACATTGCCTGAGATGACGCGCGTTCCTTCCGTCATCACCCTGTCTTTGATGACGCTGGAAAGGGGGACTCCAATGGTTGTATTGAGCAGTGCCGGTTGCGAGCGGGACCCTGTGAGGGCGACCGTACGCTTGCCCACATAGCTTCCGCTCATCAGGCCTTCGCCAATGTTGGCTACGTCTTGCATGCCCACTGTCCACACCACTTCACCCTTGTTCATAGGGCCCACTTCGTGGATTTGAACCCCCACATTTCCTGCGGGGTGCGGACCTGAGAATGAGGTCATGTCTGCTTCTGTGACTCCAGAGAAGCTGGTGTCACCCTGAGCGATGCCCAACTGCACTTTGCGTCCCTCTGGAAGCAAGGCATTGAGGTAAGCCAATCCGGCGCGGAAACCGTCCATCCGGCCCTCCAAGACCATGGCAGCACTGGGTGCCAGAGGAGCCGTGTCAAAACCACTCACGAAAATGTCGCGGGGGGTGCTGTCCGAAGCGGGCATGACCGCAAAGGGCCGTTGTTGCAACATGGGCCAGAAACCCATGCTGAGCATCGCTGCGCGCACTGCATCGCCGTCTGGCTGTGTGGGATCGATGGTCGCTCCTGAAATGACACCTGAGCCTGAAGGAACCACATCAACGCGCAGGATTCGGCGCTTTTCACCGCGAACAGGCTCTTGTACCGTACCGGCGATGCCGCTTACGAACTTGATCTCGGGGTTCTTTTTGTCGGTGAAGAGAACGTCTCCTGCCTTTACCTCAGCACCTGCCTTAACGGCCATGCGGGGCACCAAACCGTGGAAATCGGTTGGATGGATAGAAAAACGGTCTGAGGCGGGAAGGTCATGGGATGCACCTTGGACTCCCCCTTTCAGGCGGATGTCCAAGCCCTTCCGGATCTTGACGGTTGCAGGCATGTCGCTTGTTACGTGCTGATTTTGCGCGCTAAAGGTACTGCGCAGAGTGCCGAATTCACCCGTAGAATGCCCCAACCTTTTGGCATTGTCCACATCTGGGGGTGTGGAGTTGCTTGCGGGGTACTTTTGACCCGACATGCACACCCACTTCACACGGCTTTTTCTGTTGCTCTTTGGATGGCTATGCTGCGGCTTTTGTTTTGGACAAAATGGATTAACCGTGGCTTACACTGCTCCCAGCATAGGTTCAGTTCGGCTGCATCCACTCGGCGCTCCGCTTGGCGGCCCATTCATGCAGCTGGGGGGCGACGCTCCACTGGTGCTCCGGTTCGATGACCTCTCGGGAGATTGGCCCGAATATGAATGGACCCTTGTCCACTGCACCGCTGATTGGAGCGCCGCATCAGACTTGACCGAATGGGATTACCTCGATGGCTGGGCACCTGATGCCTTGGACAACATCGAAAACAGTTTTGGAGGAAGCCTTCCGTTCGCCCATGTTGCGACCACCATTCCCTCTGAAGACCTCCGTCCCACGCGCAGTGGCAATTATTTGTTGGTGGTGCACGCCGAAGGAGATCCTGAAAGCATAGCCCTGATCAGGAGGCTCGTCATTTATGAGCGGCTGGCTGAAGTCGAGGTGAATCAACGCCGGCCCTTCGAGGCGGACAAGGTGTCCTCCCATCAGCGGATGGAGGTTGAGGTGTCCCTCCCTCCTGGCCACCGCTGGTCGGTGCCCATGATGGACATAAGGCTGACTGCCCTGCGCAATGTGGACTGGAGCCAAGCAGGTTATGACATCGGAGCCTCAATGGTGCGCGGAGATGTGGTGTCCTTTAATCAAGACCCTCAGCTGACGTTTCCAGGATCGGACCGTTGGCGTTCGGCAGACCTTAAATCCCTTTCCTACTTGGCCCCGGGAATCAAAAGCCTCAAGGAGGTGTCCCAAGGCCAAGGGCCCTCTTGGAAGGTGGAGCTGGGGACCGATCAATCCCGGCGTTTTAGGTTGCAGGGCAGCAGACCGGATTTAAACGGGGCGTTCACCGCACACAACGATCGTTTTGACGATGTGGAGCTGACTTCAGAATACATGGAAGTCACCTTCTCTTTGGCTCACCCCGATTTTGGTGATGTCCCCGAAGTTTTTGTCTTTGGTGGGCTGACTGGTTGGTCACTTGACCCCAGCTTTCGCATGACCTATGATGCCGACGAACAGGAATACCGGTTAAAAAAATGGCTCAAACAAGGCTGGTATGACTACCGATATGTGACCCTTGGAGATGGAAGTTCAAAGTATGCCTTCGAAGCCGATCATGCTGGCACACCCAACCTTTATACGGTTTTTGTTCACGCCCCTGCTCCAGACGGATCTGACCGCATAATCGGCATGGAGACATTGCCTGTGAATTAATCTTGTCGATTGTTATATAGTTTTTGTCTACATTTTTTACTAAATTGTAGTCATGAGCAGGACGAGAATATACCGAGCCACAACCGAAGGAATTCGTGTACACGTCCGCAGTAAATACGAAGCTGAATTCTCCAAACCCAGCGAGCGGAAATTCATCTTCTCGTACCGGATCACGATTGAAAACCGGAGTCACTTGGGCATCAAAATCATAAAAAGGCGCTGGCACATTGTCGACTCTTTGGGCAAAGTGCGCGACATAGAAGGAACCGGCATCGTCGGTGTTCAACCCGAAATTTTACCGGGACGGGTCTTCGAATACGACAGCGCATGTGATTTATCCAGCACGTTGGGCACCATGTCCGGTGTCTACGAAGTATCGCCTCACCGGCGAAAAACCTCAGCCTGCTTTAACGTGACCATCCCCACATTCCAACTGGAAGTGCCTTGGGTGCTCAGCTGATTGAACGCTGCACGGTATTTTGCACCCATGGGTGCTGCCTTACGATCCTGTATACTGTCCCTGTTGGTGGGACTGCAATGTGCCGGTGTATACGCACAGGACATAGAAATCCTCAACATTGCTGAAGAACACAACCTCGCCGGGTTGAGTGTGGTCACCCGATGTGGAGGAGAGATCAGCACGGAGGCACACTTTGGTTTCCGCGACATCGGCCGCAAGCTGCCCGTTACCCCCACGACCACTTTTCGCATTGCCTCCATCAGCAAGGCTGCTGTTGCCCTGCTTGCGGCCAAGCTTGCAGAAGAAGGCACACTGGCCTATAACGCCCCGCTCTCTGCTTACCTGGACACGCCCCCTCAGCATCCTGGCCATCCCGCGATCAACATCACCGTTGAGCAGTTGCTGAGCCACACCTCCGGTATTCGAGACGGCGCTGGATACGGGGACTTTTTGACGGCAACCTATGCTTCGGCTCCCGACGCCCCCTTGCTGGAGGAAGTCCTTTCGCCCAATGGCGCCTACTACTCTTCGAACATGTGGGGACCACAAGCGCCTGGAGCACATTTCCAATACGCCAACCTCAATTTCGGCGTGTTGGCCACGGTCATGGAGGCCGCCACCGGATGGCGTTTCGATCAATTGTTTCAAGCTTGGCTTGCAGGGCCATATGGGCTTGATGCGGGCTTTAGGATCCAGGACCTCTCGAACATTAACGCGCTCGCCGTTCTGTACCGACAAGAAAACGGACAGTGGACGGCACAGGCGGATGAGTTCCTCGGGGTCATGCCGGAGGGGCCAGATTGGAGCACCTACTACCCTGGCACCAACGCGGTCGGGTTCGCCCCCCAAGGGGGATTGCGCATCAGCGCCCGTGACCTCGGCGTTTTGACTCAACTCTGGACCACAGGTGCCGCACAGGGGGCAGATGGACAACCCTTGCAGTTTCTGTCCGCCGCTGCGCTCAGCGATCTTCATGCACCGCAGTGGTCGTACAACAGCGCCAACGGCGGGAACGGGAACAACTACGGTGGACTGTTCAACATGTGGTCGCGCGGATTGCACCTCGCCGACAGTGGCCTGGGGGCCGATCAGGTGATTCCCGATGCGGGTGTGGCCCCTTTTTTGGGACATCCGGGCGAGGCCTATGGCTTGATCAGCGATGCGTATGGCACCCCTGATGGCCACTGGAACATGACCTTGGTGACCAACGGAAAGTGGGAGGGCTACTCACCGGGAGCGTCCAGTGCTTTTTACCGGGTCGAAGAAGACATTTTTGCCGCCTTAAGGGACGACTTGCTCCAATGCACGGCCCAATCGCATGACCGTTGGGTTGCTCCGCAGGCTTCGGCGATGGCGGGACCAGTCCGACCTGGAGATTCTACCCTTCGTGTGCACATTCCGCTGGCACTGAATCCGCCCCTGCGCTTTACCATCCTTGACGCCACAGGTCAGCAACTTCAAGAAGGCCAATCCATGGTTGTCGAGGGCGGCGTCCTAACGCTCCCCCTGCCCCACCTGTCCGCTGGCTTGCATGTAGGAACCGTCGTTCCCGCTGAGGGCAATTCGGGTTTTCGCTTTCTATTCTGGGTGCTCAATTGACCCCCCTGCCACTACCTTCACCTCATGGAAACCAGCCCATCCCGAACGATTTTCCTCACCGGAGCCAGCAGTGGAATTGGGGCAGCCATTGCCCGCACCCTGGTGGCCCATGGACACCAAGTATTCGCAACAGCCCGTCGCGAAGAGGCCCTCGAAAAAGTCGCCCAAGAGGCCATGGCAGGGGCCACTGGGAATGGCCGCATTCTGACAGGTGTGATGGACGTGCTCGACCCCGGCGCTCAGCAAAAAGCCGTCGCCCGTTGCTTGGCCGAATTTGGAAAGCTGGACGTGGTCATCCCCAATGCGGGGCTCGGCATTTTTTCCCCATTGGACCAGGCCGACCTAGACGATTGGATGACCATGGTGGACGTCAATGTCAAAGGCGTTTTGATCACGCTTCATGTCTGCCTTCCCCATCTGATTGAACACCAAGGTTTGGTCATCAACATGGGGTCTGTGGCTTCCCGCAACGTTTTCCCCAACAGTGGGGTGTACTGCGCTACAAAGCACGCTGTACTGGCGTTGGGCGAGGCCATTCGCCAAGACCTCAAAGAAAAAGTGGCCAGCACTACAATTTGTCCAGGGGCTGTCAATACCGCCTTTATCGAACAGACCAAAGACCCCGCATTGCTGGACCAATACCGCCCGGGGTTCAAGAAGGGCATGCAGCCTGAATTTGTGGCCCGTCAGGTCCTCAATGCGATCGACGCCCGCGGCTACGGCGTGGTATCCGACATCACCATCCGTCCCGACTTCCTGTGAATTCCAAAAGCGCAGGACAGGTGCCTTTACGGCTGGTGTTCCTTTCTACTTCAGAAGGCTGGGGTGGATTGGAAATGAACCTGCTGCGCCATGCGCGCTGGATGGCCCGGGCGGGTCACCAGGCGCGCATCCTGTGTTTGGAGGGCAGCCCGCTGCACCGCGCTTCACTGGCATACCTCCATGAAAAGGAAGACGAGGTAGACTTGGATTTGAGGACCATTCGCCGCGGCTGGCGGTATTTCGCTTTTGCGACCGCTATACACCGTGCCACGCGGTTGATCCGGTACCAGGCAGACTGGCTTTGGGTGCGCGACCCTCGCGACTTGGACACCTCTGCTTGGGCACGCAGAATCATAGGTTGGTTGGGCGGTCCTACCCGGTTGGTTTTTCACCAGGGCATGCAGATCCCGAAGCCTAAGCGTTCGCCGTATCACGTCATGCGATTCGGTGCGATCGATGCGTGGGTGTCTCCACTTGGCTGGCTCAAAACACAGGTGTGCGCGAACACCCCTATGACCGCAGATCGGGTGCACATCGTTCCCCTGGGACTTGACGACAAGTGGTTCGCCCAACTCCCCGACCCTGTCCAGCAGCAACGACAAGCCCGACTGGAGCTGGGACTGAGTCAAGAGTCCTTTGTGGTCGCATTGGTAGGCCGGATCGACCGGAAAAAAGGACAGGACGTGCTTGTGGCCGCGTTGCGTGAACTCCCTCAAGACGTCCATGCCTTGATTGTAGGTGACCCCACCCTGGACACACTCAGTGATTACTTCGATGAAGTCCGGGCTTTTGTTCGGGACCACGAGCTTCAATGGCGCGTTCACTTCAGGCCCTATGAAGGGTTCCCACGCAACGCGTTCATAGCCGCTGATGTGGTCGCCGTATGCTCTACACAGGAAAGCGTGGGATCGGTCACCTTAGAGGCCATGGCTACGGGTTGCGCCGTCATAGGCACCGATTCAGGCGGGACTGCAGAATTGCTGGCCGATGGCCGCGGGTGGACGTTCCCAGCAGGTGATGCCGACGCGCTTGCCCAGGCTCTGCACACGCTGCGCAACCATCCCGACACCCTGACGCCGCGCAAAGCCGCCTGTGCCCCGTACATCAAGCATCACCGCAGAGAAAAGCTTGTAGAACGTTGGCTTGACATCCTGACTGAGGTCGGCGCGGGGTAGGCTAATTTCGCAGCCTATGTCCGCATTGACTCAGGAAATCGCCCGCCGCAAGACGTTTGCCATCATCTCCCACCCTGACGCTGGGAAGACGACCCTCACGGAAAAGTTCCTCTTGTTCGGTGGTGCCATCCAAACTGCCGGGGCGGTGAAATCCAACAAGATCACCAAGACAGCGGCGTCAGACTTCATGGACATCGAGCGACAAAGGGGCATTTCGGTGGCCACATCGGTCATGGCCTTTGAATATGAAGACTGTCTGATCAACTTGCTCGACACCCCGGGTCACCGGGACTTTGCAGAGGATACTTACCGCACGCTGACTGCTGTGGACAGTGTCATATTGGTGATTGACTGTGTCAAAGGCGTCGAGGCCCAGACCGAGCGGCTGATGGAAGTCTGCCGCATGCGGGATACTCCGGTGATCATCTTCATCAATAAAATGGACCTCGAGGGGCGGGACAGTTTTGACTTGCTGGACGAACTGGAGCAAAAGTTCTCCATTAAAGTCTGCCCCCTTTCTTGGCCCATCAGCCAAGGTCACACCTTTCAAGGCGTCTACAACCTGTTCGACAGCACGTTGCGCTTGTTTCAAAGCGACAAACAGCGCATCACCGAAGACCTCCTGCGGATCGAAGGGCTGTCAGATCCAGCGTTGGACGAGATGGTGGGTGAAGACCACGCTGCGGAGTTGCGCGAGGACGTAGAGATGGTACAAGGCGTCTACGATCCTTTGGATATGGACGCTTACGCGCGTGGTGAAGTGGCTCCGGTATTCTTTGGCTCTGCGGTCAACAACTTTGGGGTTCAGGAAATGCTGGATTCATTCATCCGCATCGCTCCTACTCCCCGTCCCCGGACCACCACCCAACGCGAGGTGGAACCCACGGAAGAGAAATTCAGCGGCTTCATTTTCAAGATCCACGCCAACATTGATCCGCGGCACCGGGACAGGATTGCTTTTTTGCGCGTCTGCAGTGGCACCTTCAAACGCGGCACCTTCTACAAGCACACCCGACTCAATAAAAAGCTGAAGTTTTCGAACCCTGCCACGTTTATGGCTTCGGCCAAAGCGGTCGTGGATGAGGCATTTCCCGGTGATGTGGTCGGCCTCTACGACACCGGGAATTTCAAAATCGGCGACACCTTGACTGAGGGCGAAGACTTGCAGTTCCAGGGCATTCCGAGCTTTTCTCCCGAGATCTTTAAAGAGCTTCAGAACAACGACCCGATGAAGTCCAAGCAATTGGAAAAGGGCATCCAGCAATTGACCGATGAGGGTGTGGCACAGTTGTTTATCATGAACCCGGGCAACCGAAAAGTGGTGGGGACTGTAGGCGAACTGCAATTTGAGGTCATTCAATACCGCTTGGAACACGAATACGGAGCCAAAGCGACCTTCGTGCCCAAGCGCTTTCACAAAGCTTGCTGGCTCACGGGAGAAGAAGAAAAGGTGGCTGAATTCAAGCGGCTCAAAGTCTCCGAAATGGCAGTAGATAAAGACGGCAACGACGTGTACCTGGCCCCCTCCCAGTTCATCCTCGACATGGAGAGCGGCAACTTCCCAGAAATTACGTTCCACACGACTTCTGAGTTCAAGACCGCCCAAGCAGTGTAAATTTCCATGGTGGGGCCGCTTGCCCTGCTACCTTTGGAACATGCCGAGCCTGTTTCGCACTGCAGCCCTGATGCTGCTGATCAACGCCTCATCTTCGGTTTGGAGCCAGACCGACAGCACCTCTGCCCCTATGGTGGTGCAGCTTACCGGGGTTGTGGTCGAAGGTGATTCTTTGGGTCCCTTGCCGTTTGCAACGGTCTACCGTTCCCGTGACCAGAGGGGCACCATTACCGACGAGTACGGTTTTTTTGCCATTCCAGCGCGGGTAGGCGACACCATTGTCTTCAGCGCCATTGGATTGAACAGCGGCCAACTTGTCGTCCCCGACCTCACTGGACAAGAAATGCCCGACCGAATGAGTGTAGTGCAGCCTTTGAGCCGCGACACCGTCATGATGGACGAAGCGCGCATTTACCCCTGGCCGAGCCGCGAACGCTTCAAGCAAGAGTTCTTGGCATTGAGGCTCGAAGCGGACGCCAGAGAAAGGGCCCGCCGGAACCTGGAATTTGACCCCATGGCCCTCTATGACCGCATGGCTGACATGGGTTCCAGCCCTGCAGAAAACTTCAGGACGCTCCAAGCCAGGCAAGCCGAAATGGCGGGTTACCAAGGCGGTGTCATGCCGGTCAGCTTGCTCAACCCCGCAGCCTGGGGCCAGTTCATCAATGCCCTGCGCAACGGGGATTTCCGAAAGCGCTGATCGCGTGCAACATCTGTCCGCCTTTCTCGTTCAACGGCACGTGCATGTGCTCGGCTCCCTTCTACTCAGCCTGATCCTCAGCAGTTCACTGTCAGCCCAAGCATATTGGGTATACGGCTGCATTGTCGATGAGGAAGGATTCCTCATGGAAAACGTCTCCGTCACCTCCTCTGGTGTCGAAAACGGAGCCTCCAACGAAGACGGTAAATACGACATCCTCCTCCACGACACAGCCACCTCGGCCTTGGTCTTTTCGGCGCCCGGTTACAAAGATGTGCTGAGGTCAGCCAGCCCTACCCCGCAGGGAACCTTGGTCAATGTTCAAATGCAGCCCGAAGTGCAGACCTATAGGGTCTATGGTCGGGTTACGGACGCGCGCGGCAATCCTCTGCCAGGAGCCACTGTGCTTCCCCAAAACAGCCGTTCTGCTGCAGTCACCGACTCCGAAGGGCGCTACGATCTGCCGCTCAGGGAAAACCGAGAGGTCGCCATCCGGTTCTCCTTTATCGGTTTCGATGCCGTCACCAAGAAGGTCATCCCCACCGTTACCGGAGCCCGCCTCGACGTCATCTTGAGGGCTGGAGTGGCTTTGGGCCAAGCGGAAGTTGAGGCCGATGGCACCCGATCGAGCCCCGTTCAGAAAATCGATCCGCGGATCGCTTCCCGGGTGCCCAGCGTAAGGGGAACCGTGGAAGACCTGCTGATTCAAGCCCCGGTGAACTTTACCAGCGAGCTGTCCAGCGCCTACAATGTGCGTGGAGGAAGCTTCGACGAAAACCTGGTTTACGTCAACGGCATCGAGGTTTACCGCCCCTTCTTGGTGCGCGCCGGCCAACAAGAAGGCCTGTCCTTCCCCAACCCCGACATGATACAGTCCATCCGTTTTTCTGCGGGTGGCTTTGAGTCCAAGTACGGAGACCGCATGAGCTCGGTACTCGACATCAACTACCGACGTCCTCAGGGCTTTGCGGGGCGGGCCTCCGTGAGCCTGCTCGGCGCACAATTCCAAGCAGAGGATGTCTCGGACAACGGGCGCTGGACCTACAACATGGGCCTGCGCTACCGCAACAACGGCTACGTGCTCGGTAGCCTTGACGAATCGGGTGAATACCGCCCAGTCTATACCGACCTGCAGGCTTATGTCACCTACGACCCGGACGGTTATGGACCTTGGGAGCTGCAGGCTTTGGCGACAGCGGCGCAAAACAAGTATCAATTCATCCCGCAAACCCGTGAGACCAACGTCGGCACCATCAATGAGGCGCTGCGT
>DDCX01000101.1:0-620 GCA_002336475.1 Flavobacteriales bacterium UBA1995 | reverse complement strand
CTCAACCACGCCCGCAACAACCTGCAGGCGACGGTTTTGTCGGGCAGTGCCAAGGGCTCATTTACCTGGGACAAAGAGGCCCACCTCACGGAATGGGGCGTTCAGGTGCGCCACGAAATCATCGACGATCAGCTCAACGAATGGGAGCTGGTCGACAGCGCAGGCTACATCCTCCCCCATCCTCAAGATGTCATCGGCTATGACGAGGAGGACCGCCCGTTCCAGCAAATCCTGCTTCAAGACGTCGTGCGCACAGACAACCGCACCGCCTCGAGCCGCATGATGGCCTACTTCCAAGACACTTGGAAAGGCGAATGGACCGACGGCAGCGAGTGGCAGTTGCACGCTGGGGCGCGCCTGCACCACTGGACGTTCAACAGACAAACGGTCGGTGGGCCTCGGCTCCACGCCTCTTGGAAGCCCAAGTGGACCATGGGGACCGACACCTTGGGCAACCGCCTCCTGCGCGACGTGGTGTTCAACCTCTCAGGCGGGTGGTATTGGCAACCTGCCTTTTACCGTGAAATGCGGGACCTGCAAGGCCAAGTCAACCCCGACATCCGCGCCCAACGAGCGCTCCACTTGATCGCGGGTGTCAACTACCGGTTCAATTGGCACGA
>DDCX01000081.1:8802-10560 GCA_002336475.1 Flavobacteriales bacterium UBA1995 | reverse complement strand
CTCGACCGCCTCGATGAGGTGCTCCAGGCCGAAGTCACCGTGGCAGAACCCGCCGCACCGGTGGCTGTGGACTTTCAGAAAGAGCTGCGTTTTGAAGGCATCACGTTCCGGTATGCAGGCGCCACAGAGCCTGCCCTTCGCGACTTTTCCCTGTCCATAAAAAAAGGCGAAACCGTGGCTCTGGTGGGGCCTTCGGGCAGCGGGAAGACCACGGTGGCCCGGTTGCTCTTGCGTTTGTACGATCCAGAGCAAGGCAGCGTTCGCATGGACGGTCTGGACCTCCGTGAGGCCGCCACAGGAGAGGTTCGAGGGAAAATGGGCTTCGTGACCCAGGATCCCTTGTTGTTCAACGACTCTGTGTCTGCCAACATCGCCTTGTTCGATCCCAATGTGGATCCCGAGCGCGTCCGATCTGTGGCCGAAATCGCCCACGCATTGGAATTCATTGACCAGCTTCCACAGGGTTTCGATACGCCCATTGGCGATGGCGGCAGCCGGCTTTCCGGAGGTCAGCGCCAACGGCTCGCCATTGCGCGTGCGCTCTATCACGACCCGCCGATTTTGATGCTCGATGAAGCCACCAGCGCGTTGGACGCCGAAGGAGAGCGGCTCGTTCAAGCGGCCATCGAACGCGTCATGCAAGGGCGCACAGCCGTTGTGATTGCCCACCGGCTCTCCACAGTGCGGCACGCGGACCGCATCATTGTAATGGACCGCGGTGGCATTGCCGAGTCGGGAAGTCACGAGCAATTGATGGCTGCGGGAGGGGTGTACCACGGCATGGTGGCCTTGCAGCAGCTGGAGGGTTGAGCATGGGTGTTGATGTGCGTCCAACGGGGGTAATTTGACACCATGAAACCGCCGCGTTCTTATTTGGCCAGCATATTGGGGAACCGTTGTCCGTCATGCAGGGAAGGGCGCATGTTCAAGGTGCCCAATCCATATTGGCCCCGGACCATCAACCAAATGCACCCTTCATGTCCGGTGTGTGGGGAGAATTTCAAGCGGGAGCCCGGCTTTTATTTCGGGGCAGCATACGTGAACTATGCCATGACGGTGGCCCTGTGGGTAGCGGTGTTGGTCGCCCTGTATGTCTTTGGTGCTCTGGGGTGGATTGAATTCACAGGGATGTTCGAGCAGCCGGATACGGTGATTGTGAGTGGCATCGTGACCTTGTTGGTGTTGCTCCCGCTCATCCAGCGCTTGAGCCGTTCCCTGTGGATCCACTTGTTTGTGAGGTTCAAAGGGACAAAGGCGAAGCAGTAGAGGCAAAAAGTGCCTAAAATGAGAAAGGGCCCTCGCGTTCGAGAGCCCCTTCGTTTCACCAAATCGCCTGTTCCCTTGCGGGAGCGGCTGTAACCAAAACCATTACCCTTTACTGAGGTCCCTCCTTTAGGGTTACAAAACCTGCAGTTTTTTTGAAAGAAAATTACCAAAACACTGTAAATCAATACTTTGTATTGAAAAAAAAATTACTCTTCGAATAAAAATTACAGCGCGCCTCATGCTTTCACCGGTTCCGTCGGTTTTATATTTACAAGAATGACTGAAGGGCAGCCCATCGTTTGGATTACAGGACAGCCTGGCGCCGGGAAATCCACGGTGGGTCGGGCTTTNNGACCTGAAAGCGGGGGGGCATGATGTCTTTCTTGTGGATGGGGATGACCTGAGGGCATTGACCTCCAATGCAGACTATAGCCCAGCGGGCAGAGAGGCCAACATTCGCCGTGCCCAGGACATCGCATTGTACCTCAGCCG
>DDCX01000081.1:0-8751 GCA_002336475.1 Flavobacteriales bacterium UBA1995 | reverse complement strand
GTCAAAGAGGTGTACGTCCACACCACCGAATCCCGGGGAAGGGAGCACTTTCATTCTGATGAATACGGCATCCCGGAGGCGGACTATTTAGATTTGGACACCACAGACATCACGGTGGAAGAAGCGGTTGTGGCCGTTCGTGATTATGCCGGATTGAACTGATCATGGACGAGAAAGTTTCACGCAAACGGCACATCGCCAAAACGCTCACGTGGCGTGTGATCGCCTCTGCCACCACCTTTATGTTTGTCTATGTGGTGTTCGGGGATGTCAAGGCGGCCAGCGGCATCATGGTCATGGAAAGTATACTGAAAATGGTGCTGTATTATTTCCACGAACGGGCGTGGTTCCGTTATGGAAACATTGGAAGACAAGAGAAAAAATGAGCAGCGAATACAACCTGAGTCACCTCGACGAGCTTGAAGCTGAGGGGATGTATGTTTTGCGTGAGGTGGCGGCACAGTTCGACCGTCCCGCCATTTTATTTAGCGGAGGCAAGGACAGCATATGTGTAACGCATTTGGCTCGAAAGGCTTTTGCGCCTGCCCGCATCCCGATGCCACTGGTGCACATTGATACTGGCCACAACTTCCCGGAGACCATTCAGTTCCGGGATGATCTGGTCAAGGAGTTGGGGGTGCAGTTGATTGTAGGCAGTGTCCAAGACCTCATTGACAAAGGGGAGGTGACCGAGGAAAAGGGGTTCAATGCCTCCCGGAACCGCATCCAAACTCCAACCCTCATCTCCACGATTGAGGCCCATCAATTCGATGCTTGTCTCGGTGGAGCAAGGCGGGACGAAGAAAAGGCCCGGGCCAAGGAGCGCTTCTTTAGCCACCGTGACGACTTCAGTCAGTGGGACCCCAAGAACCAGCGCCCTGAGCTTTGGGACTTGTACAACGGCAAGCACCAGCCGGGAGAGCACTTTCGCGTTTTCCCGCTCAACAACTGGACAGAGCTGGACATTTGGAACTACATCCTCCGCGAAAACATCGCCATCCCGAGCCTCTACTTTGCCCACCAGCGTGAAGTGATCAAGCGGGAGGGTCAGATTTTGGCCAACAGCGATTACCTCAACCTGCGGCCCGATGAAAAGCCGGAAACCATGCAGGTTCGCTTTCGGACCCTGGGGGATTTGACCATCACAGGAGCGGTGGAAAGCGATGCTGACGATCTCGAGAAAATCATTTCCGAGGTGGCCGCAGCCCGCAAAACGGAACGCGGCGGCCGCATGGACGATAAGCGCAGCCAAAGCGCCATGGAAGACCGCAAGAAAGAAGGGTACTTCTGACCATTGGAATCAAGGAAAAGAGCAGCAAGAAATCATGGCACAGGGACTCCTTAGGTTCATCACAGCAGGCAGCGTAGACGACGGCAAAAGCACGTTGATTGGGCGCTTGCTGTATGACAGCAAGACCATCTTCGAAGACCAACTCGAATCCATCGAGCAGGCCTCCAGTCAGCGCGGTACAGACGGCGCCGACCTTTCTCTGCTGACCGACGGCCTGCGCGCCGAGCGGGAGCANNTGTGGCGTACCGCTATTTCGCGACCCCCAAGCGAAAGTTCATCATAGCCGATGCTCCGGGCCACATCCAGTACACGCGCAACATGGTCACAGGCGCTTCAACAGCCGACCTGGCCATCATCCTCATTGATGCCCGCGCTGGCCTGTTGGAGCAGACGCACCGCCACAGCTTCATCACCCACCTGTTGGGCATCAAGCACATGGTCGTCTGCGTCAACAAGATGGACCTCGTGGAATGGAAAGAGGAGCGCTATGAGGAAATCGTGGAAGCCTTTAGGAGCTTTTCGAGCCGTCTGGACATCCCGGACATTCGGTTCATTCCCATCAGTGCCTTGCAAGGTGACAACGTGGTAGACCGGTCCGAGAATACCCCTTGGTATGATGGTCCTACGTTGCTCCACCACCTCGAACATGTCCATGTGGCGGCCGACCGCAACCTGCAGGACTGCCGGTTTCCAGTCCAGTATGTGGTCCGCCCACAAACCGACGCCCACCGTGACTTCCGCGGATATGCGGGCCGCGTCTCGGGAGGCGTGTTCAAAGTCGGCGACGAAGTGGTGGCCTTGCCCAGTGGATTGGGAAGTAAAGTCACGTCCATTGCCATCGGTGAGCGCCAAGTTGACATGGCCTTCCCGCCACAAAGCGTGGTCATGACCCTTGCGGACGACATCGACCTTTCTAGGGGGGACATGCTCGTGCGGGAGAACAACCAGCCCGAGTCCGTCCAAGACCTAGATGCCCGCATTTGCTGGCTCGGCGAGCGGCCCATGCGCCCCGGTACCCGCTTTGAGTTGCACCACACCTCACGTGAGGTCAAAGCCGTCGTGAAGGAGGTGGTCTACAAGCTCGACATCAATACCCTTCACCGCATGGAGGACGACTTGGACATCGCGATGAACGACATCGCCCGGGTCAGAATCCGCACAGCGGCTCCCATTCTGGTGGACGACTACCGGCGCAACCGCGCAACGGGTTCCTTTATTCTCGTGGATCCGGGCAACCGCCTGACGGTGGCTGCGGGTGTGATCTATACCTGAGTCTTTCTCAACACGTTACTTATGGTTGGGGCGTCAGAGCGTACCAGCAGTATCCGTCAAACTGCCGCCATTGGCCCAAATCGGTGTCCAACCGGTAAGGCAGCATATCTGTGCAATCCTCTGCGCAGCCTGGATAAAGCCGGCCCTCTTCGTCGAGCAGGTAGGGCGAGCCAAAGGTTTGTCCATCGAGGTCCCAGGTCATTTCGCCATCTGCGTGGAAGGTCATCCGTCCTTCACCATGACACCCCGTCCACAGGTGGGGAACGTCGAGTCTCAAGACGACCAGGTGTTCAGCGGCTTCATCTGCGGCAATGGCCGATTCCGAGGGCCCAATGCTGACATTTTCCGCGACAGGTTCAATGGGGTCCATGTAAGTTTCAGGTGAGCAGGAGGCCAAAACCAAAGTGGCCAACACGGGCAGGGAGTTCTTCAAGCGCATGCACATGATACGCGCAAACAGGAACGAAGGGTTCGTCAGCGCTTTCTGATAACTGAAGCGAGGTTGGCCGCTACTCCGCGAAGCTCACCTTGCGCACTTGCCCGTTGTCCAGCAGCTGAATGAGCAAGGTGGACGCGCGGATGTCAGAAGGACGTCCCAAAACGTCGAAGGTCGCGGTGACCTTTGGCGGGGCGATATCCACCCTGCCTGTGGCCACCGTGCCGCAGTCATCGCCACAATCGGTCATGAAGGTCACCTCGTTGTCGAAAAATGGAGAGAGGTATTGCTCGGCCGATTCCGGATTGTAAATCGAAACGCAATAGAGGTCAGGGTTGCCCTGGGCCATAAACTTGTCGTCATCGATTTCGAGCGAAAGGGTAGAGCCCGGATTCAAATTCAAGCAGGTGAGCTGGTTGTTGGCACATTCCAGCTCTTCGAGCTCCGGTGAGGAATGCAGGCTGAGCGAGGTGAGTTGGTTGTTGGAACAACTCAGAAACTCGAGGTGGGGGTGGTTGTCCAGGACCAAGGAGTTCAGTTGGTTGTTGCCACAGTGCAGTCCTTCGAGGGCGGGATTGGCATCCACATTCAAAACACTCAATGCGTTGGAGTTGCAGACCAGGATTTCGAGATCGAAGTGCCCGCTGACATCTAGTGAGCCCAAGGGGTTGTAACGGCTAAAAAGGGCGCGCAGGGCAGGGCAGCCCTCTAGATTCAGGTAGGACAGGTTGTTCGAGCTGCAGGACACATATTCCAAATAGGCATGATCGGAAAGGTCCAAACTGTCCAGTTGGTTGTCGCTGATATAAAGGCGCCACAAGTAAGGATTGTTACTCAGGTCAATGGAGGAGATGTTGTTGTCCTGGCAATAGAGCCGCTCGAGACTGGTACACGCCTCTATACCGGTCAAGTCTTCAATGCCAAGGTCCGGAATATCCAGGAGAATGATGCTTTCCAGAAACAGGTTCTGGGCCACGCCATCGGGTTCTCCCGNNAGGTTTTTCATGGCAGATTTCGATGTCAACGACTCAGCGGTACAAAGAAGAACCTTCTGCCGCTGAAGTCCCTCACGCTTGAGGGTGAATTCACAGATCCAAAGGCCAAGAGTGGGCGAGGAAGAAGGCGAAACCTAGAGCGTTAGGCTCAGCTCAGGCAGGGTCATAAACCCAACTGCTTGGCATTTGGGCGACACAAAAAAAAGAGCCACCATTTCTGATGACTCTTTTGTACCCAGAGCGGGACTCGAACCCGCACGTCCTAGGACACAGCCACCTGAAGACTGCGCGTCTACCAATTTCGCCACCTGGGTGTGACCTCTGGCTTGCGCCAAAGAAGGAGGGCGAAATTACTCTTTTCCCTCCAATGCGCCAACCTTAAAGCGTCGACGGACAGACATATTCACTCAAGGGTGCATCCGTCTCCTTGATCGCAGTGAATCCACCATTGACATTGATCCCATTGTGGTAGCCACGGGCTTTTAAAATGCTCATCGCGATGAGAGAGCGGTACCCCGAAAGACAGTGAACATAGAAGTGGCCTTCTTTGGGGATGGCGGCCAAATGTTCGTTCAGGTCAGCCAAGGGCATGGACTCTGCATCCAAAACGCGTTCCGATTGGTATTCGCCGGGTTTGCGGACATCGATCACCTTCAAGTCTTCGTTCTCCCGAAGTTTGGCGAAATCGACGGCTTCTAAAGCGCTGATGCTGTCGGTTTCTTTTCCGTCGTCGCACCAAGATGCTATGCCGCCGTGGAGGTATCCCAGCACTTTGTCGAAACCCACACGTGACAGCCGGGTAATGGTCTCCTCGACCTTGCCTTCTGGACAGACAAGCAGGATCGGTTGCTCGATGTCCACAATCATGGCGCCCACCCAGGGCGCAAAGTTTCCGTCGAGCCCGATGAAAGTGCTCCTCGGAACATGCGCCTCTGCAAAAGCCTCCTTGCTGCGGACGTCCAACACCACCGCTCCTGTCTCATTGGCAGCAGCTTCAAAGGCATCGGGCGAGAGGGCGCGGCCACCTTGAGCCAGCACTTCGTCAATGGGGGCATAGCCTTCTTTATTCAGCTTCACATTCAGAGGGAAGTAAGCGGGTGGAGGCAGCAATCCATCGGTCACTTCAGCTACAAATTCTGCCTGGGACATGTCGGCCCGCAGGGCATAGTTGTTGGCCTTCTGATCCCCCAGTGTTCCCACAGTTTCCGAACTCATATTCTTGCCACAGGCTGACCCCGCACCATGCCCAGGGTAGACGATGACATCATCTGGAAGCGTCATGATTTTGCTGCGCAGGCTGTCAAACAGGGTGCCGGCCAGCATTTCTTGGGTCATGTCGACTGCTTTTTGGGCGAGGTCGGGCCGTCCTACATCCCCGAGAAACAAAGTGTCACCCGTGAAAATGGCGTGCGGCTTGCCTTCTTTGTCACGCAGCAGATAAGTGGTGGACTCCATCGTATGTCCAGGGGTATGCAGGACTTCGATGGTCACTTTTCCGACTTTAAAGACCTCGCCGTCTTGGGCGATGTGTGCATTGAATTTCGGGTTCGCATTGGGGCCGAAAACGATGGGGGCCCCCGTCTTCTCGGAGAGGGTGACGTGGCCGCTCACAAAGTCAGCATGGAAGTGGGTTTCGAAAATGTATTTGATCTTCTTCCCTCCGTTTTCCGCACGGTCGATGTAAGGCTGCACTTCGCGCAGCGGGTCGATGACGATGGCCTCGTCACAGCACTCGATGTAATACGCGCCCTGGGCGAGACATCCGGTGTAAATCTGTTCGACTTTCATAGGTGCATTTTTCGGGTCCAAAGATGAGGTGATTAACCTTCAGACAGTGCTGTTTGGGTGGCGATTTGCCGTTGTTGGCTGTTCTCTTGCTCTTGCAATGCCGCCTCCACATTGGTGTGGAAATTCACGGTGCCGATCCGCTCCATCAACCCTGAGCGGTGCAGCGCGTCTCGCATGGGGCCGATCGCCCCAGCAAGTTTGAAGGTGATGTTGTGCTTTTGCCAATCGTCGAGCAGGTCCGACAACATCGCACACGCCGAAGCGTCTACATAGGGGATGGACTCCGCATGCAGCAAGATGGTGTGAACGGGGACTTCTGCGTCGTGCCTTGCGCTAAGCCGGGCTTTGAGGAAGTTCTTGAAATGGGCCAGGCTGGCATAGTGTAAGGGGCCGTCATACCGAACAATGAGCCACCCGGGTACCATGGCGGCCTCGGGAAAGCGCTCCACGTTTCGGTATATCCCTGCAATGGCACCCAGTTCCGCTGCATGTGGTCTCGTGCTCCTGAAGAGGGTGAGAACCAAACTCAAGACGACCCCTGCGGCTATACCCAGTACCATTCCTCCAAATGCGGTGAGCACAAAAGTGGCAAGGAGCAAGAGTGCTTCTTCCCGATGACTGCTCCACAGCTTCCGGAGGTACCTCAAATCAAGCAAGCCCGATATGGCCACCACGATAATGGCGGCGAGAATAGGAATTGGCAGGTGGCTGAATACCGGGGTCAGATAAGTCAAGGTCAGGGCGACCACTGCAGCTGAAATCAATGCGCTTACTCCTGTCCTGGCCCCCGCCCGGTCATTGACGGCGGTTCGGGAAAAACCTCCGGTAGTGGGATAGGCACCGAACATGGATCCAAGGATGTTGGCGAGTCCCAATGCCCGCAGTTCTTGGTTGGCCTCGATGGTGTGATCTCCCCGTCGCTGGGCCACAGCTTGGGCGATGCTGTACGCTTCCATAAAGGCAATCAAGGCCAGGGTGGCGGCCATGGGGGCCAGCCGGCGCAAGTCATCCCAAAGGAGGTTTGGTGTGTTGAAGCTTGGAAGTCCCGAAGGGATGTCGCCTACAGTGCGCACGCTCCATGCATCCGCTCCAATCAGGGTAGACATTCCGATGCCCAAGACCACCAAGACCAAAGAGCCGGGTACACGCGGCGCCCAGCGGCGGAGGGCCAACAACATGAAGACCGCAGAAATGGACAGGACCAGGGTGGGCAGATGTGCATGAGACAGGTTGATGGCCGCATCTGCGATCAAAGCGTAAAGGTGGGGGCTGCGTTCCACCTCAATGGCCAGAAGACTGGGCAGTTGATTGAATCCGATGATCAGGGCTGCTGCACTGGTAAAGCCGCTGATGACAGGTCGGGACAGGAACTGGGCGAGGAATCCCATGCGAAAGAGACCCAGCAGCAGCTGCATGGTGCCCATCATGAGCGCGAGCAACAGCGCGAGCTCAATGTAACGGTCTGAGCCTGCCACAGCGATGCCCGTTAAGCCAGAGGCTACGAGCAAAGAATCCATGGCTGCGGGTCCAACAGCGAGTTGCCGCGAGCTGCCAAAAAAGGCGTACACCACCTGCGGTACAAGCGCGGCGTAAAGTCCGTAAACAATGGGAAGCCCTGCAATCATGGCATAGGCCATGCCCTGCGGAATGAGCATGACCCCAACGGTCAGGCCGGCGGGAAGATCACCCAAGAAGTCCTGGCGGTTGTAGGACTTCAGCCAGCCAATAGAGGGGATAAAACGGTGCATTCCGGGGGTAAGGTAGCCTTCTCCGCAGAGGTATAGGGGAACCCATGTTACTTAACAGCTCCCGCACAGCGTCAAAAACGCAGCACTTCGATTCTGTTTCGGTGCAATTCAATGGTGCCTTCTCGCTCCAGCTGTTTCAGGATGCGCGATACAACCACCCGTGAGGTGTGCAAGTCGGCCGCAATTTCGGCGTGGGTTGTATCCAACGAGGTGGAGCCGTTGACCTTGACCCTGTCGCTCAGGTATTTTGCCGTTCTCCCGTGGAGATCAAGGAATGCCAAGCTGTCCACAGCCTCGGCCAGTTCTTTAAGTCGGGTGTTGAAGCTCTCGATCACCAGTTGCCGAAAGTCGGCGTATTCACCCATCCAGTGGTAGACCTTCTCCAAAGGAACCACCACCATGTTGCTGTCTTGCTCTGCGACAGCCCGAATCGTACTTTTTGTAGATCCAAAAAAGTTGCCGAGGGTCATGGCACAACTGTCTCCCGACTCCAGGAAATAGAGCAGCATCTCGTCGCCTTCATCGTTTACCCGGAGCACTTTGATGGCTCCATTCAGGAGCATGGGAAGTCCCGGAATGGGGTCTCCAATGTCCATGACAATCATCCCTTTAGACACCTCCTTGAAAGCCCCTGTAGCGGCGATTTCACCGAGAAGAGTTTCGTTTAAGATGTGGCCGTAGGCCTCTTTCAATAGGGTTTTCACAGCCCGAAATTACGCCACGACTCAGCCGAAGAGGCCGTGGACTCCCGCCTCAGTTTGATTTTTACCGTTGGCCGCCACTCGGCCGGTCGCTGCCTCCACCTGGACGCCTGCGTTTGTTGCGCCGTTGACCTGGTCCAGAACCTCCTCCAGAGCGCGGGCCACCTTGGCCTCCGCCCTGTCCGCCTTGTCCGCCTTGACCTCCACGGCCGTTTCTGCCTCTGGAGGGCCCGCCGCGTTTTCCGCCTTTACCGCGGCCACCGCTCTTTCCACTGCCGCCGCTGTTTCCGGGCTTTCCAGAGTCGAGCGGTATGGGGGGCATGGCCAAATGGTAGTCGTGCTCAGTGTGAAGTGGCACTTCTCGGCGGATCAACCGCTGAATGTCCCGCAAGTAGGTGCGCTCGTCTTCTTCGTTGCAAAACGAAATCGCGATGCCTTCCGCTCCGGCGCGCCCTGTTCTGCCAATCCGGTGCACATAGGTCTCCGGGATATTGGGGATTTCGAAGTTCACCACGTGGCT
>DDCX01000065.1 GCA_002336475.1 Flavobacteriales bacterium UBA1995 | reverse complement strand
CCCGTCTAATGTCCAGTTCACCAAGTAAGGCATGCCTGCACCGCCATTGACGGAAACCGACAAATGGCCATCCTCGTCCCCTGCGCAACTCGGACGGGCCAAACTGTCCAACACCACCACGACGGGCGGAGGCGCCGGAACATCGACCAACAAGACTGCAGGGCAACCTGCGCTGTCCAATGCTGTGACTTCATAAACGCCCGCGCCCACTCCGCTCACCGTGTCGCCCACAGCCACTGCACCGAAGGGTCCGGAAAAGGTGAAGTCCACTGCGCCACTTCCGTTTTCCGTGGTCAAGACCACCTGTCCATCCTCACTGTTGGCGCAACTGGCAGGGTCCACTTCTGCAAACAATTCAAAGTCGCTGGCAGGTTCTATGTATACCGTGTCGAGGAAGGTGCACCCGACGGAGTCGGTGAGGGTCAATGGATAGGACCCTGGGATCAAGAATGGCAAAAATGTGCTGTCCGCCGCGCCCTGAACCACCAGAGCGTAAGGGGGTAAACCGCCGAACAAGGTCAAGGTGGCTTCTCCGACCAAAGCACCGCCGCATGCAGGTTGGACCAAGTCTTGATCCAACGACAATCCACTGGACAAGGAGGCCAACTGTACGGTGGTATCCACACTGCAACCGGCGGCATCCACAAGGCTCCAAGTGTACTGCCCCTCTTCAAGGTCTGCGGGCCCCACACCTGTTCCTTGGACAGAATCCCCATTCAAGGTGGTGCCTTGCCACACCACATCCCATGGGGATTCTCCACCATTGGGGTTCACCTCAATGCTGCCCGTTCCCCCTTCGCAGAGGGGCTGATTGACACTGGCTTGAAACACCAATGGAAGTGGAAGCACCACCTCAACCTGCCCTTGGGAAGAGCAACCTTCGCCCAAAGAAGCGCTCCAACCATAGGTGCCTGCAGCCAGGTTGTACCAGGTCCAAACACCGGATGTCGTGCTGTCTGCAACCTCATCGGCTGGGAGACCTCCCAGCGCGACCACCAGGGCTTCCACATTGCCTGTAATGGCAATGGATACCGCGCCCGAAACCGCACCTTCATCGCAAAAAACAGGCAGCACCTCAGCTACTGCTGTGAGGCCTCCCTCCGTCACTACCTCCAGCGTTCCCGTGGTGTCGCATCCGTAAAAATCCACCGCAGTCCAGGTGTATTCCCCAGCGGTCAAACCGGTCCATGTGTCGGTGTCCGGCCCCCCTGTCCATTGAACTAAAAGGGGCGCTGTACCGCCAGAAACAATGGCTTGTACTGTGCCATCAGAGACGCCTGTGCACGACTCGGGCTGCACTTCAGTGGTCACCTCCAAAGGAGCGGGAGACAGGACCTCCACCAAGGTGTCTGCCGAACAACCGCGGGCATCGATGACCCCCACAGTGTAGGTTCCTGGTGCCAGGTTTTCGAGCGGGGCCTCAAGGGGTCCCGATTCTCCGGCGGCTCCCAAGGTCAAAGGAGCGGTTCCACCGCTTGCTTCAGCCACAATACTCCCGTCTTGTCCACCTGAACATTGGACGCCGTTGGCCGATGCCGTCAGCTCGAGGGCGGGTACCAGGTCCACTTCCAATACCGTGTCCCGCATGCAACCCGCACCGTCTGTGATGCTCAAAACATAAGTTCCTGGCGTCAGCCCCAATGTATCCAACGAAGACCAAGTGGTGAGCCCGTCAGAGGATGAGCCTGTAGCCTCCAAAGGAGGAGTGCCCCCGTCAATGCTCACGGTGACCCCTCCTGCCGCTTCATCGCAGCCAAAAGGAAGGACGTCAACATTCCATTCAAACAAGCTCACGCCCGTCATCTCGACCTCCACGATGACGCTGCAGGTGCCGTCTTCTATGTCGATGGAGTACTGGCCTTCAGGCACAGATTCCCATGTCGCGCCATTTTCAATCAATGCCGTTGGTGGCCCCAATGCTCCTGCATCTATCGTGAACTGACCCGTGGGGTCGCCACCGACATATTCCACTTGGATCAGCCCCCCTCCTTCGCAACCAAAGGGCACGACACTCGCGGCCGCAACAATGGGCGGATTTAGCACCCAAGTGGTGTCCGATGTGCACCCGCGATCATCTGTGGCTACCAGCACATAAGTGCCCGGGCCAAGCAGGCCGCCTTGCACAAATTCAATGGGGGTGCCGTTTGATGTCAATGCCAATTCTACAGGAGCTGCTCCACCCGCGGCTGTCGCATTGACCACCGCTTCACCGGTCTCACAGTCTACAGCACCCAATGAAAGGTCGATTTCTAAAGGAGGGAGGATTCCCACTGTAACATTGGCGGTTGCCAAACAACCGAAATTGTCGGAAACAGCTGCCGTGTAGCTTCCTGGTGCCAAGCCTGTGGCCGAGTCTGCGGCCGAAACCACAGCTTCGTTCTCATCGGTCCAGCTCCAGTCGTAAGGGAAGGTTCCTCCTAAAACAGAGCCCGTTGCTGTTCCATCTGTGCCGTTGCACCCCACAGGGTCTGCGGATAAGGTCAATTCCAATGGCGCAGGCTCTTGGACCACTGCGTCCTCGGTGGCTTGACAGCCATTGCCATCGGTGACCTCGACATTGTAGTCGCCTGCTCCAATGCCATCAATGTCTGGGCCCAGACTTGGTGAGCCGCTTCCTGTCCAAACAAAGGAATAGCCCGGCGTCCCCCCAGAGGCAGAAGCAGAAGCGCTTCCATTGTTTTCTCCTGCACACAACGGGGGTGTTACAGCAGCTTCCAAAAACAAGGAGTCCGGAGATTCCAACACGACGATGGTATCCAAGATGCACCCCAACACATCCATGACGCCAAGCCCATACGCACCCGAAACAAGGCCCGTTGCCGTAAGTCCCACGGCCACAACTTGGGCCGACGCCGCGTCTAACCAGACCGCGTTGTAGGGTGAAAGTCCTCCGGTGACTGTGGCTTCAACACTGCCTGATTCACTCAGCGGACCTTGGGCACACAGCGGCATTTCGGCAGAAATGGATACGGCCAGCGGCTCGGGGTCTTCCAAAGTAGCGGAACCCGATGCGGCGCAACCGTTGGCGTCCTCCAGGACATAGCTGTATGTGCCCGCTGCGACATTGTTGAGGAATGTGCCTTCGGTAACGGAGCCATCGGACAAGGTCCACTCTACACTGTAATCAGGGGTTCCACCTTCCACGATGGCGCCCACAATGCCATCGGACAAGCCAGGACAGCTCGGGGAGGACAAGAAAGCATCGGCCACCAAGGGATCAGGTGAAGTGACCTCAATGCTCCCTGCGCCCACGCAGCCATCCGAAGCGGTGACCAAGACACCATAGGTCCCTGGCAGCAAAAGCGTGAGCGAATCAGCATCTGGGCCTGTTGCCGCAAACCCGCCTGGGCCTGTCCAATCATAAGAAACGGCGTTGTCGAAATAAGCCGTCGCCGTTCCGTCAGCATCGCCAAAACAACTGACTCCGGTGGCTGATATGTCGACATCAACAGGGGGAGGTGCTTCAAGGAAAACAACCTCTGATTGCGAACAGCCCCCTGAATCGGTGGCCGTCACCAGGTATCCGCCCGCCGGCAATCCAATCACGTCGGCCTCATCGCCAACTTCCTCTCCTTGGGCATTGTCCCATTCAAAATCAAACTCCCCTCCTAAACCACCTGTGGCCACTGCAGCTACAGTGCCATCGGAGAAGCCAAAACAACTGGGGTCTGTGGTAAAAGTGAAAAGCTCAATCTCAGGGATCTCAACCGAAATGATGTCTTGATCTGAACACCCATTCTCGTCTACCGCCGAAACAAGGATGACCTGCTCACAAATGGACCCGCCAATCGGACCTGTTTCGGCCGCATCATGGGACCAGGAATAGGTGATGTTGCCCTGCCCAAAGTTGGGCGTGACCACGATCTCTCCTGAGCATGGGTCGTCGCAGGTGGGAAGCCGCGTGATGGACGCGCTGATGAAAAAGTTGAACGGCTCGTTGAGGGTCGCACCCAGCGGCGGACATCCTGGAATGAACACGAGGTAACTGCCGGGCCCGAGGTTGGACTGTGTGGCCCCAAAAAGCGTGTCATTGCTTTGAAGCCAGTAGATTTCACCGGATTCAACGCCGTCTGGAATGGCGACCGAAAGCACGCCATCATCGGCACCACTGCATGTGATAGGCTGCAGGACGTCCACTGCATCGGGACAGTCCGACTGAGCTTGGGACAGCGCAGGTGCGGCAAGACAACACATCATCCACCACTTGGCACCGACCACAGCCCACCCTTTGGTAAAGGTCAAACGGGGTCTGTATGCTCGGGGGCGGTGTGTCATTTGCGCGATAGGTTCTATACGGCCAAATCCAATTTGGGTTGCGGCGAGATCACTGGAATGCAGCACATGGGACGTGTCCAGATTTGATGGGGCAAGCCAGCACCCCAATGGTGATTTCGTGCGTGTTGGCGGATGCTTGACTCAAGGGTCCAACGTTCCAGTCGTAGGCATAGCCAATGGTCAGGTTTTCCATAACGTTGAGCGTCATCAAAGCCGCCAGTGCAGTTTCATTGCGGTAGCCCAAGCCGAAACGGACGGATTCGTCATAATCGAACATCGCCTGCACATCGACCGCAACCGGCGCCCCCGCCGCAAAGCGAATGGAGCCCGCTGGGTGGAAGCTCCATGGTCCGTCCAATCGGATCATGGAGCCACCGGTCAGGCTCACATGGCGTTGAAACCGGGTGTCCAGGCCCCATTGGTCCACTGAAGGTTCGATGAGGTTCTGAATGGACAGGCCCCAAAACGTGTACTTGTTGTACGCCCAAACGCCAAAGTCCATGGTGGGCGCCAGCAACTGATTGGCGTTGGATGTTATGGCGGGATCATTGCCCGCCTGGAAGTCCGGGAGGACGATATCGCCCAGGGACAACCGATACTGCATAAACCCAACCGCCGCGCCTGCTGCCAACCGCCACCCTTGGGCCATTTTCATGTGATAGGCATAGGCCAAGTCCAATTGGGTAAACCCGTATGGCCCTGCGGAGTCGTCGGTGACCCGACCGCCAAAACCATGGACGCCACCTCCGGCGGTTCGCCCGAGTTCGCCCTGCACATTGGCAAAGGCCGTCTGGGGAGCGCCATCGAAACCCGCCCACTGTTGGCGGAAACCCGCTTTCAACTCAAGGCAATCGGTAAAGCCTGCAAAAGCTGGGTTTTCTTGGAAATAATTGAACTGCCAATTGCTGCGCAAAGGCAACTGCTGCGCTTGAACCTGCAGTGCTGACCCGACGGTCAACAACAATGCCCCAATGGAAATAGATAGGCTTCTCTGCTTCATCGAATGATGGCTACGTGGCCCGTTTCAGGTGGAATGGGAAGGGACTCGTCATTGAGCTCGATGACGTAGTAGTAGGTACCTGGGGTCAAGGGTTTGCCAGAGCGGCCATTGCCGTCCCAAGGTTGGGTATATCCCAACGAGCGGTGCACCAACTGCCCCCAGCGGTTGAACACCTCGACTTTGGTTCCTGGAAAGGCGCCAATTCCATCGATTCCCCAGAAATCATTGATGCCATCCCCGTTGGGCGTGAAGCTGTTGGGCACTCCAATGGGGGAACCTACCGTCACCGTCACTGAACTGCTGACTTGGCAGTCACCAATCACACCGTCTACCTGGTAACTGATCGTCTCAGCCGGTGTGACTGTGGTCACAGCCGTTTCTGGATCTGACAAATAAAACGCGGGGGTCCAGGTGTAGCCGTAGACCGGGTCGCCACCAACAACCTCCAACTCTGCAGACTCCCCTGGAATCAAGGTGTGGTTGCAGCAGGCGTCCATGGTCACGCCGTCCCCTTCGAGCTCGACAAACATGGTGCAGACGGTGTCTGAAGGGTCGTGTTCGGTTCCAATCAACAGGAAATACTCGGTGTTGTGGGTCAGTGTAGAAGACTCCCATACCAGGTCATCTACCCCAGAGATACAGGGGCCCATGGCCGTGAGGCCCGCGGGATCACAGGGGTCGCCAGCAGCCGAAACCACCACCGCCGACAGGGTGTCAGGAGCACTGGCCCCATCGCATGAGACCTGCGTGATCCTGATGCGGGCATTGCCGGGGTTCGCAAAGTTGTGGTTGGACCGAAACTTCAGCACGGCGACGTGCGTCGCATCGATGCATTCGAAATTCAAAAAAGCCGGTTCGGTGATGAAAACCGACTGTGGCTCTTCTGGACAAACCGTCAAAGGGTTGCTGCACGACTGGGCACAAAGCTGTGCAGAGAACGTCAGCAACGACATGAGGAGCAGGGGAATCCCGATTCTGAATACGCGCATGGGTGTGGATTATCGAAGGTAGTGGCGCCAACGGGCCAGCCTGAAGCCCCGCCATGTATTATCCACAACGAAAGGTGACTAAGGGAAGTTGCCTGAATCTATCAGTCTGCCATGCTGATCAAAACCGCCTCTTTCTCAACGGCATGGCCGGCTTCTACTCCAATGGTAGACACCACTCCTGCTGCCCCAGCGCGCAACACATTTTCCATTTTCATGGCTTCAAGGACGATCATAGCCTCCCCTTCTTCGACCGTTTGACCTGCTTTGACCAAGACTTCCAACACCTTGCCCGGCATGGGCGCGCGCAGGTCTTTCGAGGCGGAATCCACGCCCTCTTCTATCCCCATGCGCTCCATGAGCATCTCACGCAACCCGTGGACCGACCATTGGTCTCCCACACCATCCAACCGGATGTCCCAGCCACCCCCTTCCAAGGGTTGGACCGAAACCCGGTGGTTGCGGTGACCGATGCGCACCCACCAAAGTCCCCGGTCATCTTTGTGGACGCGGTGTTCACCGGGACTTCCAGGCATTTCTTGCCCCTGGGCGTTGCGATATTGGGCCATACCGGCAATTTACCCCTGTTCAGCACCGAAATTGCACCTATGGCAGGATTGTATGTGCACGTTCCATTTTGCGCGCAGGCCTGCTCGTATTGTGACTTCCACTTTACCACGCGTCTGAACGATCGAAGCCGCATGGTCGATGCCATTATCTCGGAGATCAAGGCCAGCATGCCAGGATGGTCTGGACACACCTTCAGGACGCTGTATTTCGGAGGAGGCACCCCGAGCATTTTAGGGGCAGAAGCCATTGGTCGCATCGCCGAAGCCGCTTTTCAAAACGCCGACTGGGCATTGGAAGAATGGACCGTTGAGGCCAACCCCGAAGACTTAAACACAGCAGGTTTAAAGGCACTCAAAGACATCGGAGTGGGACGACTGAGCGTGGGCATTCAAAGTTTTGACCCCGATGTCCTCGCGTGGATGCGCCGGATTCACAGCGCAGAAACCGCTGAATCGGCTGTACGCCGCGCCGCTGAATTGGGGTTTGACCACATTTCCCTGGACCTTATGTATGGCCTTCCCGTGGGACCGGAAACCCGGTGGGAAGATGACCTCCAACGGGCATTGGCCTTGCCTGCAGACCACTTGAGCTGCTACATTCTCACTGCCGAACCCCGCACGCTGTATGGCAACCAACTCGACAAAGGCCAATTGACCGCCCCGCCAGATGAGCAAGTCGTCCGGGAGTACAACACCCTTTGCAAGTCCACTGCCAAGGCGGGTTTTGAGCATTACGAGGTGTCAAATTTCGCCCGTCCCGGTGGCCGGAGTCGACACAACTCAGCCTACTGGGACGGTACCCCTTACCTCGGTGTTGGGCCAGGAGCGCACAGCTTCAGTGATTCCAAGCGGTGGTGGAATGCCCGGTCTAATGCTGCGTTTTTGCGCGCTTCCGAACAAGGAAGCGAAGGGATTAAAAAACAGCAGGCCTCTGAAGTCCTCAGCAATACAGACCGCTTCAATGAGGCGCTCATCACTGGCTTGCGGCGCACAGAGGGGGTCCACCCCGCCGAATTGCTAAAGGATACCGGACTTGACCTTTTGGCACAAGACGGACTCCAGACGCTCATTGGGCGCGGCGACTGCGAATGGCACAACGGACGGCTGCGCATCCCTGAGCCCCGGTGGCCCATGGGCGATGCGATCACCCTGGAGTTGATGCATTAAAGCGGGCGTTCAACGCGAGCGCCTGCTGCGCTTGAGCATGGCATCGACAAACACCGTCGCCAGTAGCACCGAGGCGCCCCCATAAAAACCGGGGGGCATCACCTCCTCCTCTCCAAATATGACAAGGGCCAAAATGATGGCGTAGACCGGCTCCAAATTGATGGCCATGGCCACCGAAAAAGGGCTCATCACCTTCATGACCTCAACGGTCAGTGCAAAAGCCACAGAGGTCGCCACAAGCCCCAATAAAAGCAGCCATAGCCAATCCGTATCCGAAGGCATGGCACCCTGCCAACCTCCTGTCAACGCCATCCACACAGCGAGGACCAAGCACGCTGAAGCCAATTCCAACCGGGACACCGTCAGCGAAGGGGCATGCTCTCCCCAGATGCTGTTGAGGGTGCCAAACAAGGCTGCACAAAAAGCACTCACAAGGGCCAACAGCATGCCTTGCCCATAACTCACGTCCACCCGATACATCCACCACAAGCCCAGTACCGCAACAAACCCCAACGCAAGCTCCCGAGGGTCCACCCGTCGGCGCCGCAGCACGGGTTCAATCAAGGCAACGAATACAGGGACGGTAGCCATCACCGCGAGAGCCAATGAAACAGTTGAAGCTTTGATGGCCGCAAAAAAGGTGACCCAATGCACCGCCACCAAAACACCGGTTCCCATGATGCCCGCCCTCACTTTGGGCGGCATAGACGTCTGCTGGGTGCGCCGAAACCACATCCACACGTACAATCCAGCCGCGCCAATGAGCGTGCGCCAAAACACCAACGGTGCGGCCGAAAGCGAAATCAGCTTGCCCAGAACGCCCGTAAAACCGAACACCATCACCGTGACGTGAAGGACAATTTGGGCGTGTAAAGGCTTCATCGACGGGTGATCACCGGCGGACGAGGGACAGGCTCCAGCGCCTTCCATCTGCCCCACTCAACTGCAGGGTGTACCAGCCAGTTTGCAGCGCATCAGCCGCAATCAGCAGACGGTCCATCGGCGCTACAGCACCTCCTTGCATGGTCCGGCGGCCTATTCCGTCGAGCAACACCCAGTTGGAAAGGCCCACCTCGGATGTCAAACCGAACGTTTCAGTGGATCCAATAGGATTGGGCCCAAAGAGAAATGGAACATCGAGGTCAGGCTCAATCACGCCAATGGTGCTCGTGTCGGGGAACACCACAGTCACCTCTTGGGTCGCCTGGTCCGAACACACGCCGTCCTCGCTCTGTGCTGTCAAGACCACGGTGTATGTGTTGTCCTCCGGGTATTCGTGAAGCGGAGAAGTCGTGGTGTCCGGAGCTGTACCATCACCGAAGGACCAGAAGTACCCACCGGCACCTGAAGAGAGGTTCTCAAAAGGCACGGGACCATCTTCTGTGTACCACGTGTCTTCTACAAAGAAGTCCGCCTGCACAGGCTCAGAAAGGTCGTCTGCACTGCGCGGAAGGATGGTGTAGCCATTCAAAAACGGCGCTTCCAAATCCCGCTGTCCTCCAATGCCCGTGACGCCGAACACGCCCTCTGGAGCGTCCGTCCCAAACAAGTCTGTATCGGCGTCTACCACCATCAAATACAAGGCCGCACCTGTGGAGACATACACCTCGAATTGGGGGGCCTGATTGGTCCATGCCGCCGGATCTACCAACTCCACGCACTTCAACCGCACCAAATCGCTTTCCGTTTCTTCAGTCAGTGCATTGACCAGCTCAGGCTCCTGAAGCGGCTCGCCTTGGGTGGCCAAGATCAAGGTGTCGACCAGAATTTGCGCCAATCCCTGGAACTGCTGCACCGAACCTCGGATGCGCACACTGTCGCCCTCCTGAACCAGGTAGTTGAAATTGTCGACAGGGCTGTATACCTCGATTCCTGCTGTGGGATCAATGATGGTAAACCGCAATCCGCTCGGGTAAGTGTTGAAGCCATGTACGACCCCGCGCAGCTCGCACGGCACAAGCAGGCTGTCCAGCACGCCATTGCCGTCGATTCCCCGGACATCAGCAATGGGATAATGGGGGAAGCCCAAGTCGTTGGGCGCGATGGTCACCGTGAGGTTTTCTTGTGTCAATTCGGCTTCTCCCGAGAGAATGGTGATGGACAACGTGAACGTTTCTATGCCCTCTGGCTCGAAGTCATCGACGATGCCGATGGTGAACATTTGAGGTGAGAGCAAGCCCTGGGGGAAGGTCAACTCCAACGGAAAGAGGGTTCCAAAATCAGCCACCGGGGTGGCCGTGCTGCCCGACAATACGGCAACCTGAACTTGCACCTCATTGAGGGGCAATGAAATGGGGATCTCGATGCCGATGACATCGCCTTCGAAAGCCAACACCTCTGTGACCGCAAAACCGATCAGGGGCACGGCGGTGGTGTCCAATCCGCAAGGGAGCGCGTTGTGCTCACCGAAAAAATCAAACGTGTTTTCCGGGTAATCCATCCATTGGTCATCCACCACGTCCCAATTCGGACTGCCGGTGGTGACTTGCGGAATGCGCACCAAGGTGTTGTGGAGCATCGTGATGTCATTGACAGGCCAGCCCGATCCAGGGTTGACCCCCACTTCTCCAAGCACGTCGACCACGGTTCCATTGCGCTCAAGGGTGGTGGCGTCGTTGCCGTTAAAGAGGGTGACGTCGTTGAGCAGGTCCGCCACGGCGACGAGCTCCGGCACGGCCGATGGGTTGACAATCGTGTACACCTCGCCGGGGGCCAAAGTGCCGGTCAAACTGACTTCGTGGTTGGCCACAGCGCTTCCGTTGTTGAAGGTCTTGACCGTGTATTCCGAGAGGTCTGCCGTCTCGGTCGCGCTGGGATTATAGAGCTCTAAGCCCTTGCTAAAAGTGCTGCCATCTACATATTCTGAAAAGAACAGGTCTGTGCAGAGGCCCGTGGGATCACAAGGCTGGATTGAAACATCGAGGTGGTTGAATGAAAGCGCACTGCAAGAGTCCGCGACCAGAGCAGTGACTGGCAATCCGGCTTGAAACGAAACCGTGTCGATTGCACCGAGATGGCTGAACCCGTAGACTTCGTACTCACCTATACCGAGAGGTTCAAAATCGTATTCAGGGGTAGAGGTGCTGTCCACGATGTCGCCATCGGCCGTCGTTATGACAAACAAATACGGCGCTTCAGGGCTCTCGGAGGTAAAACCAAAAGACACGAGGGTGTTGGCAAAACCGAGGCATCCCGTGGCTTGATCGTTTCCGGCCGCAGTGGATATAGCGCCTCCATCACAACTTGGAGGAAGACAAAAAATGCGGTCAACTTGGACTGGTTGGGCACTAAAGGCCACACACCCCGTAGCCGCGATGCTGTCATAAGGAGAACCTACTGCGATGCTGGACGGGTCTAAGTCGCCGTCGTAGCTCATGCCCCACACGAGACAGGGCCCAGCGGGGCTGCCCGAAAAGTTGTATCCCAAGTTGCCTTCTCCACCCGGGACAACATCGAGCACTTCACCTTGGAGGTCGGTGATGACCAAACCATATTGACTTTCAAAGGCATTGCTCTCCGCCGTGAAGGGAAGAAATCCTCCGGGAAGGTCCACGCAGATTTGAGCCGTTCCATTCTCGCCGCCTTGGGCGCTGATCAGCCCTCCGTCACAATCCAATAGGTTGGTGTAACCCGGTGTGGGCTGCTGGAGGACCATCTGGTCTGAGGCAAAAGCCGGACCACCGTCTGGCAAGCGCGACCAGGCCAATGCTCCACCGTTTTGAGAACCGTACAACCACTCGTCCAGTTGCGGTTGGCCGGGAGTCAGCGAATCAATCAGGAAGGGGTTGGTCTGGTCGGCCGTGCCGTAAACGATGGCATCGAGCAAACCGACGGTGGTCAAAGGGGTGGCAAACGGGAAGTCGGCACTGTCTCCCTCAAACAGGGCCACAGCGTCGCCGCCATCCCGAAGCAATCCAGGCTCAAACACAACGTCAGCTCCTGCTACCGCAGGGTTGGCCAGCAGAAAAAAGCCCGCAGAGTCCGTGGACATGCCGTCCAAATCAAACGCGGCATAGACACTGCTGGTTACAGGGCTTCCGCCCCCTTTGTAAAACACCACAGTGTGGCCATCCAAGGAGGTGTTGGGGTCACCGAAAAGCTCTACAAACTCAGTGCTGTCCGGGACTGTGTTGGAGTCGCTGTCCACCTCATTGAGGAAGACTCCTTGAGAAAAACAAAGGCCTGAAGCGGCCAAACACAGTGCGAGCAGCGCCGCGCGGAAAAAGGGAGGTGATGATACGGAACGCATATTCAGTCCGTTGGAATTGGAGGGCGAAAGTAGGAAGCGGAGCGCTTGGAGAGTTTAACAGTTCATGAATTTCCTAGGGTATTCCTGCTGTAACTTCAAGTGCTGATTTCCCGTTGAGGAATTTCTACATGACAAACGCTCCACATCAGGATTTGCGCCAGAACCTGGACGCCTTCATCCGCAAGTACCACAGGAATGAAATGCTGCGTGGGCTGCTGCTGTTGTTGGCGGCCTTCCCTGTGGCCTGGTTGACGGTACTCGCCCTCGAGGCGTTTGGTCAATTTGGGACGGATGCGCGCACCGTTCTGTTCTACGCTTTTGTAGCCACTATTGCAGTGGTCACCATCCGCTACTTGGCCTGGCCGGCATTGCGGTTGTTCCGGCTCAGAGGAGGATTAGACCATGCCCAAGCTGCGCGCATCGTTGGACAACACTTCCCTGAAATTGAGGACCGTCTGCTCAACACGCTGCAACTTCAAGAGCGGGCCGATGCCACGCCTTCCAACCAAGGGCAGGAGCTTCTGTTGGCCTCCATCCACCAGCGGAGCGAACAATTGCGTCCATACCGGTTTACCGCTGCTGTAGACTTTGGAGAGAACCGCCGCTATGTCAAGTACGTCCTGCCCCCCATGGTGGTGTTTGCAGCCCTGTACATCCTGGTGCCGGAGGCCGTCGATGCGCCTACAGAGCGGTTGATCCGACACCGCACCGAGCTGGTCATTCCTCCTGACTTCCGGTTGATGTGTGACCAAGAACTTGAGGCCATTGCCCAATCTGACTTTACGCTGACCATCCGAACGGAGGGAACTGTCGTGCCCACCAAAGTAGAAGTACAGGCGGGCGAGGGTCGTTTTCGAATGAACCGAACAGCTTCTGGAGAGTGGAGCTATGTGTTTCGCAACGTCCGTGAATCCATGAACCTGGAGGTTTCCGCGCCAGCTACACCCGCGCTTGACCTCCGATTGACGGTCCTGCCTAGGCCTGAACTGCAAGACCTCAGAATCGAAATTAAACCACCCCTGCACACGGGGCTTCCCCCATACCAACAGCGCAACGAAGGCGACATCGACGTGCCCGAAGGCACAGAGTTGTCCTTTCAATTGGGTACGCGAAACACCACGGCGCTGGGCCTGCGGTGGGGAGAATCCATGGAGCGTCTGAACCCCGATGTGAGCAACCGTTTTAGTTTTTCCAAAACCGCTGAAAACGACCTCACTTATGTGCTGTACCCACAGTCCGAATCAGTGGGAACGTTGGACTCCGTGCGCTACCGTTTGCGCAGCATCACAGACCGCCCCCCCACCATTCGGGTGGCAGAGATCTCGGACAGTACTGCGCTTACCAGGCTGACTTTCAATGGAATTGTCCAAGACGATTACGGCTTCAGCAGCCTTCGGTTTGTTTGGCGGCCAAAGGGCGGTCAACAGGACATGGCCACCCTCGAAGCACCCCGCGGACGTGAGGACAGCTTCTTGCATTTCTGGGACTTGGCCGACATCGGTGTCGGCCTTGGCGACGAAGTCGAATACTGGTTTGAAATCCGAGACAATGATGGAATCAATGGGGCCAAGGTCACCCGTTCCCGGACTTTCCGCTATGCCGCCCCTACTGAGGAAGAGCTGGCACAACGGTTGGACAGCGCCGATGCCGAACTGACGGCCGCTCTGGAAGAGAACCTGGAGGAAGCCAAGCGACTGCGCGAGCAAATGCGCGAGTTGCGGCGCGAGTTGATGGAAGAAGACGAGCTGGGTTGGGAAGAAAAAGCCGCCCTCGAAGAACTGCTCAAACAGCAGGAGGCGCTCAAGGAGCAGGTCGAGGAGATGCAGGAGAAAAACCGCGAAAAGAACGACCAGCAAGCGGAATTCAGCCCGCCGAATGAAGAGATTCAAAAGAAACAGGACGAGCTGCAAAAGCTGATGGACGAGGTCATGACCGATGAGCTCCAACAGATGTTCGACGAACTCCGAGAGCTGATGGAACAGCTCGAAGAAGGCGACAAGGAGCAAATCGAGGAGCAGCTCGATCAAATGGACCTCGACCAGGAGTCGCTAGAACAAGAACTCGACCGCGCGCTGGAGCAGTTCAAGCAACTGCAATGGGAGCAAAAAATGGAGGAGGCCATCTCAGACCTCGAAAAGCTGGCGGAGGAGCAGGAAGCCCTCGCAGAAGAGACGGAGCAAGGCGAGACCCCTGAAGAGGAGCTTGCTGCGAAACAGGATTCATTGAACAAGGAGTTTGACAAGGTCAAGGAGGCCTTAGATGATGCCGAGAAGCTCAACAAAGAGCTGGAGAACCCCAACAAGGTTCCGACCATGGAAGACCTGCAAGAGGAGATCGAGCAGGAGATGAACGACGCGAGCGAACAACTTGACAACGGAAAAGAAAAAAAGGCATCCGAAAAGCAGAAAAGCGCCGCGGGCAAAATGAACCAGATGGCCCAGCAGATGCAGAGCTCCATGGAACAGGGAGAACAGGAGTCCATGGAAGAAGACATGGAAGCGCTGAGGGCACTGCTCGAAAACATCATCACGCTGTCTTTTGACGAAGAAGACCTCATGGGCTTTGTCGGAAGCACACAAAAGGACGACCCTCGCTACGTTAAACACGGCCAGGTTCAACGGAAACTCAAAGACGATGCAGAGATGGTCAAAGACAGCTTGTTTGCCCTCAGCAAGCGCGTCACGCAACTGCAATCCATCGTAAACAGAGAAATCAACCTCGTCAACCTTCACATGGGTCAAGCTTTAGATGGCTTTACAGACCGCGAAACAAACATCATCACCACCAACCAGCAGTATGTGATGACATCCTTCAACAACCTCGCTTTGCTCCTGGACGAGGTGTTGCAGCAAATGCAGAATCAATCCAGCTGTAACAAGCCCGGAACTGGCAACTGCGAGAAGCCCGGTGGAAGTGGCTCCAAGCCTTCTCCAAGCGCTAAACAACTCAAGGGCATGCAACAGTCTCTCACCAAGCAATTGGAAGAGATGAAGAAAAAAATGAAGGGCTCGAACCAAGGAGAAGGAAAAGAAGGCCAACGAAAATTGAGCAAGGGACTCGCACAAATGGCAGCCCAGCAAGCGGCGATCAGAAAAATGACCCAAGAGCTTGGCAAACAGCTCAATGAAGACGGTTCTGGGCAAGGAAATGGTGTAGAACAGATCGCCAAAGAGATGGAGGAAATCGAGAAGGACATCGTGAATGGCGAACTCGACCAACTCACCTTGGACCGACAGCAAGATATTCTGACAAGACTTTTACAGGCAGAGACTGCAGAACGTGTTCGCGGAGAGAAAGAAGAGCGAGAATCCAAGACAGCACGCGAAAACCCAAGGGATACGCCCCCCAGCTTGGAAGATTACGAGCGCCGTAAAGCCCAAGAAATAGAACTTTTGCGCACCGTTCCTGCTGACCTTACCCCGTACTACAAGCAAAAGGTCAACGATTATTTCAATACTTTGGACTCCCCGGAAAGGGAGTGAAGACACATCATGTCCGTACAGCGACACCTGCAAATAGCCTCCCGCATGGAAGGCATTACCGAAGTTGAAGGCCTCATCAACACACTCAGCGAAGAGCTGAGAGTCGATGAGACCCACTATGGAGAGATCTTGATTGCCATGACCGAGGCTGTCAACAACGCCATTGTTCACGGCAACAAACTGGACATCAACAAGATGGTGGATGTAGAAGTGTCAGTTGATGGCACCGTCCTTCAGTTCAAGATTTCCGATGAGGGACCTGGATTTGATTACGACAACATCCCCGATCCAACGGCTCCCGAGAACATCGAAAAGCCAAATGGTCGAGGCGTCTTCCTGATGCGACAACTCGCTGACTCCTGCGAGTTCGAGGATCTTGGCCGTGTGGCCATCATGAGGTTTGACAACGCTATACCTCAGATGGAGAGCGCCAACTGATGGCACCAGAGGCCATCTCATTTCAATTTCAGCACCCCACGTTCCGCTTGCGCCACCGCAGCGCTATCCGCGCGTGGATTCATGCGTGCGCAGCGCAGGAGGGCGCCCAAATAGGCTCTTTGCGCTTCTTGTTTTGCGACGACGGGCACATGCTCGTGGCCAACCGCCAATTCTTGGATCACGATTACCTCACAGACATCCTCACCTTTCCTGACCGCTCTGCGCAAGGAATCGCAGGAGACATCCTCATCTCTGTTGACAGGACCAGAGACAACGCCAACACCCTGTCTATCAACCCACTGGACGAACTACACCGTGTCATCGCACATGGGATTTTACATCTGATTGGTTTTGATGATCACACCCCATCCGACAAATCAACCATGCGGTCAAAAGAAGACTTCTGGCTTACCCAGAGGCGCTTCTAGGCTTCTCAAATGTTCCACGTGGAACAATTTCAATGCTTGAACGATACGACGTCATTGTAGTCGGTGCAGGACACGCCGGCAATGAAGCAGCCCATGCTGCAGCCACCATGGGAAGCAAAGTCTTGCTTATCACGATGAACCTCGCCACCGTTGGCGCCATGAGTTGCAATCCCGCAATGGGCGGAGTTGCCAAAGGGCAAATACTCAGGGAGATTGATGCCTTGGGCGGTAAAAGCGGTGCGATCTCTGATGCCAGCGCCATTCAGTTCCGAATGCTCAACCGTTCTAAAGGGCCCGCAATGTGGTCCCCCCGAACCCAAAACGACAGACACCTCTTTGCTCAGACCTGGCGAACGACACTTGAAAACAACGCCAACATCCACCTATGGCAGGACATGGTGACGGCATTGATCATCGCTAACGGTAAGGTCAAAGGAGTCACCACGCAACTTGGCATAAACATTTACGGCCACTCCACCATTCTGACCTCTGGCACCTTCCTCCAAGGCAAGATCCACCTCGGCCTGCAGCAATTTGCAGGCGGTCGATCCGGTGAACGCGCAGCTGAAGGCATCACAGACCAACTCGCTCATCACGGATTCTTAACCGGACGAATGAAAACGGGCACGCCCCCAAGGGTAGATGGCAGGAGCATCGATTACTCCAAAACTGAAGAACAACCAGGCGAAGCCACCACAGAAGCATTTAGCTACTACTCCCAGCACCCCATCATAAACCAAGTGCCCTGCCACATTACGTACACCAACCCTTTGGTCCACGACAAACTTGCAGCATCACTTCACCAAAGCCCCATGTTCAATGGCGCAATACAAAGCAAAGGACCGCGCTATTGCCCAAGCATAGAAGACAAGATTCACCGCTTTGCTGACAAGGACAGACATCAGATATTCATTGAGCCTGAAGGCAGACACACCATTGAAACCTATGTCAATGGCTTTTCTACGTCTTTGCCAAAAGAAGTCCAGCTCGAAGCCATGCGCCTGATTCCAGGACTCGAACAGGTTCGCATGTTTCGGCCTGGTTATGCTGTCGAATACGATTACTTCCCTCCCACCCAACTGCACCATACCCTTGAGACCAAGAACCTAGAAAACCTCTATTTCGCTGGCCAAATCAATGGCACCACCGGATATGAGGAAGCAGCATGTCAAGGATTGATGTGCGGAATCAACAGCCACCTCAAGCGAACTGATCAAGACGCATTTACCCTAGGAAGGGATGAAGCCTATATCGGCGTCCTCATTGATGACCTTGTCACAAAAGGTACCGACGAACCATATCGGATGTTTACAAGCCGTGCTGAATATAGAATCCTGCTTCGCCAAGACAATGCAGACCAAAGGCTGAGCCCCAAGGGCCGCAGCCTAGGCCTCATCAACGATGCAGCCTGGACTCAGTTCACAACCAAACAAAACACCCTCGATAAGCTGGAAGACTGGATACACAAGAACAATGCAGATCCAGAAACAGTCAACCCATTCCTGGTTTCTAAGGGAAGTTCCACCATCAAGCAAAAGACACGATGGAACCAACTCATTTCCCGACCGCACATCAAACTATCAGAACTGCTTGCCATCTCTGCTGATCTCCA
>DDCX01000071.1:40935-57805 GCA_002336475.1 Flavobacteriales bacterium UBA1995 | reverse complement strand
CTGCACAGGTGGTGATCAACGAGTTCTCGTGCTCCAATTACTCCCTCAATGTCGCGGGGAACAACGAGGACTTTGTGGAGCTCTTCAACGAGACAGCCGGGCCCATTGACATCGGTGGGTGGTACATGTCCGACGACGTGGACAATCCCACCAAGTTTGAAATCCCTGCAGGAACGGTTGTTCCACCGAATGGATTTTTGACCATCATTTGTAGTGGTGAAGCACAGGCAGGACTGTTGTACGGCGGGGGATTCCTGAACACCAATTTCCGGATTCACCAGTGCAAACAGGAGTCTGTGGTTCTGGCCGATGCGACGGGAAGTATCGTAGAGAGCTATACCTATGGCACAGATATTTCCACCACTCAAGAGGACCACAGCTGGTCCCGCGATGTGGATGGTACTGGAGACTGGAAAGTGTGCACATTGCCAACGCCCAACACAACAAATGCAGGCGCAACAGGCCTCTTTTACGACGGTTATGCGCCCATGCCCGATATGGGAGAAGCCCCCGGCTACCATGCGAATGCTTTTTCCTTGGCCCTTACTGCGGCCCCCGGCATGGAGATTTACTATACGCTCGATGGATATGGGCCATCCGCGGCCAGTCTTCCTTATGTTACGCCCATTGGGTTGTTTGAGACCATCGTTGTCAGGGCGATCGCCGTTGACCCGACGGGTGCGCTCGCTCCGAGCTTTACCAATACCAACACTTACTTTTTTGGCGATGACCAGCACTCTATTCGGGTGGTGAGCGTCAGTGGTCCAGGTTTAGAGGATGGTGCTTGGCTTGGAGATGAACCCATGCACATTGAGTTCTTCAACGAAGACGGCACGTTTTGGGTAGAGGCCGAAGGCGATTCCAACGAGCACGGCAACGATTCCAATGCCTATCCTCAGAAGGGCTTTGACTACATCACCCGTGACCAAATGGGGTACGATGATGTGGTGGACGCCGAGTTGTTTCACCTGTCCAACCGGGGCAAGTTTCAGCGCTTGATCTTTAAGGCCGCGGCCAACGACAACTACCCCTTTTCCGGTGGTGCCCACGTGCGGGATGCCTATTGCCAGACCTTGAGCGGCTTGGCGGACCTGCACCTCGATGAGCGAACCAGTGAGAGCTGCATTTTGTACATCAATGGCCAGTACTGGGGCGTTTACGAATACCGTGAGAAGGTGGACGACAGTGACTTTACCAACCGCTACTACGACCAAGGCCGCTATGACATTGATTTCCTGAAAACGTGGGGCGGTACTTGGACGGAATACGGCAACGGCGCTGATTGGTATGACCTCGTAGACTTTATCACCGGCAACGACATGACGGTGCAGGCCAATTATGAGCAGGCGGTGAGCGAGCTCAATGAGATGTCACTGATCGACTACTTCATCCTCAACAGCTATGTGGTGTGCGCGGATTGGTTGAACTGGAACACGGCATGGTGGCGGGGACGAAACCCCGATGGAGACGGCCGCCGCTGGCGTTATGTGCTGTGGGACCTCGACAACACTTTTGGTCACGGCGCCAACTACACCGGCTTGCCCGATACGGGTTCTGAGGCCGACCCTTGTAACCCCGAAAACATGGGTGACGTCGGTGGGCAAGGTCACATCCCTGTCTTGAATGCCTTGATGGACAACGACGACTTCTGGGCCACCTACATCAACCGTTGGGCCGATTTGGGCAACACCCATTTTACTTGCGAGAACATGCACGCTGTGCTGGACAGCATGATCGGAGTCATAGAGCCCGAGATGCCCCGCCAGTTTGACCGCTGGGGTGGCGATTACGATGGGTGGATGTCAGAGGTGCAGGAGATGCACGACTTCATTGACGAACGTTGTAACGAGACGGTGCTGAGTGGCATGGAGGACTGCTACGATGTCGAGCCCGTGGACCTGACCTTGTTGATTGATGGCTGTGGAGAAGTGGAACTCAATTCCGTGGACATCGACCCTTCTATGGTGCCGTTCACTGGTTGGTATTTTGCTGGCGTCCCGATCAGTTTAGAAGCCGAAGAAGAGTGTGAAGGCGCTGAATTCTTGTATTGGGAAGTGGTCTCTGGCGACCTGGTCATCGGTGACATCCAAGACGACATCATCGACATTGAGCTGACAGGAAATGTGACCATCATGGCCCACTTCGGAGAGCCAGTCCCCCCTGAGGCCTTGGTGTTTGAAGTGGAACCTCCTGGAACGGGAACCATAGCTTTGGATGGTCTGGTGCTCGGCCCCTACCCTGACGGTGTTGAATTGTTTGACGGAGAGTACGACCTGATGGCCAACCCCATCCCATGGTGGAACTTCTCACATTGGACACATGAGGCCAACAGTATTGTGTCGGACCAAGAGGCCTCCGCAGTGCTGTACGTAGATACAGGAGGAGCTGTGACGGCGCATTTCGAGTACGTCGAGCACGTAGACCTTGTTGTTGAAGTAGAGCCCGCGGGGTCAGGCATCGTGAAGGTGGTGAACCGGGCAACGGTGTCAGACTACTGGACTGACAGCTTTGTGGTCAATGGTCCAGAGGCTTTCAATGCGGTGGCAAGCAACGACTGGAAATTCAGCCATTGGGAAATCCAGGGCGCTGTGTCCCATACGAACGTCATGTCTTCAGATTTGGGTGTAGAAATGCCTGCTGATGGTGGGGTTCAGGTGGTGGCCCATTTTACGGAACAGGAATTGCAGCTGTATGTGCCCAATGCTTTCTCTCCGAACAACGACGGGTTGAACGATGCCTTCAGGCCGCTGGGGCAAGCCTTCGGAGCTGAGGATTACTCCTTTCAAGTCTTTAACCGTTGGGGTGAGGTGGTATTCTCCTCAGTTGATCCCGACGAAGCCTGGTTGGGCCAAGACCAGCGCGCAGACGGCGAGCACTACGTGAAAGACGGAGCGTATGCCTGGAGTGTTCAGGTGCGCTGGACCCACGGAAAGTACCCTGAGCAATTCAGCGGAACGCTGACGGTGGTGCGCTGATGGTTCAGGGCTGGCCGATGGCCAATGCGGACCATTGAATCCCTTTGGCTTTGGCAATGGCCACAAAGAGCACGATGCCCACTGGGCCCAACATGAACGTGCACAGTTGACACGGCAGTAGCTGCCACCGCGCAATCCCCAATGCACTTCCTTTTTTGGTGAGGATCACGCCTGCGAGGAGGTCAAAGGCCAAATAGTGAATCCAACCCGCTGTCATGGCCCAAGGGTCACTCAGGAGCGCCGTCACACCTTCGAGGGTTGTGAAGTCCGCTGCGGTAAAATTGAAATGGGTGGCCACCACCAGTAAGTACATGGACGCTAGCATGGCGACCCACGCTCCACTGAGCACGGTGCGCTTGACCCAACGGTTGTCGGGAGCAGCGATCATGGCCAACCAAGCCAAGGGAGCGGTGCCATTGGCGAGTTGAAATACGTCTTCGGGTGTCATTCGCCCTTCTTTTCTCCTTTGAACCAGTCTTCCTTGCTGTCAAACAAGACGTTGAAGGTGGTCAGAGAGCCGTAACAACGGGTGATGTATTGCTGGAGGTTCACCTTGTCTTCATCCGACAACTTGGAGTTGCTGTTGATGTTCTGTTCCAGAACGCGCAAGCGGTCCCGCAGCATGACGATTTTGTGAAAGAAGGTCTCGATGGGGATTTCCTTTCCCTTGAGCCCTTCTTCTCCTGGACGCAATTCCATGACGCCTCCCTCCCACTTGTCTCCCAAGTCAATGGGGCTTGGAGATTCAAGGTGCTGGTCAAAGACGTTTTCCACGGCGGTGACAACGTCTTCCAATGTGATGCCTTCGCTGATCGCAGGTGCGGCTTCGAGCACCTCATACGACTCGTAGGTTTTGGCGAGTTCCTTCTCTCCATGTTCCGTGAACTGTATGCGCCATGCGGCACCTGATTCGCCGAAAATGGCGCCTTCCCCGTACTTGGGGTGGCTGATGCGGGCTCCTATTCCAATCATAGCCACGAAGATGAGTGCGTTCAGACTTTACTTAAAGGGTGGCGCTGCTTCAAAATGAACAGTGGGCGGTCGAAGGCGTAAATTTGTGGGTCATGCTCGATGATGTCCTCCGCGCCTTGCCCAAGGTAGAACTGCACTGCCACCTTGAATTGACGGCACGGCACGACCTCCTTAAAGAACTGTTGTCGGCCAAAGGACACCGGATTGATGACGTTACATTTCGCCGTGATTATTTAATCACAGAACCCGTAGGCGACCTGCCGACGTTGCTCAACATATTTCTTGGACACCGCGACTTACTGGACTCTCCTGAAGTGGTGGAGCGCATGACTTACGAGTGTTGCGAAGACATGAGTGCCAATGGGGTGCGGTTGCTCGAATTGCGCTATGCCCCCAGCTTTCTGTGCGATGCGCACCCCAGCATGGCACCAGATGCCATGCACGGCGCAATTTTGAGGGGAATACAGCGTGCAGAAGAGGATTTCCCCATCGCCGTAGGGCTCATTTGCTTGCTGCAGAGGATCAAGACGGTGCAGGAGAACAAGTATTGGTTGGATTTTGCCATTGAAAAAAGGGCCGATTTTCTAGCGGTGGATTTGGCCGACAATGAGTTGGCTTTTGGTCCCGAGATCTTTGCGCCGCTGTTTGAAAGGGCCAAGTCTGAGGGTTTTGCAGTGACCATCCATGCGGGTGAAGCTGAAGGCCCACAGGCAGCGATGAACATTCAGAAATCCATTGAGTTGTTGCACGCGGATAGAATTGGTCACGGTGTCAGAATCCTTGAGGACAAGGCTGTTTTGGAGTTCGTGAGGGACCGGGGTGTGGTCCTCGAGTTGTGTCCAACCTCCAATTGGTTGAGTGGTGTCTGTGCTTCTCGAGAGGCACACCCCTTCCGTCAAATCATGGAGGCAGGCATTCGCACTACGGTCAATACCGACGACCCTGGCATCATGAACATCGACATTATGGACGAGTACCGTTTGTTGAGGGATGGCATGGGATTCAGTGCAGAGGAATTCAAGCAGATCAATGCTTGGGGTCGAGATGCCTGCTTTATTCCTGAGGAGCGCAAGGCCCAAGTGTGGCCTTGATCACGACTGAAACAAGTCTGGTCTGCGCCACCTGAGGATGGGCTTCCAAATGGAGGCCATGCGGACCAGCCGTTGTTTCGCTACCGTTGGTGCTCCGAATTCTGCGTAAAAGCGGTCAACGCCGGGGTCCATGCTGCCGCCAAAATCAAACGTTTCAGCGCCTCGTTGCGCGGCTTGGCGCATGGCATGGCCAATGAGCAAAACGGTAGCCCTACTGCTGGCACCGGGAGATGCGGTTCGGAACTGACCGCCAAACCCATAGATGCACCGTCCATCTTCTGCACCATGAAACACTCCGCCGGCCAGCACCTCTCCTGTGGACTGGCGCACGGCCCAGGCGTGTGTGTTTGGCTCGAGAAGCAGCTCTTGAAGCAAGTTTCTGAGTGCCTGTTCATCGCTGGTTAAGCCCTTGCGCAACCTTGCCGCCTGGTGGAGTTCCACCAAAAGAGAAAGGTCACTGCATGTCTCGATGGTCATGCCTTCTCTTTCTGCGCGGTTGAATTGCTTTCGGCGTGTGGATGGCCAGGCGAGCACCGGATCCTTGTCCGGATTCAACGGGGATTGTCTGGTGTGCCTGAGCACAACTGATGTGTTTTTTGGAAGCTCCTTGAGCGGAGGTACTCCTGCGGGCAAATCCAGCACGATCAGGGCATGTGAGGACCCCGTCAATAGCTGGCGCAGGTCAGCCTCACTCCACCCTCGGCCGATGTCTTGAGCCCAAGGCAGCGTGGCCAATGTGCGCACCCCCCATTTCAGGGTTGTGCCTTTTCGGCGTCCTGCACCATCGCTGATGCAGTCTGGAAATGCCCTGTCCCAAGCGGCGTTCATGTTACAAAGATGGGGTGCGCGATCTTGCATTCATGGCAGTGATAGACGACCGTGTTCAGCTTGAAGCTGGACACTATGCAAGCATCTTTATTTCTGAGCGCCCATTGGACCCTCCAGGCTACGTCGAGACGATGGAAGCCATGATGGTCGAGGCCGAACAAATCCAAGGCTATCTGGGATTTGAATCTTTGCGGGAGGGTCGCGACGGCATCTTTATCAGCTACTGGCAGGACTTGACTTCTGTGGATGCTTGGGCATCGCATCTGGGTCACCGAAGAGCCAAGGCCAGAGGAGTGGGCGAATGGTACGATGCTTTCCGAGTGGTGTTGTGTCGGGTAGAACGCACCCGCTGGTTTAGGCGGGCTGTCAATCCAAGATCAAAGTGACTTGTCCGACTTCCTCGATGTCATTGTCCAAACAACTGTGGTCGGCATTGAGGATGAAGTAATACACTCCGGGAGCGGCGACATTCCCTCCGATTCGACCATCCCAACCTGCGCCAACACCTTCTGACTGGTGTACTTGAACGCCCCAGCGGTCAAAAATTTGAAGCTTGAAGTACGAGAAAGACGAAGAGTTGGTCACATCGACACCATTTCCATCCGTCCGTTGGGTGCCGATGCGAAACCTGTCGTTTTTTCCGTCTGCATTCGGGGTAATCACATTGGGGATGACCAGTTCGACTTCCGCGACCAATTCAGGGACATAGACCTCAAAATCTGCCGATTGGGTCGTTGCGCAGGTGTCGTTTTCGATGGTCAATGTCACAGGGTACAGTCCAGAACCGCCAAAGTCAAACGCTACTGTGTCACCCGATGCTGAGCCTGCAGATCCAAAGTCCCAGGTCACAGCATCTGCAAAAGCGCCGTTGAATGTGAATTCGACCGTGGTTTCTAAAGAACATGCGAGGGGTTCTGTGGCGCCATAAGAGAGAACCAGAGGGTCTTGTGGCAATACTGTGATCAGCACATCCGCGGTGTCAGCACAAGCTTCTCCGGGTTGGGCGATGAGTTGTGCGACATAACTGCCAAAATCTTGATAGGTCCAGGTGGACAGGTCAGTTACGTTTACGGCTCCTTGCTCTGTGGAGGGGTCATTCAGGTCAAATGTCCATTGCTGAGATGTGGCATTGGAAGACAGGTTGTTAAAGCTGATTTCTAGCCCGTTACAGGGAGGTTCGGATGTTTCAAATGCAGCTGTTGGCAGGTCGGTCAATTCCAAGTCCATTTCAGCTGTGGCTTGACACCCAATGTCGTTGATCAGTTCTGCGGACACGTTGTGTTCTCCGGGGGGTATGGGCAATGTGCCTGGAGAAGTGGTGCTCGAAACCTCTTCCCCATCGACAAGCCAAATCAAAGCGCCTGTCTCGCCCAGTGCGTCACCGGTATATTCAACCTCTTGGCTCCATCCATCTGCAGTACATTGGATTTCGCCCAAAACAAAAGAGGCTTCAACGGGGGGAGCAACAAGGATGGTCTGTGTGACGCTGTCGCCGCATCCGCCCAGGTCATAGGCCACTGAAACGTTGTAGTTTCCTTGGGCTGGAAAATTAAAGGAAGGTGAAGTCAAGGAGCTGGTGTCCGCCGCTGAACCTGTTCCGAAATCCCAGGCGAATGAACCGCTGCTGGCGCCTACACCAAAATTCACATCTAGTCCAGTGCAGGGCTCGGGCCATTGCACTACTGGGAAGACGATTTCACATGAGACCACATCAATGGTGAAGTCTCGAAACACCTTTCCGATGTTGATCCAATTTCCGTTGTCATCCTGTCGGTATTCATTGATGAAGATGCCGATGACATACTTACCTATGGCAGAAGGATTGCCTGTTAAGGTTCCTGTTTGCGGGTCGATTTGTATCCAGTCCTCGGGGTTGTTTCCAAGGGGTGTTTGGGGGGCATAACCAACCTCCCATGTCACGTTGTCATAAGGTGGCGGTGCTGGTGGATTGGGGGTCGGGGCAGAAAAGCTGCCTCCAATAAACACATCGCTGATTGAAAATGAGATGCTGTCGTTGTCAGGGTCCTGAGCGGGATTTGTCAGCGAAAATGGCTGATTGACACAGACATAGCCTTGCGGTAGTTCATCGAATCTTGGAGAGGCGTTGACCTCGAGGTTGATGTCTTCATTGCCCAATACTGGTGGAACTGTGACGAAAATCGTGAAGCCGGTATTGGTGGGGTCCAACAGGTTGACGACTTGTGGGTTCCGGCAACACCTTTGGTAGACAATGACGTACGGTTCAGAGCTGGCAGGCAAGGTGAACACTGAAGTGTAAACAGCCCGTTCGACACACACCCCTGGGGGGAGCTGCGCACAAGGGTTTCCAGCTTGCAGGTCAATTTGTTGCACATCACTTGTAATGGGCGATTGTACCTGAGAAAACAGTTGGGTGCCCTGGTAGGCGGCCATGTTTGCTGCCAAGTCAAAACCCGTGCCGTTGGTATTGGTGGGGCCGCAATCCCTGTAGATAACGAGGTGGATTTCATATTGGTCACCTCCCAAATGTTCGTAATACATCGAACCTCCAACAAGGTGTGTGGCCCACATAAAAGGACTAAAGAGCAAACATGCCCCACACAAGAAAATGGACCTCAATGAAAATGTATCTTGCCAGTTCATGCTGTTCACAGGTTACAATGTAAAGCATCTCCGCCCGATGCGATGGTATTCCTTGTTGTTGATCCTGTCCGTATTGCTGGTGGGACCGGTGGTGGACAGCCAGGCCCAAGTGGCCACCAGCACTCCTTCCCTGCGCCTTGCCACACGGCAATTCCAGGCCCCCGATGGCATGCCTTATTTGGAAGTACAGGCTGAATTCTTAGGCAACAGCGTGACGTGGTTGGCCGAAGGCGACTCTGTGTTTCGGGCTGCGGTGAGGTGGACTGTGATTGCCTATGACAGTGCAGGGACCGTTGCTGGATTCGTCAAGTCCACGGCCCGCACAGGCCCGTTGCTGGTGCAGGGGGATTTTGTGGATGTGGCCCGGATGGAGTTGGCTCCTGGCCCTCATGTGCTAGAGTTGGAAGTAGAAGACATTGGCGCGCCTGAAAGGCAGCATTTAGAATATGAAACCGTAGTGGATGTTTCGGCGCCGGCGAAGCTCGACATCAGTGACCTGTTCGTGGTTCAAGGTGTGGCTCCCGCTTCTAATCCACCATCGCCACTCACCCGCTCAGGCAAGGACATTTTGCCGTTGTTGGACCGCAGGATTTCTGCTGAAGCCAGTAGGATTCCATTCTACTGTGAGCTTTACGGAACAGAGGATGTCTTTGGTGCATCAGGTGCTTTTTTGGTGGTGGCTGGATTTCGGAGTCTCGAAGGAGACAAGGGATGGGCCACAGAGACCAAGCGTTTCTTTAGGATGACAGCAGCTCCTGTCCTTCCCTTTCTCGAGGCTTTGCCTGCACCTCCTGCAGGTGCCTTCGAGTTGGTGGTCCAAATCATGACGCCGGAGCAAGAACTGCTGGTGTCCAATGCCGTAGGTCTAGAGTGCGTTTCAGAAGCGGCCCAGGACGCGGCAGTGGCGGCAGGTTCTTTGGCCCCCTTTGTTTTGTCTTACAATGACCGTGACAGCCTGTTGGCATTGGTTGAGACCCTCATTCCCATTGCTGATGCCGGTGAGCGAAGGTCTATCGAACACGTCCTTCAAGGGGCTGATCTGCGCCAGTTGCGGTCTTTCTTGGAGCATTTCTGGACAGTGAGGTCACCTGAGGATCCCGCTCAGGCTTGGCGCACTTACCGCAGGGAGGTGTTGATCGCAGACCGCGAGTATGGAGCCTGTCCCAACCGAGAGGGTCATGAAACGGATATGGGCTGGATTTTGCTCCGATATGGCCGGCCAAATACCGTCGTGCAGCGACACAATGGAACGGCATACTACCCCTATGAAATTTGGCATTACCACAAGGCTGGCCAATTCAACAACAGGCGTTTCTTGTTCTACACGCCACAGGTGGTGGGCGAGTGCTTTGAGTTGTTGCACAGTGATCACCCCCGGGAATTGCGCAATGCAGACTGGCTCGACATTCTCAAAACGCGCGAACTGGGCCATTCAGTGGCGGACAGCCGCATGAACCAGCTTGGGAACAGAGATACGTATAGCAGAGAGGAGCCCGAAGACTTGTTCTTCAATCCGCGTTGACATGCCCACATCGCCGCTTCCCTCCTGTCGTGTTGCCGTAGCTGTTCTCAATTGGAATGGGGCCGCTCATTTGCGGCGTTTCCTTCCTTCTGTGGTGGCACACAATGTCCCAGCTGACAGGGTGGTTGTCATTGACAATGGGTCCGATGATGGCAGTGTGGACCTCTTGAGGAATGAGTTTCCCGATGTGGAGGTGGTCGAGTTGTCCGAAAATCATGGTTTTGCGGGTGGCTATAACGAGGGGTTAAAGGCGTTGAGTGCACGGCTCAATGCGGAATGGGTTCTGCTGCTCAACAGTGATGTAGAAGTGACTCCCCAATGGGTAGATGGCATGGTCAATTCCGCAGAGGCACAGGGTTGGTCTGCAGTCCAACCTAAAATTCGAGCAGTTGATCGCCGGGCAGAATTTGAGTATGCCGGGGCAGCCGGTGGTTACATGGACCGCTTTGGCTTTATGTTTTGTGCGGGCCGGATATTCGATGCTTTCGAACAGGACACGGGCCAGTATGACTCGGACCGCCCTGTCTTTTGGGGCTCAGGAGCTGCATTGTTGGTTCGAAACTCTGTTTGGACTGAAACCCAAGGTTTGGATGTTGATTTCTTCGCCCACATGGAAGAGATTGATTTGTGCTGGCGGATGCGCAACAGGGGGCATGTTGTGGGCGTGGCATCGTCCGTCCACGTGTACCATTTGGGGGGTGGAACGTTGGCCCATTCGAGTCCGCGGAAGGCCAAATTGAATTTTAGGAACAACCTCTTTTTGTTGCTCAAGAACGACCACCGGCCTGGCATCGTGTGGCGCATACTCTTCCGGCAGTTGCTGGATGGAATTGCGGCTCTGAGGTTCCTAACCGAGGGCAAGGTTGATTTTTTCAAAGCCGTCATTCAGGCTCACGGAGAGTTTAGAAGCAGCTGGTCTTCGATGAAGGCCAAGCGTCAACAGGAGATCCAAGCCTGCTCAGGCGTTGAGCTGTCACGTGATGCATCAGCTGGCCATTATCAGGGCAGCATCATCGTCGATTACTTCTTGCGCGGTAAAAAACGCTGGTCTGAGCTACCGGCCTCTCGGTTTCGGTAGACCGACAATGCGGTGGCCAATTCAATGGCCGCAGTTGTGAAAGGACGGCACGGCTAGAGTCCCCTTTGCTTTGATTTGCTGGCATGCGTGGGCCAGAGCTTTTGCGGTGGATGCTTCCCGGTATGGCTTTGGGATGGGTGTTGACCGGTTCAGTATGTTTTGAGTTCTTGGTTTCTGGTTCTGTCGTTTTGGCTTTGGTCTCTGCTGTGCTTCTGATGAAGAGCAGCGGACTTAGGCCTGCAGTCTTGGGTGTTGTGCTGCTCGGAAGTGCAGTGGGCTTAGGTGCCAGAAGTTGTGTGCTTCACAGATCATCAGAAACTGTGACCTCAGAGCATCAGGTAAAGCAGTTCGAATTGGTGCAATCATGGCCTACACGCGGAGATACAGAACGCTGGTTGGCCGTTGACTCGAGGGGCGAGCGCGTGCTGTTGGAAGCCAAGGGGTTCAAATTACAGGTGGGACGGATATTGGTGGCCGGTGTCCAGCAAATCCTACCACACTCCCCCATTCACCTTGCGGATTTTGACGAGGCTGCGTTTCTGAATGGCCGAGGAGTTAGGGCCAAATACAAGGTGATTTGGTGTGGCATGTCCACCGATGAAATGGGCATCCAAGGACGGTTTCGGGAGGCTGTGGCGGCGGTGAAGCAGAGGGTGACCCGTCGTTGCATGGGTATTGGAGGAGGAGCGCCATCAGGATTGCTGCTGGCCTTGATCACCGGTGACAAGAGTGCATTGCCACGTTCTACCCGGGATGCTTTTTCCGATGTTGGGTTGTCACACTTGGTGGCTGTCTCTGGATTTCACGTGGGATTGGTGGCGGGATTTCTTCTTCTGGTCCTCCGCTTGGTGCGCTGCCCACACCCATGGAAGCCTTACGTGTTTTTGCCCTTGGTGTGGATGTATGTTGGGTTGTGTGGATGGACGGGTTCTGCCGTGCGTGCAGCGGCCATGACTTCTGTGGCTGCATGTGCCGTGGCATTGAGACGGAAGCCCGATGGGCCGACGGTCCTTTCTGCCGTGGGTTTGCTCATAGTGGCCATGTGGCCAGAATCGATGGGTGATTTGGGGGTAGGCCTGAGTTTTTTGGCTACCGCAGGAATCCTCTTGTTGCACCGCTTTGTCCGTGCACTGGGTTGGTCCCGCTGGTGGCGCTACTGCGTTATGTTGGTGGGCGTTCCTGTGGTCGCCACCGCATGTACTGCACCTCTGGCATGGCCTGCTTTCGGAAAGCTGCCCCTGTGCTTTGTGGCGTCCAACATTGTGGCCACACCTTTTGTTCTGGCCATTTTATTGCTGTTTGTGGCTTGGTGTGTTTTGCCGGAGGTATTTTCTCAATGGCTGCAGCATGCGCTCTCATTGGTGTTGGAGCTGTTCCTCGGGCTGGCAGGTGAATGGGCCAAGTGTTCCCCTTACGTGATGCCTTTGGATCGGACCATGACTGCCGCTGCGGGCTGCGCTGTGGCACTCGGCTTTTTTTGGGGCTTGGCGGTAAAGAAGCCTGTGCTGTTCGGGATGGCGGGTGTGTTGACCACTTGCGCCGTGTTGCGAGGGCCATGGGCTGACCATGCCCAGCCACAGGTGATCATGGCAGGCACGGACTGTGTGGTTTTAGAACACGACCATTTGGCCGTTTTTACGGTACTTCCAACGCCCTCGCGACCAGGGCATATAAAATGGAAAACCCGCTCCTTGATAGAGCGGGTTTCCAATCATCCACCTGATTCAATCTGGTGGTGCGGGACACAATGGGCCATGACGCCTTACCACATTCGTTGCCGAACGTGGGATGGGACATGGCAGGTCATCAGTTCATCTCAGTGACGTTGCGAATCACGCGTTCAACATAGGACTCCCAGGCCTCCATTCCCATGATGGGGAGGATCGCATTGACGCGGTTGTTTTGTTTGCTGTAGATCGCCTCTACATAGAATCCATTGATTTCGAAAATGCAAAGGATGTATCGGTTCTCTACCATGCGCTGGGAAATGCAGTTCCCGTGGTCCCACATGTAGTTGGTCTTCTCATCGAGGGGAAGCCTGTTGAAAGTACGGAGGTCCATATTCAAGGGGTTGACGTTGTGTTGTGATCGCACCGCAGAGCGGATGTGGGTTCCGATACGTCACGTTGTCGGTTGGGGTTTCATTTTGTTCAATCTTTGCGTCATGAGCAGCACCAACATTGGCGGTGACCGTTGGTCCCTCACGGATTGTCCGAGGGACGCCATGCAAGGGATCGCGCCCTTGATTCCCACCTCCCATAAGGTGGCGTACTTGTCGGCATTGATGGAGGTTGGCTTTGATGTTCTGGACGCAGGCAGTTTTGTGTCTCCTAAGGCGGTCCCGCAGATGGCCGACAGCGCAAAAGTGTTGGAGGCATTGCCAGAGACTGAGACGGCTGTTTTGGCCATTGTGGCCAATGAGCGCGGTGCCCATGACGCATTGGCCCATGGTCGTCCTGATTTCATAGGGTTCCCCTTTGGCATCTCAGAGACTTTCCAGGAGCGCAATACAGGAGGAGGTATTCAAGAAGGCTGGCGCCGTTTGGAGCGCATCCAAAATGCAGCCTCTGCATCGGGAAAGGGCGTGGTTGTCTATCTGAGCATGGGCTTTGGAAACCCCTATGGAGATCCATGGTCCCCGGAACTGGCAGGTGAATGGGCACGCCGGTTGCACGAAGAGCTGGGAGTGGTGAATTTGGCCCTCAGCGATACCGTGGGTCAGGCTGACGAACGCATGGTTGAGTCTGTTTGTTCTCAAGTCATTTCGGCCACACCTGATATGGCCGTTGGTGTTCATTTACACGGACGACGTGAAGCGGCTGCTCCTTTGATGGAGGCCGCTTGGCGAGGAGGGTGTCGCAAGTTTGACGGTGCCCTGGGCGGCTTGGGTGGGTGCCCCATGGCCAAGGACGAATTGGTGGGCAATTTGCCTACCGAAGTCTTGATGGATGCCCCTGTTGGGTGGGGCGGCGCAAAAAAAGAATGGAACCAGGAAGCTTTGGCTCTGGCTCAAAGCTTGCTCTCTGGACTTCAATAATCGATCAGTTCAAGCAGTGCTCGAAGAGCTCAAATCCGAACTGGTCGGTGCTCAATTCAATGCGTTCGAACTTCTTGATCGTAATGCGAATGCGGAAACGCTTCATGGGACAAGATTTGGTCCCGATACGTTTGCTTTCTCATTTGGGTTACACTACTTCCCTTAATGAGGGCTGGCGATCCATGACAGCAACAACCCTCCGAGGATGGTTAGCAATTTGCGCGCATTGAAATCGTGGCCATCTGCCGTCTCAAATAAAATGGTGGTTGAGATGTGCAGTAAAATGCCCACCAACACCCCATTCAAAGCACCAAAGACGGAGGGTACTTGAGGCAAGGAGCCTGCGATGAGCATACCAAACACAGGCGTGGCTGCAAAAAACAAGATCCAAACCCAGCGCAAGGATGTTTTGGTGACGGTGGCTTTTAAGATGGTGGCCAAGGCGAGGGCAACAGGCAATTTGTGCAACGCGATGCCCGCCAAAAGAGCGAGTTGACCTTCACCGAAGTGGTGGTGGTGGTGACCTGCATGCGCGTGGTCATGGGCGTGGTCGTGGGCCAACTGCGCCGTGTCTAGGCCAAAGGGCATCGCTTCAATGAGTGCATGAAGACATAGGCTCAAAAAGGCAAGCAAACCAAAACGGCTACCGTGCACATGGCCATGCTCCATACCCTTGCTCAAATATTCAAGTCCGATTTGGAGCAAAAATCCAGCGATCACCCAGTGACCTGCCGTTGGATTCATGACGAAAGCTTCGGGCAGGAGGTGCAAAAAGCACAACCCCAATAAAAATGCCCCACCAAAAGACAAGAGCAGCGGCATGTGTTGCTTGAATCTGTCTCCCAACCATTCTCCGAGCAATGCTCCGATCAACGCCACCAATACCAGGGTGATTCCAGCAGTCATGATTTCTGGGTGTGAAGTATAAGTCGGTTGCTCTCCCCTTCTATCCAGGGATCGAGGGCATACGAGCCGTACCTGCCCAATATTTCAAATCCAGATTCAGCCATCATGGAGGTGAGGTGTTCGTTGTCTAGAGCGGCCACCCGCTCCACGTGTTCTTTCGATCCAGCAGCAGTGGTGTGGGCAATGCGTTTTACGAAGGTGGGGTATCCATCTCCCATGGCGGGGACCAGTTCCCGTGAAATCTGGTAGCTCACCCCTCCGCGCTCCAGCTGCTCATTGTGCACCAGATGTTTTTGGGCGAATTGCACATCTAGAAAATCCAAGACAAAAAATCCACCAGGCTTTAAATGAGCGTGCACATTGGCCAAGACTGCCATGTGGTCTTCGGGTTGGCTGAAATAGCCAAAGCTGGTAAACAGGTTGAGGATGCCGTCAAACCGCTGTTCCAGCGAAAAATCCCGCATGTCTCCTTCAACAAAAGACAAGCCCTTTACAGCCCTGTGGCTGAGTTGCGCTGCGGCAATGCTGTTGGGGCTTAAGTCCAGTCCGACTACCCGGTGGCCTTTCATGGCTGCTGCATAAGCGTGCCGGCCTTTGCCACAAGCCAAGTCTAACAGGCTCAGTCCCTCCCAATTCCATCTCTTGTGCATGGACTCCACGAATGCTTCGGCCTCTGCATTGCTGCGGTGTCCATAGAGCTGGTGATAATGCGGGTTGTCAAACCAAGCTTCGAACCACTCGGAGGGTTGATGGGATGCGTCCATGGGAGCGCGCGAAGATAATTCTAAGGAATTGGGCAACCTCAACACTGCCAAATGCGTAGAAGCAACGATTCCGACTCCTGCTGTTTGATGATTTCTACTGATACACGTCCAGTCTTTTCTCCTTCAAAGGGGCATTGGATGGGCTTGGCTTCCTTTGAAGGCAAACCTTCTACCCACAACTTGGATGTGCTTTTGGAGCACCTCGAAGAGGTTGTGGTTCAACGAATGGAAGACCGGAGGATATTTCGCTCTGTGATTGAGTGCGTTCAGAATTTGGAACGCCACGCAGACCCCCTTCGTTCTGCTCAGTTCAAGCTGCTTGGCCGTTCGCTAAATGGGGAGCCCCGATTCAAAATCAGAAGTCTAAACGCCATTCGTTTGGAGGATGTGCCTGTTGTTGAGCGATGGATGCGTCAGTACAGTTCATTGCAAGAAATCACGGCATCTTCCATGAAGGATGGAGAACTGGATTGGAGAAACCTCTATCGCGAGTGCTTGAATACCAGCATCCGAACTCCCCGTGGTGGTGCTGGATTGGGCTGGGTATCGTTGGCTAAGGCGGCCGTTGCGCTGCCCCAGATTCGGATTATTCACGCTGGAGACCGTCCCAAATTGTTTTTCTCCGTCGAAGTGGCTTGCACACGTTGACTACTTTTGACTCATGGGTCCCATACATATCTCTCCTTCTGTCAAAACGCCAGAGATCGTTTTCCATTCTGAAGACCAGCGCCTCGTGTTGTCTGGCCGTTCAATTCCCGAGAATGCTGTTGACTTTTATCGGCCGGTTTTGGATTGGGCCCAGTCGATCCCCGTTGATTTTAAATTGACCGTTCAGGTCCAGCTTGAGTACTTCAATACCAGCAGCAGTAAATGTCTGTTGGACCTGTTCAAGCGTCTTGAGCACAGCGAAGCTCTGGAAGTTCAATGGTATTTCGACGCGGACGATGAAGACATGCTTGAAGCAGGTGAGGATTATGATCACATTGTGAACGTCCCTTTCAAGTTCGTCGAGATTGACCCGGAAGCCTAAAGGCATTCTTTAGGGATAAGGTCAAAATGAAGGCGAAGGTGGTGG
>DDCX01000071.1:33185-40833 GCA_002336475.1 Flavobacteriales bacterium UBA1995 | reverse complement strand
TTCAGCAATTGGTCTTGCGTGGTCCAATCAATGAGCACTTGGTTGTATTGCTGCTCTTTGATGGTCGCACCAAGGACGGGGTCGTCCCAACCGTTTTGTTGTAGGATTTGATCTTTGGTTGATTTGGCCCGGCGCCAGGCTTGACGCTGGGATTCACGAAACTGTTCCAGTTCTGCAGTGAGCAGCCCTTGTTCTTCCCCGTCAATGCCATCTTCAAATGTGACACTGACGGCGACATCGCTTTGGTTGAACAGCGTGTTCCATTCAGCAGCTACCGTGCGCAATGCCTCGGCATCACCTTGAACGGCTCGGTTGATTTGACGGGACATTTCATGGTGCCACCGGTCCCGTCGAAAGGAGGATTGTGCCAACGCTTTATTGGCTTCAAGTAAAGCCGCTGCATATGGTGTTTCTGCTGAATACAACGTGGTCAAAGCCTCAAACCCCCAACGGCTGATCATCACTTGGCCGATGGAAGAAGCGCCTGACGGATTGGATATGCTGGGGTTTAATTTGTCGAATGTGACAATGGCTCCGCCCAGCATGAGTTGGGGTATGATGAACAGTGGGATCGCCAGGTAAATCACGCGAACGCTGTTGAACAGCATGGAGATGACGAGGCCAAACATGTTGGCACAGGCGGCTACTGAGAACAGCGTGAACCAATAGGCCAAGAACTGGCCAGGCAACGCTAAGATGACGTGAGAAACAGTGGCAAACAGCAACGTTTGAACCGCACTGATGCCAAACAATACGCTGCTTTTAGCGGTCAAGTAAGCGGCCCAATTCAGCCGCAGGTTGTGCTCCCTTTTCCGCATTAACCGGTCTCTGAACAACTCCTCTGCACTCACGGTCAGTCCCATAAAAATCGCCACGATCACTGCGATGAACAGGAAGTGCGGGATGTTGGTGGCTTGGCCAAAACTGTAAGGTGCCCCATTGTCAGTGGCCCTCAGGATAAAAGCAAGCAAGAGTGCCAATAGAGGCGCTTCGAGCAGGTTGATCAGCAGGTATTGCCGGTTCTTCCATTTGCGCGCAAGGTCCCGTGCGCTTTGGATGGTCCACTGTCTGACCCAGTTGGGCGGGAGGAGCCCTTGTGGAGCGGGGTGGTCCAACTCATCCTTTCGGGGCCTTTCCATTTCTGCTTCGACCTTGGGAACCAGCAAGACGTTGTAGAAATCATTCCACTCCTTGGGGCTGATTCTTCTTTGACCGGTTGACTTTCCCCGCCCATCCAATACCGGGACATCGATGATGTCGAAAATCTGTTCTGGATTGACATGACCGCACATGCCACAGGCGACATTGTGGGCTTCAAAGTGGTTGACTATGGTTCTGAAATGGGTCAAAGCATCAAGTGGCCTCCCCGTGAAAACGGGATAGCCGCCGTGGTCCAACACCCACAATGCGTCAAAACTTCGGAAGATGTCGCCGCTGGGCTGGTGGATGACAGCGATCACCAAAGTCCCGCTGTAGGTCATCTGCTTCAGCAGGTCCATCAGCAGTTCAGAATCTTTACTGCTGAGGCCACTGGTAGGTTCGTCTACCAGCAGAACCTTCGGGCCTCGGATAAGCTCCATGGCAATGTTGAGCCTTTTGCGCTGCCCTCCACTGATGGTTTTGTTGAGTGCGTCTCCCACAGGGAGGTCGCGGGCTTCCCAGAGTCCCAGTTGCTGCAAGCAGACCTTGACGCGCTCCTGGGTTTGGGCCCTGTCATCCCCTGAAAACGCCAGTCTGGCGGCATAATAAAGGTTTTCGCCAACCGTGAGTTCAGGCAGCAAATGGTCTTCTTGTGGGACCAATCCGATCCACGATCGCGCGGCTTCATCTGAAACCTGAATGCCGTCGATGGTGATTTCTCCAAAGGTTGGAGGCTCAGTGCCTGCCAACAGGTTGAGCAGGGTGGATTTGCCTGATCCGCTGGCCCCCATGACGCCCACCAACATGCCGGACCTTGCCTGTGTGCGGAAGGGATGTAGGGCTTGTTTGTTGGGGTAATTGAACCAATGGCTGACCTCATTGATTTCCAGTGCCAGCTCAGGAATGTTCTCCTCTTCCATAAAGGAACGCTGGATGTCCACGAAGTGCAGGGGCGCTGTTCCGGGGTGGCGCAAAGTAGACCCCGGTGTAAACGGCTGGGTGCGTTGTGGGTCCAATGGCTCGCCGTTGAGTTGAACCATGCCTGCGCCCAGAGGCCGGATAAAGACCACTTGGGATTCTGGGTGGCGAAAACAAGCCAATGCGGTCGTCCAACCCGTCTTCACGACACCTCCGAGTTGGGGTTGGTCACCAATGAGAAATGCCTCGTGATAACGCTGGGTCATCACAGGCCAATCGGCAGTATTGAAGACGAGCGTTTCATAGCACCGCTTCTCTCCCTCTCGAATGCCAAAGACATCGGCTACCAGGTCTGTGAGCTCTCGGCTGAGGCTGTCTTGCTCACCGTTGCTGGGAAGCATGGCATGCTCAAATTCTAGCATGCGCAAAAAGACAAGCGCTTTTTCGCTGGCTTGAAGGTCGCGGTTGATGTCTGTGCAGGTGCGTAAGACCTTGGTGGAACGCAATGCTGTTCGCTTTAGACCTGTCAATTCCCTGGACTCTACCGCTCCTCCTTGGCTGGCCAGATGGCCCTCAAAAACCCCGAGCCATTCGGTGACGGCTTCTTTGGGCAGTCGGCTGCGCAGGAAATGGGCGACGACCTCCCTCCCCTTTTCTATTCCTTCCTCCCTCAAGCTGATGAGGGCAAACAGGCGCATCAAGGCGTCTAAAATGTGACGGCTCATTGTTCAGGAAAAGGGCGTGAAGACAGCCCCGAAGGCTGCAAAATTATTGACGCTCGTAGCAGCCTTTGTCAGGTGCTGATCCCACCACCCTCGGTAAGCCGTCGAGGTCTGTCGCCAAGAAGGGCATTCCGGCGGGAATGCCCAGTCCATTCCACTGGCTGTTGCCACTAATGATGTGGAAATCCCTGTTGAAGACATCGGCAAAGGGAGGCGCAGCATCAAGGCTGCTTTCTTCGATCCAGTCGGCTGTTCCAAAGTCGTCCATTTCCACGGCGCAACCCCGAATGAGCAGGTCATTGTCATTGCCCTCAAGATCGACGACCAATTCATCAAAATCCGTGAGCCCGGCATTGTTTCCCCACATGATGCAGTTCAGGAATCGCGTTTCGACCAATGGACGGATTTGCAGGTTCCCATTGACGTCTTCGTAATGGTCGTTGATGAGCAACGTTGGAGTTGAACGGGTGCCGTCGGCCCAATAATTGGCAAAGGTGCTGTGGGTAAACCTGTAACGGCCACCCAAGGTGAGTGCAGCACAGGCTTGGGCACAATCGTACATCAGCAGGTTGGTGCCGTCCACGTTCGAACCTTGGGCCAGCAGTCCGATGCCGCTCATGTTGTGGATGACACAGTTCTCCATGTTGAGGGCAGCCGCACCTGGCGTACCTGCAGTGTCAACCTGTAAGCCGATGGTTCCATTGCGCAAAATGGCATGGCGCATGGTGCTGCCTGGCGAACCGTAGAGCCAGATGCCCCCGCCGAGGATGCTCGCTTGTGCCACTCCGAAATCTGTTTGGACCAGCGTGTCCACTTGAATGCCCCATTGGCCAGGAATGTCAGCATATTCTGGTTCGAGCCTGTCTCCTTCAAAAATCACCTCTTGGCCCAATTCACCATTGACTTCGAGTGTACCCCTGTCCACATAAATTCCGCCACCTGCATGCACATGAACGGCGCAACCTGCCTCTATGGTCAAATTGCAGTCTGGGGCGACGCCCACAACCCCGTAAATCACATGGGGGCGCTCGGCCGTCCATATCTCGTCGCATGACAGCGAGGAAAGTCCTCCTGGCGAACCATGAAAGAAGGCGTCTTGACCCCAAGCCAGCAATTCGGTGTACTGGCTGAATCCGTTGACCGTAACCCTAATGCGATCCTTGACCACAAAAGGCAGGTTCACATCTTCAGGGTCTACGGTGACTTCTACGAAGACGTAGATGGAGTCTCCTTCTTCCAGAACGAGGTTGCTGGCACTCGGACCGGGAATCCCGTCAATGTTGATTCTGAATTCGCTCCCTTCGCCATCTTCCAAGGTGACGTCTTCAAGCAGGATGCGTCCGGGGCTTTGATTGACGATGCGGAGCGCTTGGCTCGCACTGCCTATGGAGGTGAATACCGTGTCAAACCAAACCGTGTCTTGGCTAAATGCCACCCTGGCGTCAGCACCGAGGTAGTATTTATCGCCTTGACATCCTGTGGATGTCACCAACATGCCCAGAATAACGGCGATTGTGCTGCAAGTCCAGATCCACGTTCTCGCTGGCGAGCTAGAGGGTTCAGTAGTGGTGTTCGAATGGAACATGTTGCGAAACTAAGGCTGGGAGTTGGGTCCTTAACTTTTCTGCCATGGCCAACATCAAAGCAACGTCAACAGTTCGTAATTATGATGCGGATTGGTCTTGGGATGAGGCCAGGCTCCATTTCAAAACGGCAGACCCGCCATTTCATCATGTGTTGCAGCGCCTGAACAATCCCAAGGAGGTTGACATAAAGCCTGCGTTTGAGAGTTTGGCGAGGGCGATTGTCGGTCAGCAACTGAGCACAAAGGCTGCACACACCATTTGGAGTCGCTTTTCTGCGCTCTACCCAGAGGGCATGCAACCAGAAGTTGTTTTGCATGCCTCAGCTGAGGTTCACCGCGGTGTGGGTATCAGTGGTCAAAAACACCGTTACATCACAGATTTGAGCCGCCATTATTTGGAAGACCCGGAGGCCTTTGATGCCGTAGAGGGATATTCTGATGCTGACATCATATCGTCATGGACCAAGGTCAAAGGATTGGGCCAATGGACGGTGCAAATGCATTTGATGTTTCAGCTCCAACGGCCCGATGTCTTTCCAGTGGACGATTTGGGGGTTCGTCGTGCCATGGAATTGGCCCTTGACATTGCCAAGGACTCCCCAAAATCAGTCTACGAAAAACGGGCCCTTGTATGGAGCCCGTTTCGCACGGCTGCAAGCCGGTTTCTTTGGGAGAGCTTGAATTAGCCCAAGTAGGACTTGAGAATCCGGCTTCTGCTGGTGTGCTTCAAGCGGCGGATGGCTTTCTCCTTGATTTGTCGCACGCGTTCACGTGTGAGGTCAAACCGTTCTCCAATTTCTTCCAATGTCAAAGGGTGTTCACCACCCAATCCAAAGTAGAGGCGCACCACATCTGCTTCTCGGCTTGTGAGCGTTTGAAGGGAGCGTTCAATCTCTTTGCGCAGTGACTCTGTGATCAACACCGTGTCTGGTGACGGTGTGTCATTGGTCTGCAAAACGTCGTACATCGTGCTGGAACTGTCGTCGCCATCCTTGAGGGGCGCGTCCATTGACACGTGACGTCCTGCGTTCTTCAAGCTTTGCTTGACCTCGTCGAGGGTCATATCCAGTACTTCAGCAAGTTCTGCTGGTGTTGGAGGACGTTCGAACTCCTGTTCAAGGCGGGCAAACGCCTTGTTGATTTTGTTGATAGAGCCAATCTTGTTGAGTGGCAATCGGACGATCCGGCTTTGTTCAGCCAGTGCTTGTAGGATGCTTTGGCGAATCCACCAGACAGCATAAGAGATGAACTTAAATCCCCGGGTCTCGTCAAAACGCTGAGCGGCTTTAATCAGACCAAGGTTTCCTTCGTTGATCAAATCCGGCAGCGAAAGGCCTTGGTTTTGGTATTGCTTAGAAACAGAAACCACGAAACGCAGGTTGGCTTTTGTCATCTTCTCCAAAGCGACTTGGTCACCTTGTTTGATGCGTCGGGCCAGTTCCACCTCTTCCTCGGCTGTGATCAGGTCGACACGGCCGATTTCCTGGAGGTACTTGTCCAGCGATGCGGTCTCCCGGTTGGTGACCTGTTTCGTGATTTTTAGCTGTCTCATGGGCGTTGCGTTTCAAATGTTTGAGGGGAGAATGGCCTTTCCTTCCTCCCCTTCAAACGTATTATTCGGTCATTCGTTTCACTCAGGCTTCGGAAGAAGCACTTTTCTGCTCAGTTTGAGCTTACCAGAGCGAGGGTCACGGCCGGTGACTTTGAACTTCACGGTGTCTCCTTCGTTGATCACGTCGGTGACTTCGTTGACGCGGCCATGCTCCAATTCGGAGATGTGCAACAGTCCGTCTTGTCCGGGGATGATCTCTACAAAGGCCCCGTATGGCATTACGGTTTTCACTTGGCCTTCATAAACTTCTCCAACTTCAACAGTCGGGGGGAAAGCAATGGCGCGGATACGGGCAACGGCAGCATCAATCTTTTGCTTGTTGTCACCAGAAACCTCAACGATTCCTCTGCCGTCATCGTCCGCAATGGAAACATTGGCGCCAGTGGAGTCTTGGATCTCATTGATGATCTTTCCTCCAGGACCAATGATGGGGCCAATCGCTTCTGCAGGCACCTCAAAGGAGATGATGCGCGGAGCATGGTCCTTGTAATCATCACGGTGGCTGTCCATGGTCTTGAGCATCTCACCCAAGATGTGAGCACGGCCTTCCTTGGCCTGTAGCAGGGCTTCGGTCAACTGAGCAAAGGACAAGCCTTTGATCTTGATGTCCATTTGGCAGGCAGTGATGCCTTCGGATGTTCCAGTGACTTTGAAGTCCATGTCACCAAGGTGATCCTCGTCACCGAGGATGTCGCTCAGTACAGCGTATTTGCCGCTCTCCTGGTCGGTAATCAATCCCATCGCGATGCCGCTAACCGGACGCTTCATGGGGATTCCGCCGTCCATCATGGCCAGTGTGCCAGCGCAAACTGTAGCCATAGAGCTCGATCCATTGGATTCGAGAATCTCGCTCACCAAGCGAATGGTGTAAGGACAGTCCTCTACTGGAGGGAGCATCGGCTTGAGTGCACGAAGCGCCAAGTTTCCGTGACCGATCTCGCGGCGACTCGTACCACGGATGGGACGGGCTTCACCTGTTGAGAAGGGTGGGAAGTTGTAGTGCAACAGGAACTTCTCGGTCTTCCGCACGAGGGCGTTGTCAATGAGCTGCTCGTCATCCTTGGTGCCCAAGGTCAAAGTGGTCAAACTCTGGGTCTCTCCACGTGTGAAAATGGCTGAGCCGTGGGGTCCGGGCAAATAGTCCACTTCGCACCAGATGGGGCGAATGTCCTTGGTGCCACGTCCGTCCAAACGAATGCCTTCGTTCAGCAGCAGGTCACGGATGGCTTTCTTTTGGGCGCCTTTGATGTAATCGCGGAGCATGTATTGCTTCTCAGCCTTGTCCGCATCGGACATGGTGGCGAGAAAGGCCTCTTTGATGGACTTGAAAGACTTGCCGCGCTCCTCCTTGGATCCGGCATTCTTTGCAGCATCGTAATACTGCTGGTACAACTCATCATGGATGCGCTGCTTGAGTTCGCCGTCTTGCTTTTCGTGCTCGTATTCGCGCTTCGGTGAAGAGCTGGGCACTTCTGCAGCCATGTCAAGCTGAGCCTGGCATTGCTTTTGAATGGCGACGTGGGCAGCCTCAATGGCGCCTACCATCTCTTCTTCAGAGACTTCGTTCATCTCGCCTTCAACCATCACGATGCTGTCCATCGAACCGGCGATCATCATGTCGATGTCCGCTTCCTCGAGTTGCGCATAAGTAGGATTGATCACAAAAGACCC
>DDCX01000071.1:19857-33065 GCA_002336475.1 Flavobacteriales bacterium UBA1995 | reverse complement strand
GGGCGCAGCGCGCGGTCCACGAGGCGCATGACCAAGATTTCAGTGTCACTTGGACGGGCTTCCCTTTTGAAGAAACCACCTGGGAAGCGGCCTGTAGCGGCGTACTTCTCTCTGTAATCAACAGTGAGTGGGAGGAAATCGACACCTTCTGAGGCGTCATAGTTGCTTACTGCAGCTGCAAGAAGCATGGTGTCGCCCTGGCGCACAACCACACTTCCGTGGGCTTGCTTGGCGAGCTTTCCAGTCTCAATTGTGACTGGGCGACCATCGCCTAAATCGATGGTCTTGGTTACAATGTTCAGTTCCATAAAGGAGTTGTCAAATCGGGCACCCGTAAAGTCCACAAGGCATTTCCCCGTGGGTTATTCAGTGTATAACCCTGCGACCGGATGCCCGTGCCGCAGGGTTGTAGCATATGCTTTGCTGGTAATCAGCGGCGCAGACCGAGGTCCTTTACAATAGAGCGGTAGCGCTCAATGTCTTTGCGCATGAGGTAGTCCAACAAGCGACGGCGCTTTCCGACCAAAGTGATCAGTGAGCGCTGTGTGTTGACGTCTTTGCGGTTCTGCTTCAGGTGACCGGTCAAGTGAGCGATCCGAAAGGAGAACATGGCGATTTGCCCTTCGGCATTGCCCGTGTCTTGAGCATTCTTGCCATACTTGGCGAAGAACTCTTGTTTTTTCTCTGGAGTGAGGTACATGTGGAAATCTCTTGGATGTTCGTTATGCTGCCTGAAATTCAGGGGTGCAAAAGTACGTTGAGGCCGGCGATTGAGCAAGCCTTAGTCCAACACAATCAGTCCATCAGCATGCTGACGAGCGTCGAAAGCTCCTCTTGCAATTTGTTGCGGTGAATGATGCGGTCTACAAAGCCATGCTCCAGCAGGAACTCCGCGCGTTGGAAACCCGATGGCAGGTCCTTTCCAATGGTCTCTTTGACCACGCGTGGACCAGCAAAACCAATGAGGGCATTGGGCTCGGCGATGTGAAGGTCACCCAACATGGCAAAGGAAGCCGTGACGCCTCCTGTTGTTGGGTCCGTCAGAATGCAGATGTAAGGCAGACCCGCCTTGGCCAACAGGCTCAATTTTGCGCTGGTCTTGGCCATTTGCATGAGTGAAAAGCCGGCCTCCATCATGCGTGCGCCTCCGGATTTGGTGATGCACACAAAGGGAAGCCCGTTCTTGATGGCGTAGTCAATGGCCCTGGCGATTTTCTCTCCCACTACAGATCCCATGGAGCCGCCGATAAAGCTGAAGTCCATGCAGCTGATGACCATGGTTTTACCGGCGACCTCCCCCACTCCAGTTCGGATGGCGTCTTTGAGGCCGGTTTTTTCCATCGACAATTTGAGCCGGTCTTCGTAATCCTTGGTGTCTTTGAATTGCAGGGGGTTTGCCGATGTCATCTTGGCCTGCAACTCCCTAAACTTACCGCCGTCAAATAGGATGTTGAAATAAGCAGCAGAGCCTATTCGATCGTGGTGGTCACAGTGGCTGCACACCCAGAGGTTCCCCTCGTGTTCGGGTGTGGCAATGACGGTTTTACAAGAAGGACACTTGTACCAATTGCCTTCGGGAATCTCCTTCTTTTCGGCAGTTTTGGTGGTGATGCCCTCCTTCATTCGGCGGAACCATCCCAGGCTGCCGGCGTCTGTATTATCGGCTTCTTTGGGTTGGGCCTTTGCCTGCTGGTCTTTGTCTGCCATGGGGCGCAAATTTAGTCCAGCTTCAAAATGGCAATGAAATCGCTGGGTGAATCCGCCAACTTGCCGCGGTGGATTGCGCGCCATTGGGCCATCTGACTGGTCTTCCGGCATCGCAGCGCAGCATGAAATACCCGAAGTCAAGCCGGATGCCTGCGCCACACGCGACAGCGATTTGCGACATAAAAGTGGCCGCATTGAACTCCACGTCGGAAATATCTGGGTCTGGTCTTGTCATCCAAATGTTGCCGGCATCGGTAAACACTGCACATTGTATCCAGTCGTTGAGGTATCGCCTTACTTCGATGTTGGCCTCTAGGCGAATGTCACCCCTGACCCTGAGGTTGGCATTGCTGGACCCTCCTGGGCCTAGATTCAATGCTTGCCACCCCCTCATGCTGTTTGGCCCCCCCACAAAGAATTGCTTTTCCAAGGGTACAGACACGTTGTCGATGGAAGAGGCCGCTACACCGATGACACACCGTCCAAAAATGCCGTTTTTGCCGTTGGGAGCCCAACCTGCCCGGAGATCAGCCATCCAACGGGTATACCGTGCGACTTGCACTTCCCTGGACTGTGCAAAGGCGCTGGGCAATGTGATTGTCGTTTCCTCCGGAACATCCCTGTGCAGCAAGTGAAACAAGTTTCCTGACCCCTCGAATTCCATGTTGATGCTCCAACGAAATGGTTTTCGCTTGTCCACTGTTGACTTTAATCGCCAACGGATACTTGAGCTAAACAAGGCGCGAGGTTCGAACGATGACGTGAGGAAATCGGACTGTATGCTGTCGAGGTCTGCAATAAAAACAGGCTCCAATTGACTTGACGTAAAGGCCACTTCAAAGGGCCGCAGCTCAATGCTTGAACCCGTTTCAGGATTCTCCACAAATTGCTCAACCAATCCAAGCTGGATATAGGTCCTGCTGAATTTCACCCTGTCCTCATCTCGGATGGTTAGTGATATCCTGCTTTCGGGATTGTTGGATCTCGAGAAACTTCGGGCTCCGAATGGAATGAGGCGGTTGGTGCGGTAGGTCAATCCTGCACTGAGTACTCGAGAATTTAATGCCTCACCCGGCCCGCCTTCGGTGACAATGTCCAGTCCATAAGGTTGCACTGATTCAAGGCCCAGGCCCAGTTCAAGTGACAGCTGTTCAGCTCGGTTTCGGAAGTCTTGGTCTGACAATGAAAGCGCAACCTCTCCTCCTACCCCTTGGCGCTGGGTGACGGCGCCATTGACCCTCATGACCCTCCGTTCCGAAGGATAAGCATCGAGGTGTATGTGCAAGGGGGTGTATGGCTGCAGTTCAGCCTGGTTCATTGTGGAGATTCCAACACGCAGGTCCTGGACCAACGGTAGCTGCCGAATGGACTGTCGTGTTTGCGCCAATTTTGACGGGGCAAATAAGCCCCCCTTCTCAATGCGCATGCAATGGCTGAGCCCTCTGAGGTCCCGTCCTACAGGCACCCGCCAGAGCACCCCATCTATGTCTCGGGTTTCCATGGCTTCCAATTGAACGGGGTGCCAATGAAAACTGATGCTGTCAATCCTGCCTTTGCGGTGGGGCACGGTAAAGCCTTCATATTGAGCAGGAGCAACCCTCAAATTGAGTCCTACGCACCTGCTGGATTGACTTTCGGTGGTGTCGATTTCGATGGAGAAGAAATCTGAAGTGAGGCCAAACCAGCCCTCTTGTTGGAGTTTCTGAGCAAATCGGTTCCGTTCTCGATCGAGGGCATCCAATTCTAGGGGCTGGCCTTCCCAGGTCTTCCAGTCTTTTTCAATCGCTGTTACTTGGGCGTTGGAAAGGCCGCTGCCCTCTGCATTTACCTCTGCAAGGCAGCAGCGTTGTCTTGCACCAGGCTTTAGAACAACAATCAAGTTGATGTGCTGACCGGTCATGGCAGTGTCCAGGACGACCTCAGCTTCTAAATGGCCGTTCCTGAGCATGCGCGACTCCAGCAGAGCGCGGCTTTGTTCAAGGAGATTGCTGTCAAACAGAGCTGCGCTTCCGGTAGGCACGGTTTGCCCAGTATGAACAGCGCGCTTCCATCGGCCGTTCAGTTTGGCCCAAAGGTGTCTCCAGGGTATGCCAGCGAGCCTTTCGGGAGGTTGCACGGCTAAACTTCCCTGCAGCATCTCCTTCCATGTTGAAGCATCGGTAACTCCCACTTCTTCGCCCGGCGCAAGCTGCCAATCGATGTTCCAAATAAGTGGAGGCTTGGCATCAGGGTTCCGTTCGGTTTGGGCCAACAGCTCCCCATTTGGACAGAAGAATGCCCAAAGTGCCAAACAGAAGGCCCATCTTGCATGGAAACGGGGGACGCGGAACATGCCTACGAAGAACGAGATTCTAGCCATGCGGGCCTTGAGGAACCGCAAAACACGCTCCGATGAGCGCAAATTTGTTGTGGAAGGGCTAAAAGGTGTTGATGAGGCCCTGTCCAGTGGCTGGAGGGTGCACGGCTTGTATGCTACAGCCGACAGTAAAGCCCCTGAAGAATGGGGAGCAGATCGCGTCTCCACCAAAGACATGTCTCGAATGAGCAGCCTGAAAGCGCCACCGGGCATCTTGGCCGTGATGGGCATGCCTGATGAAGGCGACCTAGATGCAGTTGTGCAGCATCCCGCCCCCTTTGCCTTGGCCGTCGATGGGATTTCTGACCCGGGCAATTTGGGCACCATTATTCGGACAGCAGACTGGTTTGGTGTTGCCGGAATCTGGGTTTCGCGCGATTCGGTGGACCCCTTCAACCCTAAGGTGGTGCAAGCCACCATGGGGGCGATTTTTCGCTTGCCCATTTGGTCTGTAGACCTTCCCGAAACCTTGCATAAACTTTCCTCCCAAGGCGCATTGATCCAAGGCCTTGAGCTTGCTGGACAATCGCTATGGACGTTTGAAGAACAAGCAGCGCCGGCATCGAGGGTTGCTGTTCTTGGCAGTGAGAGCCATGGTCTTTCTGAAGAAGTGAGGGAGGCGTGCTCGGAGTTCATTCACATACCTGGGGGTGGCCAATCTGAATCTCTCAACGCATCCATGGCGGCGGGCATTGTGATGGCGGCATGGCACGCCACGTCGCTCAGTGCTCAGGAACAGAATTGAGGCGGGTTGAACCCTCGCGGTAAATTTCGCATGCCATTTGCTTGAGGGTGGAGGGGTCGAGCCCATTTCCAGCTTCTTCAAGCGACTCCCCTATGCATTCAATGCGTTTGAGAAACCCATCAGATAAAATAGAGAAGTCTCCAAACTCCAACGCTTGGTTTGCTTCTCCTGCCCATTGCCCTTCAATGTTCATGGCTTCCATGGCGTGGTCCACCTTGTAAGCATAAGACTCCCAACCGGTTCGGTCATTGGTGCAATCGTCAGCGTCAATGGAGGGGCCTTCCGCGATGCGCACTGTGCCTTTCCAACCTTCAAGACCTGTGCGCATGCTGCGCTCGTCGTCTTTTTCGGTTTTGGTTCCTAGGATCCTTTCTTTGACGAGATACATGTCACAAGGATTCACGTCGTAGCGAATGACCAGTGGACGAACCAGTCCCGACAATACTTGTGGGCCCAATCGGTCTCCTCCCCTTGCCTTGGCCAACATTTTGAGCAAGCCTACATGGGTCTCGTCGCGGCCCTCTTTAGATCTTCCAGGGGCTTGGGCAATCCAAACTTGACCTCCTTGATCGGTAATCTTGGCGATGCGTTCGCTGATGGCGATGTGCTGGTCAAATGCAGCGCGTCCAGTCAGGCTGCGGTCAATAAAAATGGCTTTATTGGCCACCAATAATGCCTTGACCCATGGCAAGCGGGCCAAGTTGCTGCCCAGTACAATGTGGGTGGTATTCAGTCCGGCATCGAAACGCGCCATGTTATAGAGCGCGGGGTCGCAAACAATGTCCCTGTGTGTCCCAATGCGGATACCGGGCTCGTCCGTTGGCTGCAGCGTAGCTTCAATTCCAGAAGTTGTGTTTGCAGTCACCCAGCGCATAAATGGCACACTCCACTCTGCTTGAATGTCCTTTGGAGCTGGCGGCAAATCCAGTCCTTTGGCACTCAAGTAATGCTGAATTCTTTCGATTCCTGGGAGTTGTTCCCAGGAATTATCAGGTTCCGCCATGACCACAAAGGAAAGGAAGGCACATCAACTGCACCGCCCGCGTCGATGGTTTAATCTTGCACCATGACGTTTGCAGAGCTAAAAGTCACGAGGCAATACCTCGATGCCCTCGGAGAAATGGGCATTGAGGAGCCCACTGAAATTCAGTCCAAGGCCATCCCCCGGATCCGTGCGGGGCAAGATGTCATTGGCATTGCGCAGACCGGGACAGGAAAAACCCTTGCTTTTTTACTGCCCGTGATGGCCATGTTGTCACATGCGCAAGGCAAAGGTCCCCGTTGTGTGATCTTGACTCCTGCGAAAGAACTCGCTTTGCAGATTGCGGATGTCGCCAAGCGGTTGGCCGTCAACACAGACTTGCGTGTTGAAGTGGTCTACGGTGGTGTGGGTCACCGGACGCAGCAGGAACGCATGGAAGCGGGTTGCGACCTGGTGGTGGCCACTCCCGGAAGGTTTATGGAGCTTTACCTCAGGAATGCCTTTGTGACCAAAAACATCGGGCACCTGGTACTGGATGAGGCCGACCGTATGATGGATTTGGGGTTTATGCCCCAGCTGCGCAAGCTTCTGGAAATCCTCCCAAACAAGCGTCAAAACCTTCTTTTCTCAGCCACTTACCCTCCGAAAACGGAAGAAATGGCGGGCGAATTCTTGCTTTGGCCAACGCGTATTGAAGCCGCGCCCCAGTCTACACCAGTTGAGACCATTACACAGTCGGCTTATCGCGCACCCAACTTTGGGACGAAATTGAACCTGCTGGTCGAAATCCTAAGTCGGGATGACGCCCCCGAACAGGCTTTGATTTTTGTTCGAGAAAAAGACCAGGCTGAAAGGATTGGTCAAGCGGTGCACGATGGGGTTTCATGGTCTGTTCGAACGTTGCACGCCAACAAGGGGCAGAACAGCCGCATCAATGCCATGGACGACTTTAAGTCCGGGGAATTGCGCTTTTTGGTGGCCACTGATGTCGCCAGCCGGGGCATTGATGTGCCGCAATTGGACCTGGTCGTCAATGTGACCGTTCCAAGGGACCCCCACGATTACATTCACAGGATTGGTCGGACAGGACGGGCCAAGCGAAAAGGCCAAGCTGTGACCCTGGTGGACCCCAGCGAAAAAGCGGCGCTGCTGCGCGTAGAGGATCTACTGGGGGCTCCACTCGACTTCAGGCCCATGCCAGAAGGTGTCGCAGAGGTTGCAACGCCTAAGTGGGAAGCCCAGGCCATGGCACGTTCAATCGACAGAGAAAAGCGCAAGGCTGACCCCACTTTCAAAGGCGCGTTTCATGAGAAGAAGCGCAAGCTTTTTTCCAAAGGCAAAAGCGGTTCTCGGCGATCGGGCAAGAGGCGTTAAGGCTCCCAAACAGGCTTAACTGCTCCATCGCTGTCCAACTTGTATCCGGTGTCATAAACCCAGACCTCTGTCCCGCCATCGCTGGCGTGCTTGACATGGGTATGGTATTCAAATGCGAAGCCATTGTTGCGCAGCCACTGCATCCCTCCAATGTCTGACATCGTCGGGGCAGAGGCGTGCCAATCCTTAAATGCGCGCAGAATGCTGTGGTTCCGCTCAAGAATTCTGCCGATGGCCTTGGGCTGTGGCCTGGCACGGTAAACGGCGGGCATTTTTGAACGCATTTTTCGATGCTGTCCAGGAAAAGTTGAGAAGCAATATTCTGAACAGAAGTCTCCCGGGTAGAGGGCGGCTTTGTGTTTTTCAATACGGGCTTTACAGGCCAAACATTTGGTCATAACGATGTGAATCTGTTGCAATCAAAGGCTGCCTTGTGTGAAACGCAGTCCGATCTTCTCTTCATTCGTCACTGTTCGTGTTTCCTTTGTCAGTGACATGAAAGACTTGATGACGGTGGGCGTTGTTGGCGCCGGGACAATGGGACGCGGCATAGCGCAAGTGGCATCAGCAGCAGGCCACAACGTTCTGTTGTTGGATCGAAACCCTGTTGTTTTGGAGGAGGCACATGCCTTTCTATCCAAAATCCAGGACCGCTCTGTATCCAAAGGGCGCATCTCTAGATTGGATGCGGATGCTTTGCTCCAACGCATTCATGGGACGCAACACCTGTCTGACATGTCGGATTGCGGATTGGTGATTGAAGCCATTGTAGAGCGCACAGACATCAAATCGGCGTTGTTTTCGGAGCTAGAAACCGTGGTTTCTGAGCACTGCATTCTGGCTTCCAATACATCTTCTCTGTCGGTCACTGCTCTGGCCGCCAGTTTGCAGCGCCCTGATCGTTTTGTGGGGCTGCACTTCTTTAACCCTGCGCCCCTCATGCCTTTGGTTGAAGTGGTTCCCGCTTTACAAAGCCGCAAAGGCCTGTCGGATGAAATGCTCGCGTTGATGCAGCAATGGGGCAAGCAGCCTGCAGTGGCAAAGGACACGCCGGGTTTCATTGTGAACCGTGTAGCCCGCCCATTTTACGGGGAAGCCATCCGCATTTTGGAGGAGGGTATGGCCGATGTGCCCACGATAGACTGGGCCATGACCGCTTTGGGGGGATTCAAAATGGGGCCTTTTGCGCTCATGGACTTAATTGGCAATGACATCAATTACGCTGTGACAGAAAGCGTTTGGACCGCCTTTTACTACGACCCGAGGTACAAACCGTCCTTCGCCCAAAAACGCAATGTTGATGCGGGTTGGTACGGCCGCAAAACCGGAAAAGGTTGGTACGATCACGGTGAAGGTGCAGCCCAGCCCGTTGCGCGCATGGACAAAGCCTTGGGACAAGACATTTTGTGGCGCATTCTGGTCATGTTGATCAACGAAGCCGCAGATGCGGTGTTCTGGGGCGTGGCTTCTGCTGAAGATGTAGACCGTGCTATGCGCGGCGGCGTCAATTATCCCAAAGGGTTGCTGAAATGGGGTGAAGAAGTGGGGCTCGACCGCTGCGTTGTTACACTGGATAATCTGCGGGATCAATACGGAGAGGACCGTTACCGTTGCAGCCCTTTGCTGCGCTCAAGGTCCAAGGAAGGACGGGGCCTCTTTGGTTGATTCTCGTTCTGCTTAGCAGTCTGTTCCAAATGAACTGAGCAGCAACAGCACGTCAGATACTGTTACGGCACCATCGCCATTGACATCTGCTAAACAGCCCTCCAGACAGCCGAAGTCAGAGAGCACCAGCAATACGTCCGACACACTGATCAGCAGGTCTCCTGTCAAATCCAACGGACACGCCGCTTCTTCTGCACTGAGTACACCGTCACAGTTGTTGTCAACGCCACTTGAATTTGCCGGGGCACCCGGATACACAGCTGCATTGTTGTCGTCGCAGTCGCATACGGTGGTTTCCCCATCTCCGTCTGCATCGACAATGCCTGCACAGTTTTCAAACTCTGATTGACAATTGGCCAAGACACAGGCCTCACAGTCAGCTGCGCTGCCAAAACCGCAGACCAGAAGGCAGTTGTTCTGTGCACAGACGCTTTGTTCTGCAAAGCAACCTACACACCCTGTGCTCATGGTGGGGATACCAGCAGAAATGCAATTGGCAAAGCATCCCTGCAGGTCACCGGCAAATATGCAGTCGAAGCCGCAGGAGAAAACGGCGTCATTGACCAGGTCCCCTTCTGTGCACAATATGCTGAAGTCCAGCGAATCACATTGTGCATTTACGGGTTGAGCGCCTGCAAAATGGACAAGTGAGAGCAGGAAGAATGCGCAAGCGTGTAGGCTGGTTTTCAACTTCATGAACACATAACAACGCAGCATTACTCAGGTTCGGATACGCAGATGTGTGCCGCCTTCGTCAAGCACCCTTCCTGCTTTTTGAATGTCGGACGGGTGCGTCAAGTCTAAGAATCCTCCCGCCATGGACAGGGCTTTAATATGTCCTCCCCGCTTCAGGTACAGGGAAACCGCTTCGGGGAGCTCTCGTTCTTTTCGAACGGGATGTTCAGGTACGTTTCTTGCGGCCTTCAACAGCGGCGTGTAGGGGAGCCTGAAGTAGTTCATGCTCACCCGAGGTTGGCCGTCGCTCCAGTGGGCTTGCTCCACTTGCTGTATTGTTGGCTTCTCTATGATTCCAGTCAGCTTCCCCGTTTCATCGGCTTCGAGAATGGCAAAGGCCAGCACACGTTCTGGGGGCAACCCCAGGTATTGCGGGTCAAATGCAGGCAATGCGGCGTCATGTTTGAACAGGGCGCGGAACATGCCTTTGGGCGGCAGGTTGTCCCCATTTGCAATGGCAATGCAGTCCTCGCACCACTGTGGTTTGGCCTCTAAGGCCAATTGGACAGCGTGGGCTGTACCCCATGGTTTTATGCGCCCCTCGGGAATGGATTGCTGGACATACGACAGGGTCATCCCCGTCATGGGCACTTGCTCAAAGTGTGCCTTTGTGATGGTGTCGTCTTCTGCAACGACCAAGCACACTTCAGTACAGCCCTCTTCCTTCAGTTGCAGCAACAGATGCTCGATCAGTGGCTTTGATTCTTGGCCAATGCGGATCATCCCTTTGGGCCTGGACTGCGCCTCTTCTAGAATGTGACCGGGAACATCAGAGGCTGCCTTCATTCGGCTCCCCTTCCCCGCGGCCATGATGATGGTCGGGTTCATTCTTGACATGTTACCCCTCGGTCCATTTCCACTGCCCAGGCTCCCGAAGCTCCTGCCAACATCATGGCGTTTTGGACCTGTTGTACAGCGGTTTCTGGTGTGAGAACGAAGGCGCATCCGCCACCACCAGAGCCATTGATTTTTCCTCCCCAAGCCCCCGCGTAGCGCGCGCCTGTCAACATGGCCTCGATGCGGGGGGTTGAAAGCCTCAGGACATCCCTAAGGACATTGTGATGCTGGGTCAAGTCCTCTCCCATTTCCTTTCCTGCTGCCTGCTCGCTGGTCATTTTCAATCCCCAATGCGATTCTAGATCGCGGTTGATTCGGGTGCCTTCCAAAAGAACCCTTTCGTCTGGATTTAATGTGGCAGCGGGGGAATCAATGAGGGGCATGAGGGGAATCCGCGCATCCTTGCAACGCCGCAAATGTCCTTGGGTGTCTTTGGGTTGTCCGGAATCTCCCAGCACAAAAGTCCCCTTTGGGAGCTGCAACGGTTGTGGGTCACCCCGTCCAAACCTGTGGATTCCACCATGGGCGCATGCGAACTGATCCATGTCTCCCCCCGCACCATTGTAATCGGTGACCTCGTATTTGTGGCACCTCGTGACCACGTCATGAACATTAAAACTGCCGTTCAAAATCTTCAGCCAGCCTGCTATCCATGCGGTCAGTAATGCTGTAGAAGAACTGCAACCTGCGCGAATGGGCACCTCGCTTTCAATCCTCACGCGCCAGCCATTTTCAGGGCCTTTTCCAATCTCCTCGAGCATTGACCGCAAGGCCATGCCCAAGGGCAGGTCGGCTGAAATGTCGGCAGGATGTTCCAGGTCGTATTCGGCCAAGGGTCCCAGTGATGAGCTGATCACTTCAACATGGGACTCCGCGAGCGGCGAGAAATGAAGGGTACACCTGCGGTTCATGGCCATGGCGATGACAGGAAGTCCCAAGTAATCTTGATGCTCGCCAAAGAGGCAAAGCCGGCCAGGCGCGGAACTTGTAAATGCAGCAGTCATGGCTTGGACTGCAATTTGAGGATTCCCCACACAGCTGCTGCGCAAAAGGCCGCCATCATCAGTGCTGTGGGAGCTTGGGCAAACAGTCCGGCCCCTACACCGAGCAATGCGCCATAGACCGCGACGCACCCCAGGAAGGCCTGAAGCAGCGATTTAGGCACGTTCCAAGTAGCGGCGTCTGTTCCTTGAGTGGGTGGGAACTGCTTCCAGCCTGGACCACCTGGTTGAACCTTGTCTACAAAGGTTTGCAGTACTTCTGGTGACTCAGGTTTGAAGACCACAGCGGCCACGATCCATCCGGCAGTGGTCAGGAGACTGCCGGCGACGAGTTTGCCCCAAGCGGCCATAGGCCACCAGCCCAAAGCATCATGGACCCAAGTAAAGTAAGCCGCTACCAACAGTGACATGACCATGGCTACGATTTCTGTGCTGGCCGAAACCCGCCACCAAAACCAGCGAACAATGAACAGCCCACCTGTACCAGCACCGAGCAAGAGCAAAAGGTTGAAGGCCTGAGACGCTGAAGTGAGGGTGAGGCTTAAGAGCGCTCCTGCCAAGAGAGAAAGCAAGCTTGCCCATCGCCCTGCCATGACTTTTTGGGATTCAGTGGCGTTGGGACGGATGAAGCGGGCCCAACCATCGTGGACCAAATAGCTCGCACCCAAGTTCACCTGCGTGCTCATGGTCGAAATAAAGGCAGCAAGCAGTGAGGCAGCCACCCATCCCAAGAGGCCGGCGGGGAGCAAGCTCAACATGGCGGGGTAAGCCACGTCGTGGCCCACTTTGTCAGCTGCCAACTCAGGGAACGCTGTGGCAATGGATTCGAGGTCGGGAAAAACGATGAGCGAAGCCAATGCCACCAAGATCCATGGCCAAGGGCGCAATGCATAATGGGCCGCATTGAAAAGCAGGGTGGCTCCAACAGCGTCGTCCTCGCTTCTGGCGCTGAACATGCGCTGTGCGATGTACCCCCCTCCTCCAGGTTCAGCACCGGGATAATAGCTCGCCCACCACTGGACGGCCAAGGGGACCAGCATCACAGGAACCCACACTTCTGGTTTGCTGAAGTCTGGCCACACTGAAAGCTTGTCCATGACATTGGGGTGTGTCATCAAGCCTTGAATCCCTCCTACCTCGGGCAAGCCCAAGACGTAGACACTGGCGGCAATGGCACCTCCCATGGCCAAGAAGAATTGAAAGAGGTCGGTCCAGAGTATGGCGCGAAGACCGCCGTAAACGCTAAACAGCAGGGTCACCGAACAGGTCACAAGTAAGGTGAGCCAACCTGGCCATCCCAGTAGAATGCTTCCGAGTTTAATGGCGGCCAAGCTCACAGTAGCCATCACCAAGACATTGAATACGAGGCCGAGGTAAACGGCTCTAAAACCGCGCAGGAATGCCCCGGCTCTGCCCCCATACCGCAGCTCATAAAAAGCAATGTCCGTGAGCACACCAGACCGTCGCCAAAGACGCGCATAAACGAAGACAGTGACCATCCCCGTAAGCAAGAATGCCCACCAGGCCCAGTTGCCCGATACGCCTTGCTGTCGAACGAGGTCGGTCACCAAATTGGGCGTGTCGGCACTAAACGTGGTGGCGACCATGGAAGTGCCAAGAAGCCACCAAGGCATGTTTCTCCCACCCAAGAAAAAGTCGTCTGCACTGTTGTTGCCTTTTCGGCCCGCAGCCAAACCAATGAAGAGAATGGTCAACAGCACCCCGCCGATCACGAGGAAATCCAACATAGCCAATTGCATGGCGCCCAATGTAGCACCCCAAAAGACGCCAATGGGGTTAAACCTG
>DDCX01000071.1:6953-19827 GCA_002336475.1 Flavobacteriales bacterium UBA1995 | reverse complement strand
TTTGAGCTTTTTGGCTCCAATGCTGCTTACTGCGCAAGATGTCACGTTCCACAGCGATGTGGCCCCCATCGTATTCAACCACTGCACCTCTTGTCACAGGCCCGGAGAAATTGGCCCCATGCCTTTTACGAATTATGAAGAGGTGGCCGCCTACGGAGAATTTATTGAGTATGTCACGTCTATCGGTTACATGCCGCCTTGGTCGCCCGATGCTTCCTACAGCCACTTTGTGGGGGAAAATGTCCTAACTGCTGATCAATTGGAAACGCTCAGCGCATGGGTAGGTGCCGGGAAACCCGAAGGTGACCCTGCGGACAGTCCTGGGCTCCCCGAGTTCCCAGATGGAAGTCAGATTGGCATTCCCGACCATGTGCTGGTCATGGATGAACCCTATGCGCACGAAGGTGACATGTCCGAACAGTATCAAGTTTTCGTGTTGCCTTCGGGGTTTGATTCAGCGGCTTCTGTTCGCGCACTAGAAGTGCAGCCCGGAAACCACAACGTGGCACACCATGCCATTCTTGGACTGGACATCTCGGGAACAGCTTCCATTCTAGATGCCGCTGATCCCGCACCGGGCTATGAGAGTTTCGGTGGTTTTGGCTTCAATGCGGAGAGCTCATTTTTTGGAGCTTGGGTTCCCGGTGCCCTACCTGTTGAGTATCCACCGGGCATTGGACGCACCATCCCAGCAGGAGCGGACGTGTTGCTTCAGATGCATTACGGCCCATCTGCCGCAGGCGAAACCGATCAGACTGCCGTCAATGTGTTCCTTTCCAATGAGCCCATAGAGCGCGAAGTGTATACCGCCATCATGGGGCCACAGCACTTGGATGCGCCCTTTGTCATTCCACCCAATCAAGTCACCTCTTTTCATGGCACATTGCCGGTGACCGCAGATGTGAGCCTGCTCAGCATTGCGCCGCACTGTCACTTGATCGGGTCTTCTTGGAAGGTGTACGCCACATCCCCGAACAACGGGGACACCATTCCTTTGATTTCAATCCCCTCATGGGATTTCAATTGGCAGGGTTATTTCACTTTCCCTCACCTGACAAAGGTTCCCGAAGGTTACACCTTACATGGTGAAGCCACCTACGACAACACGGCAGAAAACCCCTTTAACCCAAGTGATCCTCCGCAGTGGGTGTATTTTGGAGAAGAGACCCAAGACGAAATGTTTTTTGTTTTCATCGATCTGGTGGGATACGAAGACGGCGATGAAGAAATTGCTTTGGGGCCTGGCACTGACGTCTGCGAGGGAGACCTCACTGGAGATGATCTTGTGGGGGTTTCTGACGCCTTGCTTTTGCTGAGTGAATTCGGGTGTCAAGTGGGATGCAACTTGGACCTTGACGGCGACAACGCTGTGACCGTGTCAGATGTGCTTTTTTTATTGGGTCAATACGGCACCACATGCAATTGATGTTGGCCGCTCCATTGTTGCGTGTGGTTTTGTTTTTGGCACCGCTTTGTCCCATTTGTCAAAACATGTGCTACGACCTGCGCCTTTTGGAGGAGGAGTTTCTTGGCGAAAATGTTGAGTTTCTGGGTGTGTTTCCCAACGCCTCGACACGGGAGGATCAAATGGTCGACTTCCGGGCCACTTATGGCCTCGCCATGGAATGTGTTGGAGATACAGGCCACTTGGCAATGGCCTTGGGGGCGCGCTGGACGCCAGAGGCTTTTGTATTGGATGAGCACGACAGCATTTTGTACCAAGGGCGCATCAATGACCGATATTTCGCTCCAGGCCGCCGCAGAAATAAAACGCGAAACCGGGACCTGAGGCAAGCGATCGAGGAGGCTCTGGCAGGCCGTACAGTCAGTGTTTCGCGCACCGAGGCTGTAGGCTGTCCCATTGAGGGATTAAAACTTTCGTTGCCGCCTCACTAATGCAAAACAAGCGTCGCGCTTTTGTTTTTAATTTCCGAAACATGAAGACCCTTCTATCCCTTGCGTTCCTGATGTCCTTGTGTGTGATGACAGGTATGGGGCAAGTCACATACCATGCCGACGTGGCCCCCATCATCCACAACGCGTGCATGGAGTGTCATCGGTCTGGAGAAATAGGCCCCATGCCGTTCACCAGCTATGAGGAAGTGTCGGCTTACGGGCCGTTCATTGAATACGTGACTTCAATTGGCTACATGCCTCCTTGGACTCCCGATGCAGACTACAGTCATTTCGTGGGTGAGCGGGTGCTTTCTGCAGAGGAAATTGAGACCATTAGTGCTTGGGTGGACGCAGACATGCCTGAAGGCGACCCGGCTGACAACCCTGGCGTGCCTTTCTTTCCTGAAGGCAGCCAAATTGGCGAACCTGATTTCGTTCTCAGCATGTCCGAACCCTATTCCCACAGTGGTGACATGACCGATCAATATCAGGTCTTTGTGATGCCAACAGGATTTGAAGAGGACATCACAGTGAGGGCACTGGAGGTCCGACCCGGCAATGGGGCCATTGCGCACCACGCTGTTTTGGGCATTGACATTGAAGGCATCGCGGAAAGCCTTGATGCTCAGGACCCTGCTCCTGGATATGAAAGCTTCGGTGATTTCGGGTTTGATGCTTATCAGAACTTCTTTGGCGCTTGGGTGCCTGGTGCGCAGACATTGGTATACCCAGAGGGCATAGGACGTGTCATTCCTGCCCAAAGTGATGTGCTGATGCAAATGCACTACGGCCCCAATGCTGTGGACGAATCGGACCAGACAGAGATCAACGTTTTCTTGACCGATGGACCCATCGATAGGGAAGTCACAACAGGCATCATGGGGCCATGGACGTTGGGAGAACCCTTTTTAATCCCGCCCAATCAGATCAAGACATTCCACGGGACTTACAACATCCCTGTGGACGTCAGCTTCATCAGCATTGCACCCCACAGCCATTTGATCGGAAATACATGGGAGGTCTTTGCGACAAGCCCCAACAACCAAGACACCATTCCTTTGCTTTCCATTCCAGAATGGGACTTCAATTGGCAGGGCTTCTTCACCTTTCCTTACATGACCAAAGTCCCTGGAGGATACACGCTGCATGGCATTGCATCCTATGACAATACGTCGGACAACCCATCCAACCCGAATGACCCTCCAGTATTGATTGAGTATGGAGACAATACAGGTGACGAGATGTTTTTCGTCTTCTTTGATTACGTGCTCTACGAGCCAGGCGACGAGGACATTTCTTTGGAGACCCCCTTGCTGACCAGTGTCGAACCGCTTGATCGGGAGGCTCCCGGCGTTCGACTTCAGCCGAACCCAGCTTCTGATCGCATCCAATTGTTGGCCCACCCCCGATTTATCGGTGCGTTTTGGACGCTGCGTGATTTGAGTGGCCGCGAGGTCAGGTCTGGACAGTTTAAATCAGGAAATGACCGGATATTGATCGGTTCCCTTCCTGATGGTGTTTATCTGTTTCAGGGGCCAGAGGGCACGGAACGCGTGGTTATCCAGCACTGATTGGACAAGCTGCAGCGCCTGTCCACTTGTGGCTAATGGCACCATCCCTGAGTATGCCATCTGGCTGAAGGGGGTCCAACCGCACTTCTCCTGAGGCATGCAGCACATGGGGAGAGCCGACGCCGTTTAACCATGCAAAACCGACGTGGGTCACTTTTAAGGGGTCTGCTTTGTGAAAGAACACCAGGTCTCCATGAGCGAGGCTTTCAAATGGCTTGCGTTCTTGATCCAATGACGCCCATTGTTGTGACGCATCCCGGGGAATGGCCTGTCCATGAAGGGCACAAGCCAATTGGGTTAGCCCGCTGCAATCCATTCCCAGTACACTTTTGCCACCCCACAGGTAAGGCGCTCCCAAAAATGTGTGGGCTGCGTCAATCGGGCTTTCGGTACGAGGGGGTACATGAGGAATGAGTCCGGATGGAACACTAGACCCTGCTGGCAAATGATAAGGCCGTCCCTCCCACTCTAAGGTGGTCAAGGGCGCGGTCAGCATGTTGGACTCTCCGGAAAAAGCCTCAATGGCTTCAGGGGCACTGGCCAACAATTTGACATCGGTGTAACCGGAGTAGCCATCATCCTTTAAGACCACAGAAGCCCATCCAGGGGCGTCGGACACAAGCTCCCATTGCAAGTGCTGGCCAAACAGGCCTTGGGTCACCATTTCTGCACAGTCATCCGCTGCTGCCCTGATCGGTGCAAGAGGTACGCGGATGACGCCGGGCTGCATGGCCATGGTTAGGGGAGGATTTCGAGAACGAGTGCACTTCCACCTCCTCCACCATTGCAAATGCCCGCCGCACCGAGTGTTTTGCCATGGCGCTTCAATGCATGGATCAAGGTCACTGTAATGCGGCTTCCAGAGCTTCCCAGCGGATGACCGAGGGATACAGCACCTCCATGAACGTTGACCTTCGCAGCGTCGAGCCCCATCAACTTGCTGTTGGCCAGTCCAACCACCGCGAAAGCTTCATTGAGTTCTACGAGTTCCATGTCTTCCATGCTCAACCCGGCACGGTCCAATGCAATGGGCAAGGCCTTTGAAGGGGCTGTGGTAAAATCTTCTGGTGCATGGGCAGCGTCTGCATTGGAAAGCAGCCTGGCCAGCGGCTTGATGCCTCTCGCTTTGGCGGTCTCCTCAGACATGAGAACCAGAGCAGAAGCTCCGTCGTTGAGGGTGCTCGCATTGGCTGCAGTAACGGTTCCTTCTTTGTCAAAGACGGGCCTCAGATGGGGGATCTTTTCCATCTTGACGTTGCTAAACTCTTCGTCCGTGCTGATTACGACAGGGTCTCCCTTTCGCTGTGGGATGCTCACAGGTGCGATTTCTTCGTCGAATGCCCCAGCTTCCCAAGCCGCTGCGGACCTGTGGTAGCTTTCTATGGCAAAGGCGTCTTGTTGCTCGCGTGAAAAACCATGTTTGGTGGCACACAATTCTGCGCACACTCCCATGTGTTGAGCGTTATAAACGTCGGTCAAGCCGTCGAGCAACATGCCGTCAACGGCTTTGATGTTGCCCAGCTTTACTGCTGTCCGGCCATTGAGGTAGTGGGGAACCTGGGACATGTTTTCCATGCCCCCTGCTACCACAATGTCGGCCTGTCCCAAAGCAATGGCATTGGCTGCCAAATGGATGGCCTTCATTCCAGAGGAGCACACCTTGTTGATGGTGGTACAGGGCACTTTGTCCGATATTCCAGCACCCATGGCCGCTTGGCGGGCTGGCGCCTGGCCCAAACCCGCTTGCAAGACATTGCCCATGAAGACTTCATCGACGTCAGATCCCGAGATCTTGGCGGATTCCATCGCCGCTTCGATGGCGATCGACCCCAGTTTGGTGGCGGGAACGGAGGAAAGTCCTCCGAGAAAGGAGCCCATCGGTGTGCGACGGGCGGATGCGATTACGACTGCTCTGCTCATTTCAGATGTTTAGCGTGCGGCAAAGATACCAATGACAACAGGCCCGTTGAAGTGGTCCCGTTTTGACTTTCGTTGGCATTGATTTAGAGTGCACCACAGACTCTCAGGCTCTTTTGGCACGGTAGTTGAACTGAACCATGCAGCTGAAAGCAGCGACATAATGGTTCATGATGCCGATTTGAGACCGGCATTGATTTGGTTAAGGTAGAAGCGCTCCGAAACGTCGGGGCGCTTCTTATTTCACCACCCTCAAGAACTCTTTGGGTACGCGGGTTTTGACCTCCCACATGGCATCCAATTCAGGGTCGGTCAATACCATGCGAAACAAGTGGACGCCTTGTCGTCCGAGCGGATCTGGGGCATCATCTCCCAAGCCGCATACCATGCAGTTGTGGTGGCGCAGACCGGGTAGAATTTCGCTGATGTCTTGCAGACCAGCTTTTACCTTGAGAATGGTAAAGCGTCCACCGGAACGCATGCGCCGGAACTCAAATTTTCTCGAAGAATACTTTTCGCCCGGTTTCTTGCGTGCACTGAATTCTCCGTCTTCATCGATTTCTCCATGCAGCAACAAATAGCTTTCGAACTGCTGGGTTGACCAACTTTCTTGTAACCGTTTTCGCAAGCCCATGTCGCGCACAACAACCGCAATGCCGCTGCTGTCTTTGTCGATCATGTTGACAAAATGAACCGCCCTCTCCGGATTTCCTCCGGCGAGGTCGCGGGCCATCAAATAGTCCTTTACCCTCGTGAAACTGGTGTCTACTCTGGGATTCGGTGATGCCAAAATCCAGCCAGCTGGCTTGAGGTAGCAGAAGATGTCATCGTCTTCATACAGCACTTCAAACGGCAAGTCATCATCTGGTCGAATGGATTTGGTGGCGTTGGCCGACTCAGGTTTGCGCGCCTCCTTTTCCTCAGGGACAGAAATCTCTTGGCCGGTCGGGATCACCAAAGATGGGATTTTGACCACTTCCCCTTCCACTCGGACAGCGCCTCCTTTGATCAAGGTGCGCGATGCCGTAGTGCTGCGCAATCCCAGTTCTGATCGAACCAAGGCGTGCAACGGAGCTTCAATTTCAGAAGTCCAACGGCGGATGTTGATTTTTGGGCGGGGAGGTCGGGAAGCCATAGCGGGTGCAAGATGCACCGGGATTCATCATTCCTCACAGCTTTGACCGTACAAAGCCAACAAAGCCAAGATGTCATTCGCAGAAACAGTGTCGTCTCCTGTGATGTCCACCGTGCATCCGGAAAAGCAACCAAATTCGGTCAAGACCGCAAGGATGTCTGTCGCACCGAAAAACCCATCCCCGTCCAAGTCTTCGGGACACGAACCTTCCCCGCAGGAAAAGTCACAGGTGCCGTCAGAGATGGATGCCGCTGGGTCAAAGTTGCATGCGTTTACTTCGGTGCATCCCCATGTGTTTGGAATGGGCAAACAGAGCGTCCCTCCCACTCCAGTAGAAAAACCAATGCCAACGGCCAGGGTGTCCGTAACGTCCCAGAGGTCGGATCCTCCAATCGACATTGCCATCAGTCCTCCTTCCATCCCGCAGGCGTCCCCAGTAAACCCATCTTCTCCTCGGTCACTAAGGATGACGTCATAGCAGCCATATGCCAGGCACACCGTGTCCCATGTGGCCGTCTCAGGTGCAAAGTGTTGCCGGTGGTGCCACGTCACACCCAAAGTATCGGCAAGGGCCCAGGCCGTCTCCATAGGGTGACAATCTGCAGTGGTGACCACGACAACGGGGCCAGTGTCACTCCTGTGCTCCCACAAAACGCCCAAGGCATCATTTTCTGAAACCCCATCCACTCCTGGCGTGAGGTCGCCATCTGACAAACCACCATGGAGTCCTACCACGTCAATGATGCGCACAACCAACTCGTTTTTGTGGCCCACTGAACCGCGTTCTGCGTTCGGCCATGTCATGGCTTGCTCTTGATTGGGCGCCAAAAGCAGACCGTACTGAATGGTGTCCACCTCATTCCACAAAAGCGTGACGGCGGCCAAGGTGTCTGTACCTGAATTGCGCACAGCAGCCGTGATATGGATCGGTCCAGAACAGGTCTCAGCCTGGTGTCCTCGTATGCCGATTAATGCCGCATCTCGAGCGGGAGGGGTAAATAGAGGCGCGCGCCACACACCACTGCCGTAAGTAGCCAATAGCAATTCTCCTGTGGAGGAACGTATGCCCAAGTCACTGCACAGGACCTCCGGAAGTCCTGACTTGTAGGGTGTCCACAAACCTGTTCCGTTCGTGAGGACATATACCCCGGCATCGGTGCCAGCATACACGTCTCCGCTTTCTTCATGTCGGGCGAGTGTATTGACGGGCAAATCAGGGAGACCTTCTCCTTGGTTGTTCCAAGAAAGCCCCGCATCTGTGGTCGTCCAGACCCGTTGACCGGATGAGTAGCCACCGAATCCTATCCAGAAAACATCAGGGTCAGTATGATCAAAAACCACATCAAGAATGGGCAAGTCTGGCAAACCTGCGAGGGGTGTCCAGCCCTGCAAGTCTTGGGTGAGGAATGCAAAGTTGCCGCGGGCCACCACAGCGGTGCTGTCGTCTGAAGGCGCCAAGGCCAGCACTTCCATTTCTGCCCCGGGAAGCACATTTGTTTGTTCCCAAGATTCCCCTTGGTTGTCGGTCCAATACAGCCTGTGTTTGGCGACAAAAACCCGGTCGGGATTGGAAGGAGAAAATGACATCGGGGTGTTCCAGTCTCCCCTTTCATTGACCCCTTCCCCATTGCTGCCCAACCAAAGGTTCCATGACCACCCACCATCCACAGAGAGGTGCGTCTTTCCGAAATATTCAGCTGCGATGAAGGTGTCCGGCTCGTCGGGATCAATGAGGCAGTGAAATCCGTCGGCCCCAATCACCTGAGCATGGATGTCGTCTTTGAGCAAGTTGATGCCATTGTCCTGCCACCCCGAAATCAAACGGTCCGGCCTGCTGTTGGCAAAGCCGAGGTTGTACACCTGACCGACATTCAGGCCGTCGCAAAGGCTGGTGAACCCTTCTGCAGATTTTCGGGAAACACCGCCGTCGTGGGCGCTGACCCACCCGTTGCCGCCAGGAATAAAACACAACGCGTGGTGATCGGCATGCACAAAGTCTGCGTCTTGTTCGCCAAACCAATGCCCAATGCAGGCCCATGTCATGCCACCGTCTTGAGACTCCCAGATGTTGACGCCGCCGGCAATGATGTGCTGCCCGTCTTGCGGGTCAATGGCAAGGGCCAAATCATAAAAGCCTTGACCTCCAAAGTCTACACCTTCATAGGTCCATCCCAGTAGATTGGGCAAGTCTGGCACTTCGGTATAGGTATGTCCACTGTCTTGGCTGACATAAAACCCTTTGAGTCCTTGTGATCCGCTTTTCGCAGCAATGGCTGCCACAAAAGAGGGGTTGGATGCAGAAGTGGCCAAGGTGTACCTGCTTACCGAAAATGATGAAGGCAGGCCAGCTGCAGCCGTCCAATGCCTGCCGCCATCGTTAGACCGCATGAGCTCTCCTGGTCGCATGGCTGCATGCCACACTGCAGAGTCGTTTGGGTGCGGTATCAAGTCGGAGCAAATGCCAGGATGGGTGAGCACAAAAGACACCCCGTCATCCTCGCTCAACCAAATGCCATCGCTTGTGGCCACCAAAATGTGGTCTGGCGCGCCCATTTTGCGGTGCACCCTGCTGCATGTGGCCGACTCAGAAAGCGCAAAGGTGAGTCCTGTTGTTTGCCAAGTTTCGCCCATGTCTGGCGTAGACATCAGTCCCACGCCATATGCGCTGCCGAAATCAGAATCTCCGGTAGCGGCAAGAACGTTGAGCGAATCATGCGGGTGCAATGCGACATCGGAAACGCCCATCCCCGCCCAGTCTTGTGTCCCCAATGGGTTCCAATGCCGGCCTGAATCTACCGACCTCCAGAGCCCCCCGCTGGGAGCGCACGCATACCATTGCGCGGTGTCTTGATGGGAAACAACCACGCGGTTGACCCTTCCTGCCCCGCCTACAAGTGGAGCACCTGAGGGTATTGCCTTTTGCCAGAGCGGTTCGAAATCTGAGCTTCTAGCAGCCCTGCCTAAACGCTCCCATCTTGTAGCCTCCCATGGAGATGCCGCTTTGAACGCTCGGGCTCCATCAAAAGCAAACCGTGCCGTGGCAAAATGTCGCCAGCGCATGAAGGGCTTGAAACCTTTGCCTTTTTCCGGCAAACTGTCTGCCCATGTAGCGTCAAACGAGGAAAAGGCTGAACCCCAATCTCCATTGGGGAGCGCCCCGTCACTCCAATGTTGGGCCTGCATTGAAAATGAAGACCAAACCAACATGCAGCACGCCAAGATTGGCGTACAAAAGGGCCGTGTGGCCCCCTGGTGGTCAGGGAAACGGAGCATTGTGGTTTTGGGTTCCACTTGAAGGTGCACCTGTCTTTGGACAGGCATCACCCCAAGGCCTCAAGTGGAGGGCCTTGGGGTGGTCAATGTCGGCAGCTCAGTTTGGACAAGCCAACCCAAAGGTGGACAATGCCACCAAAATATCACTTGCAGCCACCATGCCATCGCCATTCAAGTCTTGGTCACCACATTCAGATTGACAGCCGAAAGCTCCAAGCATGACCAGTATATCTGCTGCACCACGCAATCCGTCGCCGTTGAAATCTCCTGGACACACCTGTTCTTCCTCGTCGCAGATTCCGTTTTCATTGAGGTCATTCAAGCACCTGCCCAAGCAGTCCACAGTCACCACACCGTCGACAACAGCGTCAGGATACAGGTCTCCCGGTGCCGCGCAGCTTCCGTTGTCCAACGTTGCCGTTGGGTTGTAGTTGCAATAGCTGTTGTCTGTACATCCGGCGCAAGAGCTGAACTCGCATGAACTGTCGTCGTCTGTGGCTTCGTCATCATAGTTGCAAGCGGTGGGGTTTGTACACCCGAGCTGTTCCTCTTCGTCACATATTCCATCGCCGTCGTTGTCGTTGAGGCAGTTTTCATAGCAATCGACGTAGCCTTTGTTGAACAGGTCGACGGGGAATTGGCAAGTGCCATCGTCAATCATTGCGGTCGCGTCATAGTTGCAAGCGCTGGATGAGACACAGCCAGAACAACTTGAGTAATCGCAGGATCCGTCAGATACCCATGCTTCGGCATCATGGTTGCAAGCTGCGGGATTGATGCAGCCTGCGCAGGATGTGAAGTCACATCCACCATCATCAATGGTGGCGTCGCCCAAGAAATTACAGGCCGAGGCATCCATGCAGCCACTGATCTCTTCTTCATCACATACCCCATTTTCATTGCTGTCGTTGTAGCATGTGCCGCTGCAGTCTACAAAAGCTGAGGGGTGCAAGTCCTGAATAAAAAGGCAAGTCTCATTGGAAGCTTGGGTAAATGCAGCGTCAAAATTGCAGGCCGCATTGTCGGTGCATCCGTAACAGTCAAAAGTGCAACTGCCATCGTCCTCATCGGCATTGGCGTTGTAATTGCAGGCTTGAGGTATGGTGCATCCGTCCAACAGGCTCATTCCGGCCCGCTCTTCGCCTGAAGTGGCCATGCCTTCTCCTTCACAGCTTGAAAAGTCACAAGCTCCCACTTTGTACAGGTCGGCGTCGGGGTCATAATTGCAAGCGAAGCCGAGTGGACATGCTGCACAGGTTATAAAATCACATGACCCGTCATCAGCATTGGCGGCCGGGTCAAAGTTGCAAGCCTTGGGCGACGTACAACCATCGTACCTGCATGCGAAATTTATGTTTGCGCAAGGTTCATAGTTGTCGGCATTTTCGTCGGTGCACCCCGTGATCCTGAGTGCTGGAGAAAAGTTGTTGTCGCCGCACAATTCAATTTGACCATCTCGGTCCACGCCCGAGACCTGCAATTCCGAATTGGAAAAGGTGTTGTTGAGCAGGCTGGATGAAATAGCGGCCGTCTTGGTGAATGCCACCGTGTGCAACTGGAGGGTACAATCTGTCATAGTGAAGGAGTCAGATGACCCGCCCGCACTGAGTCTAACGGCATTTCCACCGGCGTTTTCGAACAAACACGTCTGAACGAGGGTGGCGCCAGCTGAAGGGCTGTCATGCTCCACTTCTAAACCTGTGGTGTTCTCTTTGAACGTGCTGTTTGACAGGGTCAAGCTGCCTGAATGTTGCCGTACACCATGTTCGAAACCCGATACCTTGACGTCTTGTAATTCTGTTGTTTGGCGTGCAAGAATGCCACTGCTCATGGCTGCGCTGTTCCCCACGACCACACTGTTTCTCAGGGTCAGGCCTTCCGCTGTAGGCGAAACTTCTACAGCATTGCCCGAAGTTGCATTGATTCGAATCCCGTCAAACACAGGATGACCTGCATTTACAATGACTCCCTCCAGCACAGATTCAACGTCGCGCTCTGCTGCATTGGTGCCGCTTAATCCGGCATTGGCCCCAACCAAGTTGACGCTGGTTCCGATCTCAATGGGCCCTTCATCAAAAGTTCCAGGTTCAAGTTTAATCGTGGTGTTGTCTTCTGCAATGTCGACGGCACTTTGGACAGACATGCCTGGAAAAACCACCATGTCTTGGTTGATCATGCTGTAAGAAACAAGCGTCTGTATTTCAGCCCCCAGACTGGCTGCAACACTCCGAACGTTGTCATTGTGCACGAGAATGCAACCTGTCAGATCGTCTCCGGGAGCTTCTAAGAGGTATTCGAAACCATCTGCAGCCATGCTAATGGCGAAACCAGCACCTAGGCCTACGGGCACTTCTTGTGGGTCAATCTGAACAATGACGCCGCCGCCGCCCAGGCTTTGGGGTCCTTCTAAGTCCAGTTCACCAATAAAGGTAATGGCGTTGATTTCTTGGTCGTAATAATTGGACTCCATGATGGCAATGTCTCCAAAGCCGTTGCCTGTGCTTGTGATGTTTTCTACGACGGTGTTCGAACAGGTGCTGAGGGCCAGACCAAACCCTACAGAGCTGTTGCTCACTGTGATGTTTTGCAAGGCGTTCAAATTCGGCCCTGTTAGGCCATTCAAGTCGATGCAGGACTTGGTGGATTCTGTGACCACAATGTCTTTGATTGTCAGCCCAGAAATACCTGGTTCGCTGTGCACGGCGTATGCATTGTTTGCCCCACCACCAACGATGGTTACATCTTGTAGGGTGATGTTGTCGCTGGAGAGCGTAATGCCCCATCCATCGGATTCCGATACGTCCAGAATGGTGGTTCCATTGGGGTCGCCAGCAAGGGTCATGGGCACCGAAATGCTGATGTGTTCGATGAACCGAGATGCTGCCAACTGTATGAAGTCACCGGAAGCTACGTCTTGCATTGCGGAAGCAATGTCGTCATACTCGGCACCCGTTGTAACGTTGAGAACTGGTGCAATGGGCTGCACTTGGGCTTGGGCGCAAATGAGGGCCATTGAAAGTATAAGCGCGGATAATATTCGCAGCATAGCAATAGGGTCTTAGCTACAAATATACGCTATTAA
>DDCX01000071.1:0-6916 GCA_002336475.1 Flavobacteriales bacterium UBA1995 | reverse complement strand
AGCGGCCCTTTTCAATGTTGTTTGGTCGTGTTATTAGTCGCAGTATGTGCCGAAGTAGCTCAACATGGCCAGTACATCTGCTGCTGTTACGTAGCCATCCATATCTAAGTCGGCGTCGCCACAGTTGTCCTCGCAACCATATGCAGCCAGTACTACAAGGACATCGCTGGCTGTTCGCACGCCGTCATCGTTGAAGTCACCAGGACAGGTGTCGTCTTCATCGCAGATGCCATCGCCATCAAAGTCGTTATAGTCTACAGTGCCATCAGGGTTGCAGGTGGCACACTCTGTATCGGCATAGACACAAGACCCATCATCTTCTGTGGCATTGTCGTTGTAATTACATGCCGTCACATCTGCGCAGCCATCGATTTCGAGTTCGTCGCATGTCCCATCGCCATCAGCGTCATTCAAGCATGCACCTGAACAGTCGAGGTAAGTCTCTTCAGGATACGTGCATGACCCGTCTTCCAGGACCGCACTGGGGTCGTAGTTACAGGCAGATGCGTCGGTGCACCCTGCTTCATCCTCATCGCAAATTCCATCTCCGTCTGCGTCATTGAGGCATTCGCCGATGCAGTTCACGTAGTCTTTGCCATACAACGATACTGGCGTGGTGCAAGACCCATCATCGAATTGGGCACCGGCGTTGTAGTTACAAGCATTGATGTCTGTGCAGCCTCCACAACTTGAGTATTCACAGGTGCCATCGTCATAGTCAGCTGTTGGGGTATAGTTACATGCCGACGGGTCCGTGCAAGCGCTTAACTCGTCTTCATCGCAAATTCCATCGCCATCGGAATCGTTGATGCAGATGCCCGCACAATCCAAATTGGTGACGTTATAGAGGTCAAGGACATAAAAGCAACTTCCATCGTCGGTGGTGGCCCCGGATACATAGTTGCACGCTTCGGGATCTGTGCATCCTTGGCAAGAAGTGTAATTGCAGGACCCATTATTAATGGTGGCTGAAGCCATATAGTTGCAAGCTCCTGGATTGGTACAACCTGCGCAGGAATTAAAGTCACAAGAGCCATCGTTGTCTGTGGCTGAATCCATGTAGTTGCATGCGGCAATGTCGTCGCATCCCGCTATTTCTAATTCATCACATACCCCGTCGCCGTCTGTATCTGAGTTGCAGCCGCCAGAACAGTCCAAATAGGACTGCTCGGGGTATTCACAAGTGGTGTTGATTGTTGCTGCACCGTTGTAGTCACATGCCGAGGGGTCCATACATCCAGCGCAAGTGAGATAATCGCAACTGTTGTTTGAATTGGTAGCGGTGTCATCGTAGTTACAAGCCGTGATGTCCATGCATCCCGTACACGATGTGAGGTCACAGCTGCCATCTTCTTGGGTGGCTTCTGCATTGTAGTTGCAGGCTCCGGCATTGGTGCATCCCAATACTTCATCTGGATCGCACACGTCATCTCCATCTACATCTTCGATACAGTCACCATTGCAGTCTACTGAGTCGCTTCCGTATATGTCAACGGGATAGATGCAATTGCCCGAAATACTCGCTGCAGCGTCATAATTGCAGGCATCAGGGTCCATGCAGCCTGCGCATTGGGCGTAGTCGCATGTCCCGTCGTTGATCTCTGCGGTGTTGTCAAAGTTGCAGGCTACGATGTCTGTGCAACCGGCACACGAGCTGTATTCACATGAACCGTCATCTTGGGTGGCTTGTGGATTGTAATTGCATGCTGTTGCATCTGAGCAGCCAGCAGTTTCCTCTTCGTCACAGACACCATCGCCGTTGGAGTCATTGATGCAATCCCCGTCACAATTGACATTGGGGTTACCGTACAAGTCAACGGGGTATTCACATGTGGACGTCGACAGTGTGGCCTCTGAATCGAAGTTGCACGCGGCATCGTCGGTGCAACCAGCACAGCTGTCAAAGTCACAATCGGCGTCCTCCCCAAAGTTGCAGGCAAAAGACACATTACATACCTCGAGGAAGGCCATGCCTGCTGACTGACCATAAGTGCATCCGTAGGTCAATTGCGGCAAGATGTTCGAGTCGTAGTTCGTCGCAGCTGGGTCTCCACAACAACTCAGGTAGTCGCACATGGCTCCATTGTGAATGAGCACGGTCGGATCGTAGTTGCAAAAACCTTCGATGGCACATCCGGCACATGAAGTGAATTCACAGGAGCCGTCGTCACTGCCCGCATTAGTGTCGTAATTGCAGGCGCCTACATCTGTACAGCCGCCATAAATGCAAGAGCCGTCATCAACCCCTGCGCCTTCATTGAAGTTGATGGCAGTGGCATCGGTACAGCCTATGAACCTGCAGGAACCATCGTCAATGGTGGCATCTGCGTCATAGTTCAAAGCGTCAGGATTGGTGCAACCTCTGCAGCTCGTGAAGTCGCAATTGTCGGCACTGATGATGGCAGATGCATCATAGTTGCATGCCCTTGGATTCAAACAACCAGCGCAGCTATCGTAATCGCATGTTCCCAGATTGAAGTTGGCATCCATGTCGTAGTTGCAGGCGTTCACATCTGTGCAACCATAGAAAAAGCACACCCCGTTGTTAAAGTTGGCGTTGGGGTCGTAGTTGTCCGCTGCAGGATTGGTGCAGCCTGCGAACAAACAAGTGCCATCGTCGAAAGTGGCCGAAGATTCGTAGTTCAAAGCCTCCTCGTCTGTGCATCCGCGGCATGAGTTAAACTCACAACTTCCATTTTCGATGCTGGCATCGATGTTGTAATTGCATGCAATGGGGTTCAGGCATCCGGAGCACGATTGGAATTCACAGCTCCCATCATCCGCAGTCGCCGATGAAGAGTAGTTGCAGGCCATTGGATCCGTGCACCCCCCGTAAAGGCAGTTGTCTGAGTTGATGGTGGCACATGCTTCAAAGTTCACAGCAGTAGGGTCGTCGCACGCATCGATAACGATGACCGGGCTATTGAAGTCATTCTGTTCGCAGAGGACGATGCGGTCTGCAGCGTCCAATCCGATCACCTGCTCCTCTGATTGAGTAAACAAGCCGCCGGTAATGCTAAAGGCACAATCGGCATCAAACCTTAACGCATAGCGGTGAAGATTGGCTGTGCCTCCGCTGATCACCAGCGAGTCAGCAGCATCAGCATCAGCAACTACGTATGCGTCCGCGCCCGCATTCCTGAATTCGCTGTCGGTGACCCGAAGGATGTCCTGACTGCCATTGGCTGCGTCTAACCGCACACCTTCTTGGTTGTCTGAGACGATGGTGCGTGTCAGCTGAAGCTCGCCGCTTTGCACGACAGCAGCCACCGGCCAGTTGCGCAATGAACAATCTATGAGCTCGGTGTTTCCTTTGTTTTCCAGTCCCACTGGTGTGGTGCTGCCATCTTCTTCGAACCAGCCTCGAATGACGCTGTTCTTCACCAACAGGTTGCTGGCGCTTGGGGCTACCGAAAGGCCGACTTCTTTTCCTGCTGTGGCCAAAATGCGAATTCCATCCATGGTCACATTTGAAGCGGTGACTTCTACTCCCCCCTCAAAAATGGCTTCCGTTGTCCTCGCAGGGTCGTCTGCAGCGAGTCCTTGGTTTGGCCCCAAGATGGTAATGGCTTTAGTTATAGAGACGGTTTCGGTGTCATATACCCCAGGCAAAGCCACCCGAATGACATCCTCTTCTGCGGCGTTGTCAATGGCAGATTGAAGAGACATGCCTGGCCACACCTCCAATTCACCACTCAACAGGTTTTTTCCCAGCAAATCTGAAACCCCCAGGTCATCAGACAAAGCCTTGGACAATTCACCCACAATTTCAGGAGCACACAGCAGGTACCCCAAAGGATTGCCATCGTAAGTCGTGGTGCCTGTAATTTGATGGTACAGTCCCGCCTGCATGTCAATGTCGAAGCTGAACCCGATCCCAGGCTCCAGCGAAGTGGTGTCAGACTGCACTACAATTCCTCCAAGGCCATTGCCCTGAGGCCCCTCGAGCTTCATCTCTCCTTCGAACGTCAGCTCTTCCGTTTGCTTATCTGTGTATGCACTCTCAAGGATTCCAATGTCTCCAAACCCATTGGAAGAAGATGTAAAATCCCGGACCACTGTGTTTTGGCAACTGCTCAAAGCCAACCCAAAACCGCTGGCGCTGCCCACGGCCTCACAATTCTCCACCAGATTGACCTCAGGCCCTTCGAGTCCGTTGAGGTCGATACCAGACGTTGCATTGTTTAAGATACGCACCGAACGCAGGGTAATGCCCGTGATTCCTGGGGCGGAATGGATGCCATAGGCTTGGTGGTTGATGTCACTTAATACCGTGATGTTTTCCAATGTGATTCCACTGGAAGCGAGCGATATGCCCCAACTGGGGGTGTTGCGAATGTCCAAGACGGTTCCGCCACCGACATCGCCAGTTAAGGTCAAGGGTTTTTCGATCGAAAGCCTTTCGTTAAATGTCAATGCACTCAACAACAAAACATCACCATCAGCGGCCAATTCAATGGCTTCGGCTATGCTGACAGATGAGACTCCAGAAGTCACGTTTTCAACGGGACTTGTTTGTGCGCTCACCAGTGACAGCAGCATACTCAGTGAGCATGCGAAACACAACTTGGGCAGGCTAAATAGGTCCATGTTTAAAATTACATTGAAAATCAAAAGCCATGAAAAAATTTGACCGCATAAATACCCCTTCTCGCTAAGCGATATTTCGTTTTTGGTCATTATTATACCATTTACACAAATTTCTAACAGCCCCGATTTTTGGTTCACTTGAAAAATGGTACATTCATAGGACAATAATTATCCTTATGCTTCGCCACTTTCTCGCCGTGACTGGTCTTTTGATCGCTTTTACGTCTCAATCCCAGCTGTCTCTAAGTGCCACTTCATACTCTACACGCTGCTCTGGCAGTGCTACAGGGCTTGTTGAAATCGAATCAGAAGGCGCTGTAGGAAGCGTTACGATCTTGACGAACGTAGACCTGTCGGCTTTGGAAGCTGGTGATTACGTGATCAGCGCAGAAGATGAATCGGGACAACAAGCCTCAGTAAGCTTTACAATTTTGGACCATCCTGCAACTTGCGGTTGCACTTACCCCACTGCATTTAATTATGACAATGTTGCTGAGGTGGACAATGGTTCTTGCGTCTTTTCTTCCGATCAGAGTTGTTTGGCGGACATTGTTCCAGACGGCATTGTCGGCACCAACGATTTGCTCCAGCTTTTGGTGGAGTTTGGAGTCGTCTGTTCTGAATGAAGAAAGGCCTCTTTGGATTGGCCCGTCATTATTTACTCCGCTTCTGAGCTTGAAGACATGGTATGAAAGACGTTTTGCACGTCATCATCCTCCTCTAACTTTTCTATCAGTTTCTCGACCTCCAAGGTCTCCTCGTCGTTGAGCTCTTTTGTTGTTGAAGGGATGCGGTCAAAACCGGATTCAGAAATTTCAATCTCCTCTTCTTCGAGCTTTTTTTGAATGCCGCCATAGCTTTCGAAAGGGCCGTAAATGACAATTGAGTCCTCATCTAAACCTATCTCTTCGGCGCCAAAGTCGATGAGCTCAAGCTCAAGCTCTTCTGCATCGCGACCTTCTGCTGCTATTTTAAAGTGGCACACATGTGCGAACATGAATTCCACACTGCCGGTCGTGCCCAGGTTGCCATTGCATTTGTTGAAGTAGCTCCTGACGTTGGCAACGGTTCGGTTGTTGTTGTCCGTGGCGGTCTCTACAAATACTGCGATCCCATGAGGTCCGTATCCCTCGAAGGTGACCTGTTTTAGATCAGCAGCGTCTTTGTCTGTGGCCTTTTTAATGGCCCGTTCAATGTTGTCATTGGGCATATTGGCCGCCCGACAGTTCTGGATGACTGCACGCAGGCGGGCATTCAAGTCAGGATCGGCAATCCCCCCTCCTTCTTTAATGGATAAAATGATGTCTTTGTTGAGACGCGCAAACGTTTTGGACATGGCTGCCCAACGCTTCATTTTTCTCTCCTTTCTAAATTCGAAGGCTCTTCCCATATCGCGAAGATAACCTCAGGGGTTTGCAGTGTGGAGACGTAACCCTAGAGGTATTCATCCCGTAGATGGGGGAAATGCTGAATTCGATGCGTCCCTTCTTTCCCTTCCTTCTGTTTGTCTTCGTTGCATTCGCAGGTACTGGGCAAACTCCGATCAGTTCTGAGTTGCACAGGCCTTCCTCTTTTGACAACAGCTATGCAGGAACGCTGCCAGTAGATGCGTACGCGCGCTCTTTTGGGGAGGAACGTTACGGATTCCTTGCCATTTTTGAAGTAAGGGTCGCACCAGGTGTCGTTAAAACACTCGATGTTCGGCAGTATTTCGGCAGTGAAGAACTCACTGTTCAGGGCTTCATGCGCGTGAGGGCATCCCTCTCAGGTCAGGCCCACTTGGTCAATGTCCATTGGATTACACCCACAGAAGGAGGTGTAGACATTGGAAATTGACCCGGATTACTTCCTGATCCTGAGCAGGTACAGTCCTACCAAAACTACGAGGGCACTGGCCCCAACAGCGAAGTACATCGGGTCGTCATTCGCTGTGCTCAACGTAGCGCCAACGCCCAAAGTTCCGAGGAACAACAGGACGTAAACGAAGTCAGGTACTTTCTCGGTGACCTCCGCAAGCTTTTCGGCGCGTTCGGTTTTTACAAGTCGGCTTAGTGCGTCTTGCATGTCACGGCCATAAGCTGGCATGCGCACTTCAGTGCCATCGGTTTCCCGAATGGTGATGAAGTACTTGTTGAACCCTGGCGCAGAGTTGCTATCTCGCTGCCATTCGGCCTTGATGGCCATTCGACGGGCTTTGTTCTCCTTTAACATGGGTCTCAAATCGCGCGCAAAGATGCGTCTAACGAATGAATCATTGGACCACCCTCACAAGTTCCTTGCGTCGGATTTTTCCATCGTTTCCTTTTCCAGTTAAGATGTAGGTCCC
>DDCX01000100.1 GCA_002336475.1 Flavobacteriales bacterium UBA1995 | reverse complement strand
GACCGCCACACCGGGCAGGCCTTCGCCATTGGAACTGTCGGTCACCTTTCCCGATACGGACTGGGCCCAAGCCGCAGAAATACCGAAGGCAAACGAAGCCAACAGAAGCAGGAGTTGATTCCTCATTGCTGATTTGATTTTGTTTGATGGTTTTTGGCAAAAATTCACCGTTGGCAAGAAAGGGGGAATGCAACTGACTTCAACCGTAGGACTTAGCTGATAATACCAACCTTTCGTTGATAACCAAAAAGTCACAAAACAACACCCAACATGAACGAAGTGCCGTTCCCGGGGCTTGTATCACACTTTATGGTGATGTTATGACGATCTGCAATGGCTTTTACAATGGGCAAACCCAGCCCAGAACCCCCGCCGCGCATGGTAAACCTCGGCTCAAACATCCGCTCAGCAACTTCGGCTGACATGCCGGGGCCATTGTCCTTCACCGTCAACACCAACGGGTCAAACGCCACCACAATGCGCACTTCGCCGGGACCGTCACCAATGGCCTGCTGTGCATTAATCACCAGATTCTGAACCATTCTACCCAGCTGATCAGCGTCACAGACAATATCTATGTCCCCTTCCATCTCCAGATTCGGCCCTAAATGGGGCACCCCGTGAAGCCGAACCACGTTTTCTAGGATGCGACGCAGCGAATGCGGCTTCATATCGCCTTGCGGAAGCCTGGCCAATGTGCTGAACTCGTCCGCAATTCTGGCCAAAACGTCTATCTGCCCCTGTAGCACTTCTGAAAGTTCCCTTACTCGTCCCCTGAGGTCTTCCAAGTCTGCCCCGTCTGCCAAAGCCCTGCGCTCCAACTGCTGCACTCCCAGTTTCATCGGAGTCAGTGGATTTTTAATTTCGTGCGCCACCTGCATGGCCATCTCGCGCCATGCGCTTTCGCGCTCGGATTTGGCCAACGCTGCAGCAGAGCGCCGCACATTTTCAGCCATGCGGTTGTACCGTGAAACCAAAACACCAATCTCATCGGCCTCTCCTGCAGCATAGCGCAGCGGCTCGAACCCTTCATCTTTCGAAACATCCATCCGCTCCATCAAAGCACCTAAGCGCGACAATGGCCGCGAAATAGAGCGAGACAGGAAGAAGGCCAATGCTGCCGCAGCCATGAACACCAATCCAAAAACACCTCCTAAGGCCCGGAACAACTCCCTTCTGCCCCCTGCCTCTAATACACGGGAAGCGTACCGCAACGCCACCAAAGCAACCGGACGTTGGCTGTCATTTACCTGATACCAATACGCGATGAAGTCCCCATTGCCTACCGGAACCTCAAGCCTTTCGGCACCTTGCGCCAGCGCAATCAAAACGTCTGGGTCAGCGTCCACAGCAAATCCCCGGGACTCTGGCCGATCAAAAGAAGACGTCACGAATAGACTTCCGTCCAATCGGTACATCGCAAGTGGGACGCCGTGTACCTCCTGAATTTCAATAATCCTATTGGCAAATGCTCCTGGCATGGACGTCCAACTCAGTGAGGTGGCCTCCACCGTATCACCTATGGCCTCTTGCAATGCAAAGCCCAAGCTTCGCGCTACCGCTTGCTCCTTCCGAATCAGTCGGGCTGCATTGTACTCCTCGTCCAAGCGCGCAAAGCCTATGAATGTCGCGGCTCCTGTAAGGAGAAAACCCAACAGCACAACGCCAAGCATGGCGAAAAAAAGTCGTTGGCGTAAAGAGAGTCTTATCAAGCTTGTGGGATCATCCTTCAAGCGCTTCCGCGCCGCCCACAATCTCGAGAATTTCTGCGGTAATGGCCGCCTGACGGGCCTTATTGTAGCTGAGCTTGAGTTCGCGCAGCATTTCACCAGCGTTTTCAGTCGCCTTGTGCATGGCCGTCATCCGCGCTCCATGCTCAGAAGCTTGGCTGTCCAACAATGCTTTGTACAACTGAATCTTCAGGGTGTTCGGCACAATATTGGCCGCAATTTCCTCTTGGCTGGGCTCAAATATGTAGTCCACCTCCTTAGGGGCAGCACCACCTTCTGTTGCCACCTGTTCAATGGGCAACATCTGCTCGCACCGGATGTCCTGCACAGCGGCATTCACAAAGCGGTTATACAACAACTCTACCCTGTCGTATGCACCAGAAGTAAAGGCGTCCATCACCACCTGGGCCACATCCGATGTGTTGGCGAAATCCAAGCGGTCAAAAATCTCATGCGGGTGGTCACCCAAGGTCAGCGTAGTAAAATGGTCGGTCTTGCGAAACGCATCGCCCGCCTTTTTACCGAGGCACAAGACGTGAACGCGTGCCTCAGTGTGCTCATCAATCCGCCCTTTCGCCAATTTGATGACGTTGTTGTTGAATGGGCCGCACAAACCACGGTTCGATGTGATGGCCACCAAAAGCACCTTCTTGACCTCCCGCTCAATGGCATACGGGTTTTCAGACCCCTCCATTGAACCGCTCACATTGACCAAGATCTCCTGAAGCCTCTCAGCATACGGACGCATCTGCGTGATCGCATCTTGAGCGCGGCGCAGTTTGGCCGCCGACACGACCTTCATCGCTTGCGTGATCTGCCGGGTACTTCCGACAGAGGCAATGCGGTTGCGAACTTCCTTGAGACCTCCAGCCATCGTTCAGTGCGTTCAGGCTCCTGCGAACTGCTTGCTGACTTCAGCAGCAGCCTCAGACATCACCTTCTGGGATTCATCTGAATACTTACCTGTCTTCAACTCAGCCATGGTCTCGCCATGCTTTGAGCGCAGGTAATCCAAATATGCAGATTCGAATTCCTTCACCTTGTCAACGGGAACCGTCTTCAAGAGGTTTTTCGTTCCAGCATAAATGATGGCAGTCTGCTCCTCAACAGGCATCGGTGAATTCAGGCTTTGCTTCAAGATCTCCACGTTGCGCATGCCCTTGTCGAGGACCGCCTTTGTGGCGTCGTCAAGGTCAGAACCAAACTTCGCAAACGCTTCGAGCTCACGGTACTGGGCTTGGTCAAGCTTCAATGTACCTGACACCTTCTTCATCGACTTGATCTGGGCGTTACCCCCTACCCGGCTAACCGAGATACCCACGTTAATGGCAGGACGTACACCGGAAAGGAACAAGCTGCTCTCCAAGAAAATCTGACCATCCGTAATGGAAATCACGTTGGTCGGGATGTAAGCAGAAACGTCTCCCGCTTGGGTCTCAATGATGGGAAGCGCGGTCAAAGAACCACCTCCTTTCACCATGTGTCGAATGCTCTCGGGCAGGTCGTTCATTTCCTTGGCAATGCCATCGTCGGCAATCACCTTGGCTGCACGCTCCAACAAGCGGCTGTGCAAATAGAACACGTCCCCTGGATAAGCTTCACGGCCCGGAGGACGGCGCAGCAACAGCGACACCTCACGGTAAGCCACCGCTTGCTTGGAGAGGTCATCATAGACCACCAACGCGGGATTGCCTGTGTCACGGAAGAACTCGCCGATCGCTGCACCCGTAAAAGGCGCATAAAACTGAAGTGGAGCAGGGTCAGCTGCAGTCGCAGCCACCACCACCGTGTAGGCCATAGCGCCAGCCTCTTCCAAGGTCTGAACAATGCCCGCCACAGTAGAACCCTTCTGTCCAATCGCAACGTACATGCAGAACACAGGCTCTCCTGCGTCATAAAATTCCTTTTGGTTGATGATGGTGTCAATCGCCACCGTTGTCTTTCCAGTTTGGCGGTCACCAATGATCAACTCCCGCTGGCCTCGGCCAATCGGAATCATTGAGTCAACGGCCTTGATGCCCGTCTGCAGGGGCTCGTTTACCGGCTGACGAAAAATCACGCCTGGCGCCTTGCGCTCAAGTGGCATATCGAAAAGGTCCCCCTCGATATGGCCCTTTCCGTCAATGGGCTCACCCAAAGTATTGACAACTCGACCGAGCATGCCGCGCCCCACCTTTACAGAGGCGATCCGGTTCAGCCGCTTTACCGATGATCCTTCCTTCAGCTCTCCTGATGGCTCAAGCAGCACTGCGCCCACATTGTCCTCCTCGAGGTTCAATGCGATGCCACGCACGCCGTTTTCGAACTCAATGAGCTCACCGGCCTGCACATTTGAGAGGCCATAAATACGCGCAATTCCGTCTCCTAACTGGAGTACAGTACCGACTTCTTGAAGGTCAGCAGCGGTCTGATTGCCGGCCAATTGCTCTCGCAAAATGGCTGAAACTTCGGCGGGTTTGATCTGGGACATGAGGTTGAAATACGCTCAGTAAGCCGGTTCGTATGGGTTGTTGGTAAGGTCTCGGTGCAGGGTCCTCAAGGACTCAAATACCGTAGCGTCGATCATCCGATCACCAATCCGCAGCTTAAAGCCGCCGATGAGTGTGGGATCAACCTTCTCCGACAATTCCACCCCTCCCTGGTGGATTTTGCCGATCAATGCATTGATTTCTGCGCGTCGTGCCTCATCCAAAGCTACCGCAGTCGTGACTTCTGCCACCACCACGTTCCGTTCTTCGCGCACCAAATCCACAAATGCCTGCGCCATGTGATCCAACATCCCTGCCCGTCCCTTGTCCGCCAAAAGCGCCAAAAAGGAAACGGTCAGAGGTTGGCATGTAGCAAAGACGGAGCGCATAATGGCCTCCTTCTTTTCTGGGCGCACAACCGGACTGGCCAAAACAGCAGACAGCTCACGGTTTTCCTTCATCGCTTCGATGAGGCCGCGCATATCCTGCTCTACAACATCCACTGCGTTCTGCTCCTTACAGAGCGTGAACAAGGATTTGCCATATCGGCGGGCTACAGAGCTGGCAGACATTCGATCAATTCAGTTTGGAGTCCGAAATCATTCGGCCGATGAGCGCCTGCTGGTTCCCGTCATCACTGAGCTCCTGGCGAACCAGCGTCTCAGCAATTTCAAGGCTCAACTTGGCCACCTCGGCTTTAAGATCGGCCACGGCTCCAGCGCGCTCACCATCGATGGCCTGTTTGGCCTGAACGATCATGCGCTCACCTTCTTCCTTGGCCAATTGCTTGGCGTCCGCAACAAGCTTATCCGACATGTCCCGAGCATCACGCAACATGCCGTCGCGCTCAGCCCGAGCCTCCTGCAGAAGACGCTCGTTGTCAGACTGGAGATTCTCGATCTCTGCCCGCGCCTCTTTGGCCTTGTTTAGGGCGCCATCGATTTCCTCTTCGCGCTCTTTCAAGCCTTGAAGAATCGGGCCCCAAGCCATACGCCGCATCAAGATCAACACCACCAAAAAGGAGATGGTCGACCAAAAAACGGTACCGTAAACGGTATTCAGAAACGCTTCCATGGAACTGAGGCTGTAGCCCGGTTCAGCTTGCGAGGAAGCAGACGATGATGGCGAACAAAGCGGCACCCTCTACAAGAGCGGCAGCCACAATCATGTTCGCACGGAGATCACCGCTGATTTCGGGTTGACGGGCCATCGATTCGAGGGCGCTTCCGCCGATGCGACCGATGCCGACACCAGCACCAATGGCTGCGATACCTGCACCAATGCCAGCGAGGCCTTTGGTGATGTTAGCAGCCTCCATGAGGATCATTGCGAGTTCCATAAGGAAGAGATTAGGGGTTGATTTGGGTTGTGTTCAATGGTGGGCCTCTTGGGTCGCGTCACCGAAGTACAGCGCCGCCAAAAGGGTGAAAACGTATGCCTGCAAAAACGCCACAAGCAATTCGATGAAGTACATGAAAATCATGAACGCCACAGAAAATATTCCAGTTCCGATTCCGGCAGCCGTATGAGCGCCGTAATCACTGATGATGAAGACCAAAAATGTCAGCGCCAAAATGATGATGTGCCCGGCACCGATGTTCGCAGTCAAACGGATCATCAAAACCGCGGGCTTCAACAAAATTCCGACCACCTCAACGGGCACCAAAATCAGCTTGATAGGGAGCGGGACGCCTGGGGGCCAAAAGATGTGTCCCCAATAATGGCGGTTGCCTGACACCGTCGTGATGATGAAGACAAACGTGGCCAAAATCAATGTGACCCCTACCGTGCCCGTGACGTTGAATGCCCCGATAAAAGGAACAAGGCCCAGGAGGTTACATAGGAAAATGAAGAAGAACGTGGTCAGCAAAAAAGGCAGGTACCGATCGGCCTTTTTCGCGCCGATGCTGGGAACGGCCACCTCGTCGCGGATGAACAGGATGAGGGGCTCGAGTGCGTTTTGCAAGCCTTTCGGGGCCTGGCCCTTCCTCTTCTTGTATGCAGAACCCACTCGCGGGAAGATGAGCAGCATCATGAAAATCACGATAAACATGCCCAACACACTCTTGCTGATGGACAGGTCGTAAGCGTGCACGTGCTCTCCGGCATTGTTGTGGGCGTGCAGGGCCCCATTGCCATCCAAGGAGTAGGTCAGTCCCGTTTCGTGGCAGTGGTATTGGCCACTTCCGCCATGCGGTGCGTGTTCTTCATGCGCCCCCTCCATGCCGTGGTCCGACATGTCGACATGATCTTCACCGTGGTGCAACAAGTGCGCACTGGAGAACATGCTCACCCCGTACTCCGGAGAGTATGAGATGACGGGAAGGGGAATGTGAACGGCAGAAGGACCTTCACCCCAAAGGTGAATGTCGTGCGCGTCGGCAATGTGATGAATGATAAACTCGCCCGGATCAGGATTCTCTCCGCCTCCGGAAGAGGCCAAGACACTTCCGGTAAAGCCTAAGCTCAACAGAAGAGACATGATCCTCATTGAAAAGCGCATGATGCCGTTGTTTGACCGGGTTGTATCGAACATCGCCGTAGCGAATTTGGGTGCGAAGATAGCCACCGTATTCCTTACCCCGAACCCTTTTCGCATCCGAGAACACAGAACTATCAAACGCCGCCCGTTGGTGGCACAGAATGGCGCATGGATTCTGCAACAAGAATCGCTGTAAATGAGGCATACAGCAGGTAGGCCGCGATGGCAAAGTTTCTGGGGTCAGGACCATCCAAGACGACATAAAACAAGATTCCCGTCATCACCAACATCATTTTGATGAGGGTCGCTCCCATTACATTTCTCACCAGTGCCCCAGGCGTTACGCCTTTTTTAGGCCTCAACATGCGCTCAAGCACAAGGGTCACTAAAAAAAGGACCACCACCACGGCTTGCAAAGGCAGACGCACAGCGTCTGTCAACAATGGCTCTCCCAAGGTGGACACCAAAATCATTCCCGCTGCCCCAGTCAGCGCGTTCATCAGATGAAACTTCATCGCTTTAAGTCTTGAAATACCACGGTCAAAGAAGCCGCAAGACCCAACATGGCGCACAAAGCCGTCGCCCACTGTAATTCATGGCCCGAAGATTCGTCCCATTGACTGCCGAGCCAAGCTCCACCGCCAATTCCCGCCGCAAGTGTAGCCGCCAGTCCCATGTGGCGCATCACTCCTTTGTCCCCTTTAGGCGGATTGCTGGAGGCGCGACTCTTGGGCATCTTCAATCCTAGTGTCACCGTCCTTACTGGCCAATTGTAGTTCTTGTTCTCCATCCAAACGGCACGTGCCGACCACCTGGGCACCAGCCTCTACAGCCATCCTGCCGTATTGGATTTCACCATCCACCCTGCTCGACGCCTTGAGACTCAAAAGCCCCGCAACCCTCAATTCTCCCAACACAAGTCCTTCCGACTCACAATCCATACAATCGATGCGGCCTTCAATACGGCCTGATTTTCCAATCACAAGGCGTCCAGCGGTATGGATGTCACCACTGAAAGATCCATCGATTCTAATGCTTCCCTCACTGCGAATAATGCCCTCCATATGGGTCCCTTCCACAATGCGGTTTATGCCCTGCTCTAGGGAAACTTCGTTGGTGCGTTGTCGTGCCATAGTAAATGTGGTCCTGTCGCTTACTCAGCTGACATTCACTCCCGAAGGTAATATTGGTCGAAGAAGATGCGGTAACCGTCCACATTTTTACTCTTAAAGAGCTCGACGTAGTTCTCCGTGTGGATCACAAAAGTCTTGTAACCACTGGTGTTGAAGTCAATCATGGATTCCCTGTTTCCAGTCAAAACACGGTAGTAATCCATCGCCCGGTCCTTTCTGACAAACTGTTTGACCAGCACCAACTGGTTCTCTCTGTCCAACAAGTTGCTCGTCACCTTGAGTTCAGCACTCGCAAAGTACTGGCGGTTAAAGTCTGAAAGCGCAGCCTTGGTGCCCTCTGCGTCGCCATCCTTAACGGGAATAATCACACCCAAGTAATGCTCCAAAACAGGCTTGTCGGTGTAATTGCCAACGTCTGGAAGGGTGGGAACGCCGTTCATTTTCTCTTCTTTGGGCCCCTTCTCACCCACTCCCAATCCAGCCAAGATTTCCCGGGCGGCCATGCCTTGTTCTGTAGAATCGCAACTGGCCACCACCAGCTTGAGGGCATCGATGTAATTGTCCCGACTGCGCGCACGCCCGTCAAGCCACCCAATACACTGGGCCCTCAAGAATCGGTACCGGCACTCCTGGGTGTGATTGGGCACCGTGTCCAAGGTGGCATTGATCTCCGTCAGAATGTCTTGATAATCCTTTTGGGAATAATAGCGGATGATGTGCGCCTCGTAAGCCGCGAGCTCATCCAACCTGCGCTGCTCCTCAAAGTCCACAAAATCTGGATCTTCAACGAGCTGGGCCCATTCGCTGTCAGGGTAACGCAATGAAATTTGGTCTGCCCAAAACTGTGAATTGCAGGTGCTGCAAAACGGATTCGCATAATTCTCCGTCTCCTCCAAAAACAAGTAAGTCCGGTACAGCTGATAGTGGGCCAAAGGATGTTCCCCGCTCTCTTCGAACCGGTCCAACAAGTCCACCCAAGCCTCAATCGCATTGTCGGTGTCTTCAAGCTTCTCCTTGTAGATCACTCCGCTTTGATAGACCGCCGTTGCCGTCTCTACATCAACCTCAACACGCTGTTCCTCATCACAAGGCAAGCCCTCCATCAACTCCTCTGGAGTAGGCAGCTCCCCACTGGTGGACAGTAAGTCTACAGAAGCCACGTCGTCCACCACATCTTCAATGGTTCCAAATGCGGCAGCCATTTTTCGGCTGCGCCTCCAATCGTCTTCCAGCGGTCTGTCTCCCCAGCGGTCTACAAAAAACGATTGGCCAGCGGTCCTAAGCCTGGGGTTGTATGGCCAAAAAGCCGTGGCGCTGCCCGGCCCATTAAAGCTGGCCTGAATGGCCTCTTCTGCCAAGCGGTCCGATTCTGCCTGTGCCTCTTCCTGAGCGATGCGCAGGCCCTCGATGATGTCCTCCAACCGCGCGAACCGGTCATCTTCATCCAAGTCGCAAAGCTCCCTGAGGCTGTCGTTGCGCACGATCACAATCAACTGCTCCACGAGTTCAGTCAAACTCTTGGCGTTGTTGCGCACCTCTGCGTATCGAGGGTGATCCTCGTCCATATTGGCCAAGGTGCTGTCATAATAGGCTTGCGCCAATTCGTAAGAGCGGTCTTCTAAATGCAGGTCAGCCAGTGCCAAAAAGCTCTTCATGCGGGGCCTCCGGTTTCCCGAATCCTCCGCCAATGCATCCCGCAAATAGTCCATGCCCTCCTCGCGGTTCAGCTCCTCGAGCTCAATTTGAGCCAACGCGTAGAACACCTGGTCTCGGTAGTCCTCATTCTTGTCGTCATCGAGCATGTCGAAGAACAACTCCCTGATTTCTTCACTTCTGCCCCCCCTTCGGTCATAGGCCAATGCCTGCTGCATACGGGCCTGGAACTCCATTTCATATGGCGTCTTCAGTTTGACCACATCCTCGAAGAGGTCAATGGCTTGCTGGTTCCGGCCATAGCGCTGCTTCAATTGCGCCAAGACAAACATGGGCCTCGCCCGGTCCTTCTTTTTCTTGATCAGGGGAATGGCCCTTTCTATGGAGCCCATGGCCTCTTCAATGTTGCTTTGGGAAAGCTGAAAGTCCGCCTGTACCAAAAAGGCATCCGCGCGCAAGGCGTCCGATGCGTCACGCTCACCGACGGCTTTAAGCAGCGCCGAGTTGGCCTTGGGCATGTTTTCCAATGCCATGTACGTGCGCGCCAACCAAGCCCCTGCTGCCACTTGGCTGTCAGGCTCCTTGTGTTTGCGCTGCAGATACTTGAACACCTCTTCAGCCTTCACAAAGTCTCCCTTGTAGAAGTGGCCTTTTCCGATAATCGTATAGTTGTCGTCGATCCACCGGTTCAGTTGGGGGCGCTTGAAATCCTTCTTCAGACTGGATGGCGGTGTCATGGCGTGCCGGTCCACAACCCGAGAGCATTTCTCAATGGCCCGCTCCATCAACGGGTATAAAAAGTCAGCCTGATCCTCTGTCCCATAGAGAAAAAGCGGAATCACTTCATCCCAATTTTCCTCTTGAGACTCTGCCAATTTCTGATCGGCCTCTTCCATGGCCAGTCGGGCAAAGTGAAAGCCGTTAAACCGAGATGTAGTGTTGTGATACGCCCTGTAGAATCGGCCATCCCGCTGCGTGGTGCAGCCGGTCCACATGACTGTGAACACCAACAAAAGAGAGAACACGATCCACCCTGAAAACAGACTACTCCACCTGGATCTCATGGGCTGGTGATTGGATGTGGGGGTTCGATGCATGATGTGCTGCACTGCCTTGTGCCAACTCAACAGGCGCGAAAATATTGCAATAGAGTCGCCCCGTCTGCAAAATACCCGTCACACTCAGGTGTTCTCTGCCATCTTTGACCCCAGATGAATTCAAAAAAGCCACACCAACCGTCCAAGCGCAAGCATCAAAAGCGCAACGACTACCGGCTGATTCTTCAAGAAGAAGGGACTTTTGCGGAGAAGTGGGCCCTGCGCGTCAAGCCGGGACACCTAAGGTGGATGGCTGCTGCCACCGTTGC
>DDCX01000045.1:8377-13045 GCA_002336475.1 Flavobacteriales bacterium UBA1995 | reverse complement strand
GTTGTAGATGTCTTTGCCCGTCGCCTGCAAGTCCAAGAAAGGCTGACCCGCCAGATCAGAGATTGCATCCAGGATACCCTCGAGCCCAAGGGGGTCGCGGTGGTCATTGAGGCCCGTCATTTGTGCATGCAAATGCGGGGTGTTGAGAAGCAACACAGCCTGACGACGACAAGCGCTTTCACAGGGTCATTTCTCAACGATTCCAAAACGCGCAAGGAATTCATGCGATTGATCGACACCAAGGGCGCCTGATTCCATCGGAATTGCGCAATTTGCGTGCATGTCGAATCAAGACCCTCCCCGCATTTTTGGCGGGAACAACAACACTTCCGGTTTTTCGGGCACGGCCCCCATCGTTTCCGATGAGCGCGCCTTCATGAATGGCGTCTTCGGGTGGATGGCAGGTGGGCTTGCCATCACGGCGGCTATGGCATGGTATTTCGCCAGCAGTGGCGCCATTACCATGCTCTACAATGAAATGGGCGGCATGAGCATGTTGGGATGGGTGGTCACCTTGGCCCCCCTCGGCTTCATCTTGGCCATGAACTTTGGTTTGCAGCGCTTGAGCGCCGCTTCCCTTGCCATGTTGTTTGTGGCATTTAGCGCCACCATGGGGGCATCGCTGAGCAGCGTGTTTATCGTCTACAGCATGGGCAGCCTCGCGCAGGTCTTCGGCATCACAGCAGGCACCTTTCTGGTGATGTCCATCATTGGGTACACCACCTCTACAGACCTCAGCCGCTTTGGCAGCATTTTGATGATGGCGGTTGTGGGCATTTTGATGGCCATGGTGGTCAATTGGTTCTTGGGGTCATCGGCCCTCGACTTTGGCATTTCCGTGCTGGGCGTATTGATCTTTACAGGCCTCATCGCCTATGATACCCAGAAGCTGAAGCGGATTGCTGCAGGGGTCGAATACGGCAGTGAGCACGGCAAGAAGCTGGCCCTGCTGGGCGCCACGAGCCTCTACCTCGATTTCATCAACCTCTTTCTCTTTTTGCTGCGCCTGCTGGGGCGCCGCGACTGAGTCCGAAATGACCTTCATTGAAAAAGGCGGCCCGATAAGGCCGCCTTTTTCATGATCTGAAGTGGCTGGATCAGCGGACCATCAGCCGTTGGGACCAGGTGCCCCGTCCCTCGAGTTGGAGGTGGAGAACGTAGGCGCCTGCAGGCAGTGTAGCTGCATCCAAGAAGTACTTGGACAGACCGCTGGGGAGCTGGCCTTCAAACAGCGTGGAAATCAACCGTCCTGAAGCATCCCGCAGGACCAACCGGCCTGTAGCGGCAGTTTTGAGCTCCACTGGCACACAAGTGATGGCCGATGCGGGATTGGGGAAAGCGGGTTGAAAGCCAGCAAAGCTGGATACCCCGGAGATTCCATTGACAGCAATTTCGCCCACCCTGAATTGCCAGTAGCCTTCGGGAGCGGGCATGGGGCGGTCCTGCACCTTGCCGCTGACCGAAGTGCCTTCGATGTAGTACTGCACGACAGTGCCCTCCGGTTGCGCTGGAATGTCGGCGTTCCACATGTCTTCCATAGCGGCTGTCATGGCCACTTCGCTGTAGTCTGTCTCACCGGCGACCCGCCAGAAAAGCTTGGCATTGTCAATGCCAGAGCGGTGCTGAACCAAGGCCTCAACAGGGTAGGGGTTCACAGAGTCCTCCGTGTCATCGAGCGGCTGATGGCTGATGAGCATGGGGTCTTCCACACCCACACTGTGGGTGATGCAGTGGATGGCACCACTGGCCGAGATGATCTGGTTGCAGTCGATGCCCACCACGTTGTATCCGGGAAGCTCACGCTCATATATGGCGATGGCAGTGGTGTCATACTCTTCGTAATAGGTAGGGAGTAAGATGGTGTTGTTGACGAACACCGAGTTGGTGTAGGTCATGTAATCGCCTCCTTCATCGGGGAAGCCACCTCCCCATCCGGGCTCCGGCGGTGAGGGGATGCGCACCACGTCAAAGGGGGTGCCCCATTTGCTGGTGTGGTTGGACAGCACATACTCGAGGTTGGCCTCGATCTGTGGGCCGTCGGCCAGACCTTCGGGATACTCCGCCATCAAGATCGTCTCCTCATCGAGCAACTTCATGTGCATGTCGATGTGGTGAATGCCATCGAAGGGGAGGTTTTCCATGCGGACATAGGTATGCAGTCCCATGAAATCAGCGAGAATGTCTTCAATCTCTTCGGCACTTTGATCGGGAAATTGGGTGCCCCACCAGGTAGAGCCGCCTGAGTTTTCGTCCCCGATGAGGTCGGATGCAAAGCCCATTCCAAAACCGTCGCTCATAAAGTTGCCCCCCGTGTTCATCAACTCGTAAGGCTCGGCTGTGGTTTCATAGACGTCGATGCCCATGTGGTCGGCGATGACTTGTGGTGCAACATCGTCGTCTGGTCGTGGTCGGTTGTACAGCCAGTCTACGATGATGCGGTCATCAACTCCGTTGCCGTAAACGGTATTGGGGCCATAGTCGCGGATCCAAACGGTGTTCAGAGGGACTTCCAAGAGCGTGATGTTGTCCATCGACGCAGCTGCACCCCCATTGTTGCTGGAGGTGATGTAGTCTTCCACGTAGCCTGCATCCTCGGTCAGGACGATGACCTCACATTGCTGCGCCGCATTGACGACGATCTGTTTTTCGATGGCACTGTAGCCCTCCCAGCCTACGCACAAGATTTCGATCTCTTCCCACTCAGCCATGGTGCGGAGGTTGTCAAATTCCGGCGGGGTGGTTTCTCCTCGGGAAGTCAAGGCGGGGTAAGGGTTGGCTTCATAAAAAGCCGCCTCTCGCGGATCGATGCCGTGAGAGAGGGGAGTGTCAAACCTCTGGGCTGAGGCAGAACAAACCAAGAGCACTGCAGATGCAGCAAAGCCTTGGCGCAACGAGGGAAAGAAATCTTGCAAGATCATTTGTACAGGTTTCAGGGCAGGAAGTTAACGCGGCCCCCAATGAAAAGGTGGCCCAAGGACACAAGATCCTAGGGCCACCTTTTGTTGCAGGCGTATCGTTCTTACAGCCGGAACATCACGGGAAGCGTGATGGTGGTAGCAATGGCCTTTCCTTCTTTGGTGGCTGGGGCCCAGTTTGGCATGGCCATAGCAGCGGCTACGGCAGCACTGTCCAATGCAGGGTGCAAGGGTTCGATGACATGGGCGTTGGTCACGGCTCCATTTTCGTCGATGGTAAACTCAACAAATACTTTGCCTTCGACGGCGTCTTCCCGAGCGGATTCGGGATAGGTGACTTCTCCAGCGATGAAGTTCATGACTTCGGCAGCGCCGCCGGGGAATTCTGCTGAGACCACCTCAGAGGTGGTGTCCAGCACGTCGTCTTGAGCGGCCTCTGTTTCTGCGCCGCCAGCGCAGCTGACAAGCGAGGCGGTAAACATGGCACCAGCTACAAGGCTGGTGAGGGAACGGGTGAATCGGATCATGGGCCGAAATTAAGTGAATCACAGCGTTTTGCGGATGTGGGCCAGGACTTCCTGAACCGCATCTGCATCTACAGTGTGACCGCCGGGAAAGGTGTGGTGGGTCACTTGGTTGGCCTGACCGCCAGAATCCAGCCATCCCTGCATGGAGGAGCGGAACCCTGCTTCAGGGTCCAAGATGTAAGGGTCCTCTGTTCCGGCAACCAGATGAAGGTGCGGGGCGTCTAAAAAGGCCGGGTTGCCCTTGGGCAGGTCAGGGGGAAGGACACCACTGTGGGCGACAACACCATGCCAAGAGTGGATCGGTCTTTGGCCCAATGCCAGCCACCGCAGCGCCGTGGCCACACCTTGAGAGAACCCGAGCAGCACCTGACGCCCTTGGGGCTCATCACCATCAGTGCGTGCGCGTAAGGCGTCTAGAAAGGCCACGTAGTCAGCGATGTCGGACAGCCGGTCTTCCTTGGTCATCCAGCTTGCTCCGACCCGCCCAGAAGTTCCCTTGAGGTAGAACCGGTGCCCGCCCTCGGGGGCTACAATGTGCCAACCCGCATCGGCAGCACGCTGAAATTTGCGCACAAAGAACTCTGCCAGCTGGCCATAGCCATGCAAGACATACAGCGTGCCCACGGCTTCTGCTGGCGGGGGGCCAGCCGTCCAGTAGCGCGCAGTGCGGGGTGTGACAAAGTGGTGGGCTTCTGCCGGCATTACCAATTGAGGTTTAATTCGGCTGAACCGAAGGCAGGGCAGAACACGGAGTCCACAAAGAGGCCGTCTGGTTGCCCGATCAAAGCCACATCAAGGTCGGCGCCATAGGTCATCCAATGGTCGCCGTACATCAGGCACTGCCACGTTGTATCGGCACCGATTCCTTCGAGCACGACCTGATCGGTGGGGCAGCAGTCGCAGGCAAAGTCTTCACCCAAGTTGAAACGGACATTGTCTGTGGAGTCTTCCGGGGCAACACTGGCGAGCTGAACGTGCAGGGTGCACACTGCATACAGTCCCACTGTCAGGTCAAAAGGCACGTTGGGATAAAGGTCCTCCGGGTCCAGGGTGCCGGCGGCGGGAAAGTGATCTTGGGCCACTGCGGTCCAACGCAGACTGTAACTGCTCTTGCGAGGGAAGGTCACCTCAAAGGCCCCAAGATCATCTGATGTTGATTCCCCAATGACAGTTTCGGCTTGGAGTGCACCGTCTTGCACTGACCGCTCGAAGAGGGCAAAGTCGCA
>DDCX01000045.1:1448-8298 GCA_002336475.1 Flavobacteriales bacterium UBA1995 | reverse complement strand
AGGGAAGAAGACGGTGGCCTTGACATTGGGGGCATTTCCTTCCAGCTTGAGCACTTTGCCCTTGCCAAATCGGACGTGTTTAACCTCGGTTCCGGGTTGGATTTCACCCGTGTCCGCGGAAGGAGGTGCAGCGGGACCGCCATCTTTGACTTTGCGCATGCCGGGCCGAGGAGGGGTGCTTGCGGCAGGGGCGCTGGATGCGGGTTTGCGTCCAGATGGCATGGGTTTGTAAAAGGAGTTGCGGGCCGAATTGAAGTCAAAGGGCTCAGAACGACGGGCATCCACCTTGGGCAGGTTCAAGTAGCGCTCATCCACCTCTTCTATGAAGCGTGACGGCTCATTCTGTTGGAGTTGACCCCAGCGGTAGCGCGTAATGGCATAACTCAGGGTCGCTTTCTTTTCGGCCCGGGTGAGGGCCACATAAAAAAGCCGCCGTTCCTCCTCGAGCTCCTCGCGGGTATTCAAAGCCATCTGGCTGGGAAAAAGGTTCTCTTCAAGTCCTACGATGTAGACGTGGGGGAACTCCAAACCTTTGGCAGCATGGATGGTCATCATAGAGACTTTGTTGTCGTCGCCATCGTCTTGGTCAGCATCGGTCAGCAGCGCAACGTCCACGAGGAAATCGGCCATGGTGTTCACAGCGTCCGGATTGGCGGGATCCACTTGGTCTGAGAACTCCTTCATTCCCGCGAGCAATTCCTCCACGTTTTCATAGCGGGCCACACCTTCGGGTGTTTTGTCCTTGTGCAAGTCCCGCAGCAATCCAGTGTGCTGGGCAATGTGGTGGCCGAGGTCAAAAGCAGTGGCCGTTTCCAACTTTGTCGCAAAGCCTTCAATCATCGTGGCGAAGTCTTGGAGTTTGCCCCAAGCGGCACCCTTGAGATCGTCAGGTTTGCGCAAAGGGTTACTCACCACCTCCCACAACGCGCAATCGTGATTGGACGCAGCAACCGTCAGGCGGTCCATGGATGTTTTTCCAATGCCACGGGCCGGATAATTGACCACGCGCTTGAAGCCTTCGTCGTCGGTGGGGTTGGCCACCAATCTGAAATAGGAGATGAGGTCTTTGATTTCCTTGCGCTGATAGAAACTCAGGCCGCCATAGATGCGGTAGGGCACGTTTCGTTTCCGAAGCTGTTCCTCAAAGGCGCGCGACTGAGCATTGGTGCGGTAGAGGATGGCGAAATCTTTGTTGTCGGCCTGCTCTCGGGTGCGGGTCGTCATGATGGCGTCGGCGACGAAACTGCCCTCGTCGTTGTCGCTCAGTGCGCGGTGCACATCGATTTTGTCGCCTTCGTCGTTGCCGGTCCAAACGTCCTTTTGGATTTGGTCTTGGTTTTTGGCAATGACGGTGTTGGCCGCTTCGACAATGTTTTTGGTGCTGCGGTAGTTCTGCTCAAGTTTGTAGACCACGCAATCGGGATAGTCCCTTTTAAAATTGAGAATATTCTGGATGTTGGCCCCCCGAAAGCTGTAGATGCTCTGCGCATCGTCACCCACCACACAAACGTTTTCCCGCGCTGCGCCAAGCTGGCGGATGATCATGTATTGGGCGAAGTTGGTGTCTTGGTACTCGTCGACCAGGATGAAGCCAAACTTCTGCTGGTACTTGTGCAGGAGATCGGGAAAATCCCGAAGAAGAACATTGGTCTTGAACAGGAGGTCATCGAAGTCCATCGCTCCTGAGCGCTTGAGCCGCGAATCATAGCCGGCATAGACTTCTGCGATCCTCGGCCGGCCTGCTTGGTGATCTTCTCCGGTGATGTCGGGGTTCTGCGCGTAATCGGCAGGACCAATCAAATTGTTTTTGGCCCCGGAAATTCGGTTGTGGATGGAATTGGGCTTGTACAGTTTGTCATCGAGCCCCAACCCTTTGATGACGTCTTTGAGCACGCTGCGGCTGTCTTGCGTGTCGTAGATGGTGAAGTTGGAGGGGTAATTGATGCGCTCGCTTTCAATGCGCAGAATGCGGGCGAAGACACTGTGAAAAGTGCCCATCCATATGTTGCGGGCTTCAGAATCCCCCACGATGCGGCCAATGCGGTCTTTCATTTCGCGGGCCGCCTTGTTCGTAAACGTGAGCGACAAGATGGAGAATGGATCCACCCCTTGGTCGATGAGGTGGGCGATACGGTGCGTCAATACACGGGTCTTTCCGGAACCTGCTCCCGCGACAACCATCATGGGTCCTTCTACTTGTCCTGCTGCGGCCTTTTGCGCCTCATTCAATCCTTCCAACATCTCCATTATTCAAATGTAGCGGGATTGGCTTCCAACACATTGTCGCTCTCCACGCCATGAAGTGAAATGAACTGCACAATTGAGTGTTGGAATTCCCGGCATTTCCCGTAGTTTTGCAGCCCCGTTGAAAAATGGGGCAGCGGGCTATTTGTCCCTGAATGATTGAAAACGACGCCATTAACAAGCAATGCCGACGATCCAACAGTTGATCCGCAAAGGCCGTACGGACAAGGTGTATACCTCTAAGTCCGCAGCGCTCGACTCATGTCCCCAACGGAGGGGCGTGTGCGTCAGGGTTTATACGACCACGCCAAAGAAGCCGAATTCCGCAATGCGTAAGGTTGCCCGTGTGCGCCTCACCAACGGTAATGAGGTCAATGCCTATATCGGTGGAGAAGGCCACAACCTCCAAGAGCACAGCATTGTGCTGGTTCGGGGAGGACGTGTGAAAGACTTGCCGGGTGTTCGCTATCACATTGTACGTGGTGCCTTGGACACGGCAGGAGTAGAAGGCCGCAACCAGCGCCGCTCCAAGTACGGAACCAAGCGACCTAAGAAGTAATCTGCCATGCGCCGTAGACAAGCAAAAAAGCATCCGCTGATCCCGGATCCGAGGTTCAACGATACTGACGTAACGTATTTCGTGAACAATCTCATGCTCCAAGGCAAGAAGAGCACTGCCTTTGACATCTTCTATACCGCCATTGACAAAGTCACTGAGCGCACAGGAGAAGAAGGCCTGGAGCAATGGAAGACAGCTGTTGACGCTGTTACTCCCAATGTAGAGGTGCGCAGCCGCCGTGTTGGTGGAGCGACCTTCCAGATTCCCCATCCCATCCGTGACAGCCGCAAGCGCAGCATGGCCGTGAAGTGGATCATCAGCTACGCACGACTTCGCAACGAAAAGACAATGGCAGACCGCCTTGCGGCCGAGATCATTGCAGCCAACAAAGGAGAGGGGGCCACTTTCAAAAAGAAAGAAGACACCCACCGGATGGCTGAGGCGAACAAGGCGTTCTCCCACTTCCGTTTCTGACCCGACCCACCACCACACCACCTCCGAAATCATGTCCAAAAGGGACCTCAATTTCACGCGCAACATTGGCATTATGGCCCACGTCGACGCTGGCAAGACCACCACGACGGAGCGTATTTTGTACTATACCGGCATTTCTCACAAGATTGGTGAGGTGCACGATGGTGCAGCCACCATGGACTGGATGGAGCAGGAGCAAGAGCGCGGCATCACGATTACATCTGCCGCTACTACTTGTTTTTGGCAGTTCGAGGATCAAGATTACCGGATTAACATCATTGATACCCCTGGACACGTGGACTTCACCGTAGAAGTGGAGCGTTCCTTGCGGGTTTTGGACGGCGCTGTCGGTCTGTTCTGTGCAGTTTCTGGTGTAGAGCCGCAGTCAGAGACCAACTGGGGTCTGGCAGACAAGTACAAAGTGCCCCGCATCGGTTTCGTCAACAAGATGGACCGTTCAGGAGCTGACTTCTTCAATGTTTTGGAGCAGATCCGCGAGATGTTGGGCGCGAACCCTGTCCCACTTCAGGTTCCCATCGGAGCAGAAGACGACTTCACAGGCGTGGTAGACTTGCTGACCGGCAAGGCCATGGTTTGGAACGAAGACGATAAGGGCATGACGTTTACTGAAATCCCTGTTCCCGCGGATTTGGTCGACGTGGTCGAAGAGTACCGTGGAAAGCTTGTCGAAGCAGTGGCAGAGCAGGACGATACTTTGATGGAGAAGTATTTCGAGGATCCCGACAGCATCACTGAGGCTGAGATGGTTTCTGCGATCCGCAAGGCGACCATCGCGATGGACATCACCCCCATGATGTGCGGAAGTGCATTCAAGAACAAGGGTGTGCAGACCATGCTGGACGGTGTGATGCGCTACCTCCCCTCACCATACGACATTGGTGACATTGTGGGTATGAACCCGGACAATGAGGAGGAGCAGGTGGTTCGCCACAGCGATCCGGAAGAGCCATTCGCTGGTTTGGCTTTCAAAATTGCGACAGATCCCTTCGTTGGCCGGTTGTGCTTCGTTCGCGCGTACTCTGGAACCCTTCCTGCTGGCTCTTACGTGAAGAACACCCGTTCTGACAAAAAGGAGCGGATCAGCCGCATCTTCCAGATGCACTCTAACAAGCAGAACCCCATCGACCAGCTCGAAGCTGGCGACATCGGTGCGGTAGTTGGATTTAAGGACATCCGTACAGGAGACACCTTGTGTTCAGAAGGTCACCCCATCACGTTGGAGAGCATGACGTTCCCCGACCCAGTAATCGGTATCGCCATTGAGCCAAAGTCTCAGGCAGACATCGACAAGTTGGGCAATGGCCTCGCCAAGCTTTCTGAGGAGGATCCCACCTTCCGCGTGCACACAGACGAAGACAGCGGTCAAACCGTCATCTCCGGTATGGGTGAGCTGCACCTCGACGTTCTCGTAGATCGCTTGCGCCGCGAGTTCAAGGTGGAGTGCAACCAGGGTCAGCCTCAAGTAGCATACAAGGAGGCCATCTTCGGTGAAGTTCGTCACCGTGAGGTCTACAAAAAGCAGTCAGGTGGTCGCGGTAAGTTCGCCGACATCATCATCAACATTGGACCATCACCTACTCCAGAGGAGGAAGGTTTGGTGTTCAAGAACTCTGTAAAAGGCGGAAACGTCCCCAAGGAGTTCGTTCCTTCCGTCGAGAAGGGATTCAAGGACGCCATGGTAACAGGTGTTCTCGCTGGATATCCAATGGACAGCATGGCAGTGGAGTTGCTCGATGGTTCATTCCACGCAGTGGACTCGGACCAACTCTCTTTCGAGCTTGCAGCCAAGATGGCTTACCGCAACGCCATGAAGAGTTGCAATCCTAAAATTCTTGAGCCCATCATGGCCCTGGAGGTTCGCACCCCAGAAGCCAACATGGGTGATGTTATTGGCGACTTGAACAAGCGCCGAGGCATGGTCGAAGGCACCGACGAGCGCGGTGGAAAGACCGTCATTAAGGCAAAAGTGCCACTGAGTGAAATGTTTGGATACGTGACGGACCTGCGGACGCTGACTTCAGGTCGCGCCGACAGCAGCATGACGTTCAGTCACTATTCAGAAGCCCCGAACAGCGTGTCCGAGGCGGTAATCGCAGAAGCTCAAGGCAAGTAATTAGAGTATCAGATGGCCCAGAAGATTCGCATCAAGCTGAAGAGCTACGACCACAACCTGGTCGACAAGTCCGCCGAGAAGATCGTCAAGACGGTCAAGTCGACAGGCGCTGTCGTCAGTGGTCCCATTCCGCTGCCTACGCACCAGCGCATCTACACCGTGTTGCGCTCGCCGCACGTGAATAAGAAGTCGCGTGAACAGTTCGAGCTGAGTGCTTACAAGCGCTTGCTCGACATCTACAGCAATTCTTCCGCTACGGTCGACGCATTGATGCGCCTCGAGTTGCCGAGCGGTGTTGAAGTTGAAATCAAAGTCTGACGGATATGCCCGGATTGATTGGAAAGAAAGTTGGTATGACCAACATGTACAGCGAGGAGGGCAAGAGCCTTCCCTGCACTGTGCTTGAAGTGGGACCCTGTGTGGTCACCCAGGTGAAGACCGCAGACAAGGACGGCTATGACGCTGTGCAGGTGGGATTCGGTGACCGCAAGGACAACCGTACCTCAAAGGCTATGGCAGGTCATTTCAAAAAGGCCCAGGTCAACGCTAAGCAGCACCTCGCTGAGTTTGCTGGCTATGGACAGGACTACAACCCCGGAGACGAGGTGAAGCTTGAGGATGTTTTCGAAGAAGGCGAATTCGTCTCCGTCGTAGGCACCAGCAAGGGCCGCGGATTCCAAGGCGTTGTGCGCAGGCATGGCTTTGCTGGTGTGGGTCAAGCGACCCACGGTCAGCACAATCGCATGCGTGCTCCCGGATCGATTGGTGCGGCATCGACCCCCGCCCGTGTCTACAAAGGCATGCGCATGGCGGGTCAGATGGGCAACGTTCAGGTCACGGTCGAGAACCTTCAGGTCTTGAAAATCATGTCTGAAGAAGGACTCATCGTTGTTAAGGGTGCCGTTCCTGGTCACAAGGGAGCCACTGTCATCGTTCGCAAGCCGCAAGGATAAAGTCATGAAAGTCGACGTATACAACCTCGAAGGCAAGAAGACCTCGAAAGCTGACCTCAGCGACGACGTCTTCGCTATTGAGCCCAACGATCACGCGATCTACTTAGACGTCAAGCGTTATCTCGCTGCCCAGCGTCAGGGAACGCACAAGACCAAAGAGCGCGCTGAAATTCAGGGCTCAACCAAGAAGATCAAGAAGCAAAAGGGTACCGGTGGTGCGCGTGCTGGATCGATCAAGAACCCCCTCTTTGTTGGTGGTGGTAATGTCTTTGGTCCCCGCCCCCGCAAGTACGACATCAAGCTGAACAAGAAGGTGACCAAGCTCGCCCGCAAGAGCGCCCTGGCATACAAAGCCAAGGAGGACGGTGGAATCCGAGTGGTCAAAGGTCTGGCTATGGAAGCCCCAAAAACCAAGGAGCTCTTGGGCACCTTTGGCAAGCTGGGTTTGGAGAACCAAAAGACCTTGGTCGTGGTTCCTGAGCAGAG
>DDCX01000045.1:0-1408 GCA_002336475.1 Flavobacteriales bacterium UBA1995 | reverse complement strand
GGAGACTTGAGCACTTACGATATCATGAACTGTCAGAACATCGTCTTTGTGGACAACGCCCACGAAGTCATCACTGGCATCCTCACCGCCTGAGCCATGAAGAACATTCTCATCAAGCCGTTGATCACCGAAAAGATGACCGCCGAGAGCGAGCGCATCAATGCCTACGGGTTTGTGGTGAACGACGACGCGAACAAGTCCGAGATTAAGGACGCGGTCGAGAAGACCTATAGCGTCACTGTAGCTGCTGTCCGCACCATGCGGGTAGATGGCAAGGTGCGCAGCCGTTTCACCCGTACGGGTGTCCTGCGTGGACGCTCCGAGTGTTACAAGAAAGCCATCGTCCGACTCGCGGATGGTGAGACCATTGACTTCTACGAGAACATCTAAGGGAAAACATGGCAGTACGCAAGTTCAACCCGATTACGCCTGGAATGAGGCACAAGGTGTTGTCGAAGTTCGACAGCATCACGACTGACAAGCCGCACAAGCCGCTGTTGGAGCCGCTCCGGAAGAATGGGGGTCGCAACAACGATGGTAAGATGACGATGCGTTACCGTGGAGGTGGTCACAAGCGGATGTACCGCGTGATCGACTTCAAGCGGAACAAGCACGGCATCGCTGCTGAGGTTTTGACCGTCGAGTACGATCCCAACCGCAGTGCACGCATCGCATTGGTTCAGTATGCAGATGGAGAGAAGCGATATATCGTTGCTCCAGAGGGTCTGCAGGTCGGACAAGAAATCATGAGCGGTGAGAAAGCCGCGCCTGAAGTGGGAAACACGCTGTTCCTTTCGGACATCCCATTGGGAACCATGATTCACAACATCGAGCTCCATCCTGGACGCGGTGCGAACATCGCCCGCTCTGCTGGATCATCAGCCCAACTCAAGGCGCGTGATGGCAAGTATGCCGTGATAGCGTTGCCCAGTGGAGAGGTTCGGATGATCCTCACGACTTGCCTGGCCACCATTGGTAGTGTCGGCAACAGTGAGCACAACCAGCAAGTTTCCGGTAAAGCCGGTCGCAGCCGCTGGTTGGGTCGCCGTCCACGCGTCCGTGGTGTTGTGATGAACCCTGTCGATCACCCCATGGGTGGTGGTGAGGGCCGCAACTCAGGAGGACATCCTCGCAGCCGTAATGGCATACCTGCCAAGGGTTTCAAGACCCGCGACAAGCAGAAGCATTCGTCTCAGTATATCATCGAACGCCGTAAGAAGTAAGCCATGGCACGTTCGCTCAAAAAACCCCCCTTCGTCCACTACAAGCTCGTGCAGCGTGTAGAGGCCATGCAGGAAAGCGGAAAGAAGTCTGTTATTAAGACTTGGAGTCGCTCCAGCATGATCACGCCGGATTTCGTCGGCTTGACCATCGCCGTTCACAACGGCCGCCAATTCATTCCGGTGTT
>DDCX01000067.1:756-6319 GCA_002336475.1 Flavobacteriales bacterium UBA1995 | reverse complement strand
TTCGACGACCCCTACGAAGTCTACAACTTTGCGTGGGACGGCCCTTCGGTCGAGCTGGACTGTCCGCCAGCTGCCGTTTGTCTGGACGGTTCCATCTACAACCTGTCGGCTACCCCGGACAACGGCGCATGGGATGGACCTGGCGTCTTCGCCGGATTTGCTGGCTACTTCTTTGACCCCGCTGAGGCTGGACTGGGCAACCATACCCTCACCTACACCTCTGCAGATGGTGCGACAAGCAACTGTGGCGTTACCGTAGCCGAAACCCTCACCCCCACCCTCTCGCTGCCTTTGGGCTGGTGTCAGGGCGACGGACCACTCGTGCTCGACCCCTTTGCCGATCCGCCGGGAGGAAGTTGGACGGGCAGTGGCGTGCTCGTACTGGCCGACGCGGTCATTTTGGACCCCATTTTTCTCGCCCCCGGAACATACGCCATTGCCTACACCACCCCAGGGAGTTGCGGCGGAACCACCACCGCCAGTGTGAGCATTTACCCCTCTCCCGAGCCCCCCACGTTGACGGGCCTCAACGGCCTCATGTATGCGGGGAACATCGCCCAAGGCGACTCCATCGAATGGTGGGTCGGTGATTCCGAATGGCCCAACGGCTCCTCGTATGCCATGGGCTACGCCGATTCGGTGTTCTACTTCCCCACCTGGAACGACTTCTACACGGTAGAGGCCATCAACAGCTATGGATGCAGCGCCTTTAGCCCTTCCTTTTTTGTGGACGGGACCCTGGGCACCGCAGACCCCGACAGCAGTCCCTTCCGCATGTGGATGGCAGAAGGACAACTCCTGGCCAACGTGGATGTGTTGCACGCCACCTGGTTCGACATCGCAGGGCGCCGCTTGGCCCACAGCGGCCCGCCGTTCATGCGCCCCGCTGGCCCGGGTCCCTTCATCGTTTGGGCCCAAGACGACCAAGGCCGCACCCACCGGATGCGCCTGCCGTGATGGCAATGCCAAGCCCGTGGGATTTTGGCAAGGTCCTTGCTTACTTGGGGTCATGACCGGAACCAAATTGAGCGAGCTGGTCTCGTGCGTGCCTTTTTCGGAGAGCGAAACCATCCCTTTGGACAGCCTGACTGCGTGTCAAACCCAGGCCCTACAGTCCTTGGATCAGTTGATGACCGAAGGGGCCAAAATCGGCATTCTAAAGGGGTATGCGGGAACGGGCAAGACCTACCTGTCGGCCTTGATGATCCGCCACCTCCAAGAGCAAGGGTGGAACGTGGAAGTGATGACCCCCACGGGGCGGGCCGCCAAGGTGCTGTCGCTGGCCATGAAAGAGCTGGGAACAGACATCCAACCCCAGACCATTCATTCTGCGATTTATTCGATTCACCCGCAGGACTTCTCCAAAGGCCAGGCCTCTTTGTTTGCCGATACCAGCGAGGGCGAATTCTTTGGCCCCACTTTCNNTTCATCATCATCGATGAAAGCAGCATGGTGGGCGACCGCAAAACCGAGCGCAAAGAGGAGGGCCTGCACTTTGGAAGTGGCAGCCTCCTGCACGACATCCTCGAGTACGCCAACCTGGACAACGAGCCCTACAACCGGATTTTGTTTATCGGCGACCCCGGTCAATTGCCGCCCGTGATGGGCGACTCCCGGTCGCCTGCGCTCAACGCCGAGGACATCGCTGCTGCGCTCCCCCCGCGCACTGCGGCAGGCCCTATCGCAGGAGCAGAGCTCCTGACCATCGTGCGCCAAAAAGAAGGCTCGCTGCGTGAATTTGTAACCGACATCCGGTCCGCCATGCGCAGTGGCGCTCCCCTGCCCCGCAATGCGCGTCAAGATGCCCGCCCCTTGCTGCCCGCAAACCTGGTGCCCACCTATCTGCACCTCACCCGAGAAGGGGGCACCCCCCACTCGACCATGGTGTTGGCCCACCGCAACCGGGACGTCATCCAGTACAACCTTGACCTCCGCCAGGCGCTCAAGCCCAACGCGACCAATGCCGTGGAGGAGGGTGACATCTTGCTGGTCCGGCGCAATGTCCGCCTGCGCGACAATGGCGAGCTCGACATCAGCTCCATGCAGGAAGACCTGAAAAACGGCACCTTTGTGCGCGTCTGCGGTTCTGTGACCACCCTGCCCTCACGGACCGTCGCGGTTCACGGCAAGGCTGAAGTCACCCTCCGGTTTGTGCGTTGCTCCCTGGAGTTCCTATCGGCCAGCAAACCTCAGCCCATCGAAGTGGTCTTGGTGACCAACATGCTCGAGCGCGATTACTGGCAGGACTACCGGCGGAACTACCACCACCTCGAGGTGGGCATCCTGACCGACTTCAAGCACCGGATGATGGACAAGTATGGCTGGGCCGCGCCCAAGCCCAAGGACAGCCATTATGCCGAATACAGCCGAGAGGCCAAAGGCGACAAGTGGCTCAATGCGCTCCGCGTGTGCTACGGCTATGCTGTTACGGTCCACAACGCCCAAGGCGGAGAGTGGGACAATGTGATCATCGACCCCGACAACCCCGCCCGAGATTGGGAAGGAGAGCGGTATCAATCCCAATACAAGCGCTGGGTCTACACCGCCTCTACGCGCGCCAAAAAGCGGCTGTGGTTCATCAAGCGCTCGGTGCTGGGCAGCACCGTTCCCGCAGACCTGCCCCTCAAAGGGGACGGCGCCGAATAAAGCCCTTTGGCCCTGTCCACGGCATAAAAAAAGGGGCAGCCAAATGGCCGCCCCTTTTCAATGCTTACCCTGCTAATTATCAGTTGTTCACGAGCAATTTGCGCACCGTGAGGTAGTTGTTCGAGACCATCCTCACCTGGTACATGCCGTTGGCCAGTGACCCGACATTCAAGTCGATGGTGTAAGTCGATCCCGGCTGCACCGGTGCGTCGAACAGCTGATCAACGAGCTCTCCAGACATGTCGGTCAGGTCCGCCCTGACCCTCATGGGCTGGTTGACTGTGAAGCGCACTTCGGCAAAATCAGCTGTGGGGTTTGGAACCAGCGAGCTGATGGCGATGGGCGTCTTGTTGCCCACGAGATCGCCATTGCCAGACACCACTACAGGAGTATGTCCTGAATCAGCCGTCCCTTGGCTTTCGGGATCCACATCTGAACAGTCAGCTCCTTCACGCAAAATGGTGTAAGAGAATGAGGTGATGTTGCCCAGGCAATCCCGGAACTCGTAGTTGCGCTCAACAGAGAAGGCCAAGCAGCAATCGAGGTCACCGAAGACATCTCCGCTGCTTTGGACGTTGTAAGGCATGCCATCCACAACCAGTGTACCGTTGTACAACAACCAGCTGCTGAAGCCATAGTTGGTGTTCATGTTGTTGGCGCTTTCGCCCACCTGGCAGCCAAAGAACTCACTGACAGGCTGGTGCGTGAGGCTGAATGAACTGCCCTCGTATGCCCCCCAACCGGTAAAGGTTCCCTGCTGCAAGATGAAGTACATCCACTCCTCATGGTTGTCTTCGAGGTCGCCACAATCCAGCTTGTAGCTGCTGGGCACGCCACGAGAGGTCCACGCTTCCCAACCGAGGCCTTCCCCGTAGGTAATTGACACATCGAAGCCAGCATCCGCGCGGCTGTTGTTGACCACCGTCATCGTCACAGTCCATGAGGTTGAGTCTTCATAGACGACCTCACCTGGACCGACATTTGAGAAGAACGCTGTCCCTTGCGGCGAATCTGGGAAACCGAAGAGGCGCAAACTGTGGGGATCAAAGCCAGAGCAAGACTCACCATTGGCGAAAGGCTCAGGGGTCTGTGCCGAACACGTCAAGTAAGTGTCCCCGGGAACTGTTCCAGAACGCACTTCTTCGAACGTGGTATCGACCACTCCGCAATCGTCCACGATGTCGATTTCGATGGGGTCTGGCAGGGCAATCCGCTCTCCCGGTTCAGCGCAGCACAATTCAATGACTTCACCATTGCCAACGCCTCCTGAGAAGGTGATTTGCGGCGGGGTGATGTCTTCGATTTCAATGAACTGCACACAGGTTGAGGTGTTTTGACATTCGTCATAGGCTGTCCAGGTCCTTGTAATGGATTTCACAAGGTCGCATTCATCCAGTTCGGTCGAGTCGGAATAGACCACAACCACATTGCTACAACCGTCTACTGCAGAGGCAAAACCGGTCACTTCAGGTTCCAAAGAGGTGTTGCAAGGCAACAATGTATCTGCAGGACATGTGATGGCAGGCGCTATGGTATCCACAACAGTAATGACCTGCTCACACTCCTCCGATGTGCTGTTTCCTTTGCAGTCTGTTGCGGTCACGGTCCAGATCTGGTTGACCACATAGCAGCCAACATTGACACTGTCCAGCTCGGGAGTGAAGGTTTGAATCGGGCCTGAGATGACGACGGCAACGCCGGTGTCACAGTCGTTTACACCATACGAAGGTGGCGATGCCAAGAGGTCTACATGGCAGTCGGCATCGTTGTACATGGTCAACGAGTCCTGACATGCGATGATCAAATCGGGTGCAGTGGTGTCGGTGACGGTGACGCTCCATGAGATGGTGCTGGTGTTTCCACAATCGTCAGAAGCCGTGCACGTCCAAGTGTCCACATAGCAAGTGGCACAGCCGGCAAGCGTGTATACGATTTCGTTGGAACAGCTCTGCGTCACATCGGTATCGCAATTGTCATCTGCCACAGGGATGCCTGCATCATAGTTCTGCGCGCAATCCAAGGTCAAGCTCTCTGGCGTTGATGGGAACACCGGTGCAATGGTATCCATGACGGTGACCAAGCGTGTGCAGGTCTCCGTGGTGGCGTTGCCGCTGCAATCCGTTGCTGTCACCGTCCACACCTGAGAGACGCTGTAACACCCTTCTGGGGTGTCGTCGTCTGCTTCGCTGTCATTTGGGGTCACGGTCTCCACCGGGCCGGTGATGAGCACGGTCACGTCGGGATCGCAATCCTCTACCGTCACTGTAGGCTCATCTGTCGGCAACTCCACGTTGCAATCCGCATCCTTGTACACAGTCACACCCGCTGCGCAAGAGACCGTGATTTCGGGATCATGCTCGTCTACAATGGTGTATGACCATGAGATCTCGGTGCTGTTTCCACAGTCATCGTTGGCCACACAAGTCCATGTGTCCACGTATCCGCTGGGGCAACCCGGCAAGGTGTACACGATTTCATTGGTGCAGGACTGATTCACGTCGGTGTCGCAATTGTCTTCTGCCACAGGCAGTGCGACGTCATAGTTCTCGTCGCACCCTACCGTGATGCTTTCTGGCATCAGGTTGAATGCCGGTGCCACGGTGTCGTAAATCATGATGACCTGCACGCAGGTTACAGAGTCGCGGTTGCCGCATTGATCGACGCCCACGGCTTTCCATGTGCGTTCCACAGTGCTGCAGCCTTCGGGAGTGGCATCGTCGCCGGCCATCAGTGGCATGGGGTCTGAATCCATGTAGGTGATGGACTCAATGCTGGGGTTCGGATCGCAATTGTCCTCGAGAGTCGCAGTGGCTTCTCCACCCACTGCAGTGCCAATGTCTGCCAAGCAAGCATCTCCACTCCATACCTCCAGGGAATCTGGACATTCGATGGTCACTGTTGGAGGAGTCCAATCGAA
>DDCX01000067.1:0-683 GCA_002336475.1 Flavobacteriales bacterium UBA1995 | reverse complement strand
GCTGTCGCAGTTGTCGGTGGCTTCAACCAAGATGCTGTCCGTGTACTGCGCCCAATCGTCGCAGCTCACATCCACCAAACTCTCACCGGTGATGACAGGAGCCATCTGGTCTTCAACATGAATGTTGCGGACGCAAGTCGCGGTTGTGGATTGTCCACACCAATCTGTGGCCGTTACCGACCAGGTCTGGACCACTGTGTAGCAGCCTTCGTGCACGTCGTCGTCAGAATACGTGAGGTCGGGAACCGTGCTGACTTCATGGCTGATGTGCACATCGGCAAGTGAGTCGCAATCGGTGATCACATAAGTCGGTGGATCCATTGGAAGGTCCACGTTGCAGTACATGTCCGAAACAACGGTGGTATCTGCTGCACACGTCACCTCTACCACTGGGGCAGTGGTATCGGTGATGGTGACCAACTGGTGCTCAGTGGTCTCGTTTTCGCAATCGTCCGTTGCAACCCACGTCAAGGTGTAGACTGTGGTGCAGGTGTCGGGGCCACCCACTTCTACGCTCTGCAAAGTGGGTTCAAGGTCATTGCAGTTGTCCGAGGCTGTGGCTTCCACCAAACCGGTCCACTCTGCGAGGGTGAGGTCAGGATAGAAATTGTTGCCCGGTTCGCATTCGAAACTGGTATCTGCCGCTTGGATTTCCGGTGCGATGATGTCCTTGACCTCAATGG
>DDCX01000089.1:23782-32486 GCA_002336475.1 Flavobacteriales bacterium UBA1995 | reverse complement strand
CTTGGTCCACATGTCCTCTATGCGCGGCACTTTTTCCTTGCGGTAAATGACATGGGCGCCTGCGCCCGGATAACGGAACACCACGGTGGTGGCGTAGACCGTATAGCTTCTGTAATTCTGGCTGTCACAGCCCACATACAAGGTGAATTTTTGGGCTGTTTGCTTCATTTCCCGCACATAATCACAGACATCGAAACTGCGGCTCCCCCCCATCACCTTGAAGCTTCTGTTGGATCGGTCTTCTGCCATGCCATCAAGTTAGATGGGAGTTTTTCCGTTCTGTTGTTTCCTGCATTTGGTTTGTCCACAAAATGGTCCCACCGTGGATTGCAGGGGCACAAAACGTCTAGAAATGGAAACACCCGCCGTTGCGGGTGCTTCTCTACGATTCACAACTGTGATTGACCTCGGGAAATTCCGAAGTGCCTGTCAACCACATGTTCTAATTTACACATTATATTCCTTTTTAACAACAGCTTTTTTAATTTCATCGGTATTTATACCCGATTCAAGCGAAGCGTTGCGGCCTGTTGCTCACGCCTGGCTCCACTCGAGCAGCACTTGAAAGAGCTCCTTGGGCAAGTAGGGTTTTTTGAGGTAGGCGTCCATGCCTGCCTTCATCCCTTCCTCTTCGTCTTTTTCGAAAGCAAATGCAGTAATGCCCACAATGGGGGTGCGGCGGTTCGTTTCCTGCTCACGCTGCCGTATGGCGCGCGTGGCTTCAAATCCGTTCATGACAGGCATTTGAACATCCATCAAAACCACATCCCAAGCCTCCTTTTCAAAAAGAGCCAACGCTTCAACTCCGTTTCCTGCAGACTTGTAAGCCACGCCCCAACTGGTCAACAGCTTCTGCACATACATCAGGTTTATAGCGTTGTCTTCGACGCACAGCACGCGCAAGCCACGAATGGATTTTTGATGGCCCTCTCCCGGAGGTGCCTGCGCAATTTCGGCGTGCTCGACCTCGAACTCAAAGGTGAAGGTGCTCCCTTGGTCCAGTTGACTGGTTGCCGCAATGCTTCCCCCATGCAGGGCGCAGAGCTCCCGGCATATGGCCAGGCCCAATCCACTCCCCTCCTTTAAACTGCCTTTGCGCTCTTCTGCCTGAACAAAACGCTCGAACACCCGGGGTATCGTTTCCTCGGGAATGCCTTGTCCGGAGTCGGCCACCCGCACCCGCAACATCAGTTTGCCATCCCCTTCGACCAGCTCTGGTGACACCCGGACAAAGCCCTTCTTGGTGAATTTGGCGGCATTGCCCACCAGGTTCAACAGCACCTGAGACAAGGTTTGCACATCGATGCTCAAGGGGACATTCAAGGCGTCGTTCCACTCCAATTCGAGTGCGACGCCCTTGTCGCGGAGCAAAGTGCGGTACACCACCATGATGCCTTCAAAAGTTGGGCGCAGCATGGAGGGGCGTTTGTTGAGCTCCTGCCGACCTTCCTCGAGCCTGGCGATGTCGAGTACCCCATCCAATAGACCCTTGAGCAGGGTGCCCCCTTGCGAAATGGCCTCGATGTGATGGGATTGCTCTGCGCTCAACGGGGTGTCCAGCAGCAGATGCGACATTCCGATGATCGCGTTCAATGGCGTTCTGATTTCATGGCTCATCTTGGCCAAGAACCGGCGTTCAGCCCTGCGCGCAGCATTGGCCATGCGCATGGCTTTTTTCAGTTTTTCCTCGTCTTTTTTGCGTTCTGTAATGTCGTAGTGGATGCCCATCGAGCCGATGGACTCCCCTGCCTCATTGCGCAACGGCACCCCGCTGATCAGCAGCCATACGACTTCGCCCTGCTTGTTGCGGATCTGGGACTCGTACAATTCTGACTCTCCTGCACTTCGCGCCTCGGTGCGGATTTCCATCTGTTCCCTGTCGGCGGGTGTCATCAATATTTCCGATGCTTTTTGCCCCAACAGCTCCTCCTCAGAATATCCCACGATGGCGCAAAACTTGGGGAATGCCCTGGTGATGCGCTCCTGTTTGTCGACCTCCAAAATTCCGAGGTCCATGTTTTCAATGATGCCCCGGTAATGCTCCTCGGACTGGCGCAACGCCAGCTCCAAACGCTTCTGATCGGTGATGTCGCGAATGATGCCGTGCACCTCATCCCGGTGACGCCCATCGGTCACACTCCAACTGAGACTCATGCTCAACCAGCGTTGCGTTCCCAGCTTGTTTTTGCTGGAAATCTCCACCCACAATTGGGGAGACAAACGCTGGGGATCTTGGATCCACTCTCCGATTTTCTCTGCCCATTGGCGTTGGCCATCGCGGCCCAACACGTCGACCACACGTTGCGACAACAGGGCTTCCTGATCGCCGCCCAACATGCGGCTTCCTGCCGGATTGACATAACGGAACCGCCCTTCTTGATCAAGGGTGAATATGCCGTCCTCCGCCTTGTCCAAGATGTAGATCTCAGGCCGCACATCCTCTACGGCAGGGCCGGGCAGGGTGCCCTCCCCGCGTTCATCCTCCCACCCCGCCAATTCAGCCCGCAAAAGGGACCGCTCCTGCTCCAAGGCGGAGAGCCGCTTCTGGAGTTCGGACTTTGACGGTGTTGGCATGTTGGAAATGTTCTCAGTTGCTCACATGTAATTTACTACCAATACTGTCCATATTCGTGTAGCACTATGCACGTTTTTCGGATACAGAATTTATGGGTGTTGGCCGCTTTTTTTGCATGCCTGCAGGGAGGGTCCATTCGGGCACAACCCGACCTCTTGGGGTGGGAATCCCTGGTGCATTCCATGGCATGGTCTCCTTGGGTTGAAGACCTTGAGTCTCTAGAAGCGGGGTGCATTCTGACGCCAATGGATCCTCAAATGGACCCCTCCCGGTGGCGCGCACGCACCGAATGGGCGGAGTCGCTGCTCCAACAACTCGAGGCCCTGCCCCATGCCGAGCACCACGCAGACCGCGCTTTGCAACGCATGCTGGCCGACGGCATGTTGTGCTTCAGGCTGATGGAAGCGGCGGCCGACCGACACCGCAAGGAAGTTGAGGCCGCTTTTGACGGCGCAGGGCTGCCTGCCGATTGGGCCATGCTGCCGATGGCCCTCACCGGATGGAACAATGCCTATTACGGTCCCGGTCGCCGGGCTGGACCTTGGGCCATGGACATGACCTCTGCTTTGTCTTACGGGCTAGACATTCGCCGCGGATGGGACGAGCGGCACCTGCCAGAAGAAATGACACCGGCTGCCATTGCCCATACCAAAAAATGCACCGCTGCTTTTCCCAACGACCCTTTGCGCCAGGTCCTCTCTTTTGTGCGCGGACCGCAGGCAGCGCGCAGCGCAGACGTGACAGCTTTGGATGCCGCTTTGCTTGAATGGCTGCATTTACTCCGTGTGATCTTGCAGGTGGACCGCAACTTTGATTGGAACGATACCCACGCGCTGTGGATGCTTCGGGCAGGACAACTTGAGCGGCTGACCTGTCCAGAGGGAGGGACGGGGTTCTTTAGCCTCGCAGATACCGTCCCCGCTGTTTACGGGGCATTGCGCTCCGAGAACCCTTGGTTCACCACGGACTCCATAGGGTTCAATGCCATGAGGTCAGAACTGCTGGTTCCCCTCGGCGTCGGCCTGCGCTGGTCAGACCGGGACGCCATGTGCAATGGGCGTCCTGCCCCCCGTGCACCGGCCCAAGCTGTGGTGCATGTGGTGCAGCCAGGCGATGTGCTTGGGGGCATCGCCCGCGACTATGGTGTGCGCATTGGTGAAATCAAGCGGTTTAATCAACTCGAGGGCGATTTGATCCGGGTGGGCCAAAGGTTAGAAATCCCCGGTTCACTGGGCCGGATTTCTCCTGAACCTAAGGCGCCCAGTGCACCTGCAGCCGACGGCACCCCGTGGATCTGGCATACGGTTCAAGAAGGCGAGTCTTATTGGACCATTTCCCTGCAGTACCCACAGACGGATTTGGAGACCATCATGCGCATGAACGGTGTTTCCCCCGAAGCATTGCAACCGGGCATGAAACTGAAGATCCCCCCTCCATGAGTGCACCTCACCCCCCCCGCGACGACCGGTGGAAAGGGGCGATGGCCCTTTCTGTTGTGGGCTGTGCCGTTACACTTCTGGCGGCACTGTCCCCTGCCGATGGCCTCCGTTTGGGTGAGACCGCTGTGCGCATTTCCTATCCTGAAGCATGGCGGGCGTGGCTGAACCCTTCCCCAGCCCCCATTGTGGTGCCGCGCTGGAAACCCGAAGACGTGTCAGATCTGTTGGCCCAATACGATTCCAACTGGACAGCGGCTACGGCTGAAGAAGTGCCCACGGACAGCATCAAAGCACCCGCGACTGCAGCCGAGGCAGACAGCACTGCGCAGTTGCTCCCTCCTGGGATCAGCAGCACCGCCCTCCTTCCCGACACCGCCAAAACACCAGCAAGCGCATCACTTCCGGTGTCCGCGGTGGCGCAGAAGGAAGCCCATAACCCACCGCCGTCGAAACGCACCCCCGTCAACATTCCCGACGCGTCGGCCCTGCCCCCTGCCTTGAGGCTTTCCATTCCCGAATCGGCCCGCTGGGCATTTGGTCAACTTTTTGAGCGGCTCGACAGGCACGAAAACATACAGGTGCTGCACTACGGCGACAGCCAAATTGAAGGCGACCGGATTTCGGGGATGATGCGCCACGCTTGGCAAAAGCGCTGGGGAGGTTCCGGACCGGGGCTTCAAGCGCCTGTGCCTTTGGTTCAGAGTTTTGCCCTGCGACAATCGCACACCGGGGCTTGGAAACGCCATACGCGTTACGGCCGGCGGGATACCACAGATGCAGATGAACGGTATGGCCTGTTGGCATGCTATGCAGAACTGGAAGATTCCACTGGCGCTCCAGCTTGTTTGACGGTGGCTCCCGAACCCCGCAACCACAAGCAGTTTGGGCAATGGAATGGCTTGCGGGTGTGGCACGACGCCGTCGATACTGACTGCCATGTGGCCGTCAACGGCATTCCCTTGGACACCCTCAAAGCTGGTACTGCAGCTTCTGTTTTGGAACTGAACACAACGTGGAACCCCGGAGACCCTTCTTTGCTGGCCACCGGGGCTGACCGGCCCACGCAGCCCCTGGCTATGGAGGTGTGCTTCCAAGGTGGAACACCGCGCATTTTTGCCATAGAGCCCCAAGGACAGGGGGTTCAATGGCATGGCGTACCCATGCGCGGCAGTTCGGGCACCTTGTTTAGAAAACTTGACCGCCCGCATTTTACCGGACAATTGCAGGCATTGGCTCCAGACCTCGTCATCCTGCAATACGGCGGCAATGTGGTGCCGCACTGCAAGGACCTGGCCCAGGCCGAAAGGTTTGGAGGATGGTTTGGCAGCCAGATCCGCCTCTTCCAACGCGTCCTGCCCGAAGCCGCCATCTTGGTCATCGGCCCCTCTGACATGTCCGAAAAAACCGGTCTTCAGTGGACTTCGTTTCCGCAACTGGCGGCGGTCCGAGATGTTCTGAAGCGCACTGCTTTGGAAAACGGTGCTGGATACTGGGACTTGCTCGAGGTGATGGGTGGCCTCGGGAGCATGCCGGCCTGGGTAGACAGCGAGCCCGCCCTTGCTGGCCCTGACCACGTGCACTTTACCCCCCTTGGTGCCAAAAAGGTGGGCACGCTGTTGGACCGTTCTTTCCTCGGCTGTTACAGCGAATGGAAGCAAGATTGGCTGAAGCCTGCCCCCAAGGCCATGTCCAAGCGCCCCTCTGCCCCCGTGGTCCCTTCCGGGCCCTCATCTCCTGCCCTCGAAACCGATGGACTGCGCTAAAGCCGATCCATACAGGCCGGTGTGGACCAACAAATGCCGCTGGCTGGCGGTAGTCTTGTGGCTCGGCAGTGGCTTCATGGATGGTGCCCTGTGCTGGGGACAACGGGATTCTGCTGCGACCGAGTCGGAATGGAGCGAGACGACACCAGACCGCCTGCGCGGCGACGTTCACCGTGACGATGACCTGGCGGGTCTGCCCGCGATGGACGCCACCCTCTATGGACGTGAGCACCTCTCTCGGTTTTTGACGTCCTGGTACACCTTGCTGTTTGATTTACAGCCCAACAGTCCCGCTGCGAGCCCCATTGAAGTGGTTCATTTCGGAGGGTCTCATGTTCAGGCCGGGCGCATTGGCTGGGCTTTTCGCCAACGGCTCAGTGAAGACCGTCCCGGCATCGCCGTCGGATGTGGGATCCAGGTGCCCCACCGATTGATGGACTCCAATGGTCCGCCCGATAGGGGTTGGTCCTCTACTGAGAACTGGTCGGGTCAATCGTGCGCGAACAGAAGACATCAGGCGCCTTGGGGCATAACGGGCATCGAGGCTCAGAGCCCGGTGGCTGCACCCGTGGCCTGTTGGAGCGGCTCCCCTGCCGGTGAGCGTTGCGTGTCTGAAATCCGGATCCTGTCGCGGCCGGATTCTGCCCTGAACTGGCACCCTGTGCTTCCCCAGCCCTGGAAGCCGGACCTCGCTGCGCAATCCAGCGCAGGCATAGCCCATTGGATCAGTCCAGCAGGTGGTGCCGCTCCTGACACCCTCATCCTTCAGCCTGCCGCAGCAGGTGCGCAAGCCTTGCACGGCGTGGAATGGGTCCCTCAAAATGCAGGTTTTGTCTTCCATGACCTCGGTGCCAATGGTGCCAACTCCACTTCTTGGATGCGGAACCCCCACTTCAAGGAGCAACTGCGCAATGTGGCCCCCGACTTGACCATTCTCGCATGGGGCATCAACGATGCGCACATGTCTCAAAGCCGGTTCGATGCTGCCCGTTTTTCCCGGCATTATGGCGCCTTGATTGACACCATACGCTCGGCCCATCCGGACACGGAAATCCTGCTGGTCACCAACAACGACAGCCACTACCGCCACCGACACAACCCCAATGCCGAAGACGTCAGAGCGGCCATGCTGAACCTGGTTGCAGAGCGAGACGTAGCCTGCTGGGACCTCTACGGACACCTCGGGGGAAAGGGGTCCATTGACGCCTTGAACGCCACTGGGTTTGCTGCCAGTGACAGGCTGCATTTTAGAAGGGACGGCTACATCCTCATCGGCGAGTTGCTCTATGAACTGCTCGTCAGGGCTGCCATTCAACATTCGACCCCTGCCCCATGAATGCGCTGCAGCAAATTTTAGAACACGACGCAGCGTCTCCTTGGACGTTCCTGAACGGGTCTTTCTGGCTGTTTCTGCTCGTTGTCTTGGCCTTTGATGCGGCCCTGCACCGCGACCGACAGCGCGGTTTGCGGCACTTCTGGCTGCTCGCGGCCAGCTTGTTGTTTTACTGGAAGACCTCGGGTTGGTTTTTTCTAATCCTGGTCTTTTCTACGGTGAGCGATTACTGGATCGGACACCGGATTGCTGCAGCCAAAGGCGACCGGGGCAAGAACCGCTGGCTCGCGCTGAGCATCGGCCTGAACCTCGCCCTTCTGTTCTATTTCAAATACACCTATTTCCTCACCGAATCGTGGAATGCCGCCTCGGGCTCCTCCATCATCCCGAGGAATTGGCTGGCCATGGGGGTCAATGCTGCTGCAGGAACATCGTGGTCAGTCGACCGCATTCTGCTGCCGGTGGGCATTAGCTTTTACACCTTTCAGACGATCAGCTACACGGTGGACATTCGCCGCGGTCTGGTTCAACCCTTGAAGCGGCTCAGCGACTTTGGGTTTTATGTGTCCTTCTTTCCGCAGCTTGTGGCCGGTCCCATTGTCCGGGCGGCTGACTTTGTGCCCCAAATTCTGCACCCCAAACCGGTGACCAAAGCCACCATTGGGCGCGCCGGCTTCTGGATTCTGAATGGATTGCTCAAGAAGGTCCTTTTGGCGGATTGGATTGCGGTCAATTTCAATGACCGCGTGTTTGCCTCGCCGGCAACACACAGTGGTTTTGAGGTCCTCATGGCCATGTATGGCTATTCCCTGCAGGTCTACGCCGATTTCAGTGGATACACCGACATGGCCATCGGCGTGGCTTTGCTCATGGGCTACCACTTGCCCCAAAACTTCAACAGCCCATACAAGGCCGACAGCTGTGGCAACTTCTGGAAGCGCTGGCACATGAGCCTGTCGGGGTGGCTCAAGGATTACCTCTACATCCCCATGGGGGGCAACCGCAGGGCCTCGTGGTTTACCGCCATCTGCGGGGCTTTTCTGCTGTCTTTTGTGGCCTTGATGTGGCCCAACCCCAAGATCCTCGGTGGGCTTGCGGGGGTGGTGCTCACCGCTGCCTTGGCCATGGCGCGCATTCCCGCATTTCACTCCTGGGTGACCACCAACATCAACATTTGGATGACCATGCTGCTGGGCGGTTTGTGGCACGGAGCCGGCTGGAACTTTGTCATCTGGGGCGGGCTCAATGGCCTCGGCATCACCGTCTACAAGTTGTGGCGCAAGGTCAGCCCTTGGGAGGCCAAAGACACCTTTTGGAAGCGGGCCATTGCCGTGACGCTGACCTTTCACTTTATCACCTTTACGCGCATCTGGTTCCGCAGTGCTTCCCACACCACGTGGGCCTCATTTGGCACCGAACACGACATGGTCAGCGAGTGGGACACTGCCCAAATCATTCTGTCCAAATTGGTGGAATCAACGCCCCTAAATGTGGGAATCGACGTCATGCAGCACTACAGCATGGTCTTTGGCGTCATGGCCCTTGGCTACTTGATTCACCTGTTGCCTTCGCGGCTCAAAGCAGCGTATCGGCA
>DDCX01000089.1:0-23714 GCA_002336475.1 Flavobacteriales bacterium UBA1995 | reverse complement strand
AGTGGGTGCCCAAGGACTGCTCTGTGGCCGTCCCTGGCTTGAAGTCAACGCCGTCATAGGCGCTGCAATTCTTGGCGTTCCGGCTACAACCGGTGGCAAAGGCGAGAAGCCACAAACACCCCATGGTCACCACAAACAACCGTTGAAGGTTGGAGTGACGGTGCAACTGGCTGGCATCCAAGGTAGACGCCTTGCTCACCGCTGCGGGACGCCTGAATGGGGTAGGATTTGGGTTCGGCATAACAGGTAGGGAACGAAGGTAAGCACCGAAATGTTGTCTCCATGACAAAGGAGGTCTGTGGTTGTTTTTCCACCCGTAGTTTCGAACCATGAAAGGACAAGAAGACAAAGGACAAGACCAGTGGCTGCTGAACCTTAGCCTCGTGCTTTTGGTCGTTTACAACGGCTTGTTCCTTCTGGATGTCATTTTCGAAGGTGCAGGCGTGGGCCGCTGGGCCGCAGCATTCATGGCCTTTATAGACGAGCGCCGGGGCTGGGTCACCTTGTTCGAGGCCATCGCAGCCCTCTCTGTTTTCGTGGACCTCATCGTTCGGTTCGATGCCTATGAAAACCGAGGTCGGAACGCCCGGGTGACCGCCATTGCCATTTGCATGGCCGGACTGGTCTTCAAGGCCTTTACATTCTACCTAGACTCGGCGTATTTGGAGTGACCCTTTCCTGAGAATCAATCGTCCCACTGGTACTCGAAGTCCACATCCTCCAGCCGCTCAGGCCGGGACTTGAATGCGGTGAACCGCTCTCTTGTCCAAAGGATAAACTCGTATTGAGTCAGCGCCTTTAGAACCGCCTCCCCCGGGTCCACGAAGTCCAAAAAGGCTTCGAACTCTCCCTCTTCGAGACTGACGATGTCATAGTCGACATACTTCCCAAGCAGCTCGCGCAGCAGCTCCCTCCTTTGGTCCTCGTTTTCGAGACGGGCCACTTCGCGCTTGCTGCGCTCGAACCTGTTGAACTGTTCGTACAAGAAAGTGATGGGGCTGGTCAAGGCATCGATTCCACTGGTGCGGTACTCTTTTTCATTGTAACCCAAGGCCTTAATGTCGCGCACGATGTCGCCCAGATCCCGGGGCGCAATGATCTCCGCTGTGGCCACTTGCACTGAAATCGGCACGAGGTGTACCGACCAAGACCACCCTGAAGGCGGCGCTTCAGATGCAGGAACGATGCGGGACACTGTGCGGTAGCCAATGGCAGCGAACTGCAGTGTATCTCCCGGAGCCGAACGAAACGCAAAGCGTCCGCTGGCACTGCCAAACCGGCCTTCTCCCGTGCTTCTGTTTACGATCATGCAGCCCGGCAGGCCCCTGCCATCAGGACCCAACACTTCTCCGTTCAACTTCACTTTCTCCCCCTCCAATGTCCCAAGTGCAACCTCTTGGGCCCAAATGCCAGCACCGCCACACCCTAAAATCCCCACGAGGATGAACGCAAAAAGCTGCTGGAAAAATGAACGGTTCTCCATGGAGCCAAACTACCGCATAACTTGCCCACGGGATGGCCAAAGACCTTGAAAATGAAGCCCGCCACCGGGCCCTGAGTAGGATTCGCGAAGCACGGACGCAGCAACCGCAGGGCGTCCAAGAATGGATGGACCTCATCGCGGCCGGAGACCGGACCGCTTTGGCGAGGGCCATCAGTTTGGTCGAGAGCACCAAGGAAGGCGACAGGACAACCGCCGAGGCCCTGCTCAAAATGGCTGCAGAAAAAGCCGGCCACGCTTTGCGTTATGGAATCACCGGCGTACCCGGTGCAGGCAAGAGCACCTGGATTGAAGCGGCAGGCATGGACCTCATTGCACGTGGCCATAAAGTGGCGGTCCTGGCCGTGGACCCCAGCAGCCACCGAACCGGCGGCAGTCTTCTGGGGGACAAAACACGAATGTCCGACCTCTCGTTGCACCCCGATGCCTTTGTGCGCCCTTCGCCCTCGGGCCGCACGCTTGGCGGTGTAGCCGAAGCCACTGCAGAGGTCGCCCTGCTGTGCGAATCGGCAGGGTTTGACCGCATTCTTATCGAAACCGTAGGCGTGGGCCAGAGTGAAACTGAAGTCCGGCACATGACCGATGTGTTTCTGCTGCTGTTGATTCCAGGCGGTGGAGACGGAATTCAAGGCATCAAACGGGGAATCTTAGAATGGGCCGACGCCGTTTGGGTCAACAAGGCCGACGGTGGTCCTGAGCGCCTCGCAGCAGCGCAGTCTGCCCTCTCGGTTTATCAAGGGGCCTTGTCCTTGTTGGCGGCGCCTGAAGATGGCGCTCCTCCCCTCTTTGGGACGGGGTCTGCCCTGGATGCTGCGCAGGTGCACGCCCTTGTAGATGAGTTGGAAGCACGCTTGGCTGAGGCCCAAGGCAACGGAAACCTCGAGGCGCGCCGCTCGCGACAATGGCGGGACAGCGCAGAGGCCTTGCTGGCTGCAGAAGCCTTGCGCAGTGTGCGAAATCACCCGCAATTCTCCACCCTATGGCAACGCCTACAAGCCGATGCCCTACACTCACAAATCTTGCCGATTGAGCAGATCCGCCTCCTGCTAAAAAGGCTAGATTGAGGGAAGCGTGAGGGGAATACTCCCTCCTCACCTTCTTGTTGTGCTGATCACTTTTACCGCTTTTTCGTTGTGCTGCGTGGCCATGGCTGTGGCATTGGCCTTGCGCCATGAAATTGGCATGGCCATGGATGGTGACTCGGAATGGCACCTGACACTTGGGGCCATTCCCAGCAGCCGTTGGTCCCTTGCAACTTCTGTATCGGTTTTCCTGTGGGCCAATGGCTTCGGCGTCTGGATGCTCTGCGCAGCGCCGTGGGCAGGAGCATGCACTGTGATCGCAGCAGTGGTGATGTGTGGTTTGATCTGGGGCGCAGGCCGTCAAGGCTGGCTGATGTTTCAGGCACAGGAAATTCATGAAATGACATGGATTGTGCACCAACGGGGCAGCGTGCAAGACCAAATCATGAGGGCCTGTGAGCGAGAGGCCATGGAGCGGCGGCTGCGGCGGTGTCAGGCTACCCTCATGCTCACAAGAAGGGGCGGCACTGACCTTTCACAGCTGTTCAATTCGCTCGAAGAACAGGTGGCGCGCATGAAAAACGACGCCATGGAAGCTGCGGATGTGGTGGGTGGTTTTGCCGCTCACTTGCGTCATGTGTTTATTGAATCAGATGTCGATGACATCCCCCTTGGCGAGGCCTGCAAGCACATCGAACGCTGGGCACGGGTTCTGCAATCCTTAGGAGCCTCGGCCATTTCCATTTCAGGCGCCCCCGCCCTGGAATCCAAAGAAGGCCAACGGCGCATTCCCGCACTGCTCATGCTCGGCGCAACCGAACGGCTTGGTGTTGCCGCTTTGCAAGATTCCTCAGCGCCGCCCATGCATTGGCAGTGGTCCATTCAACAGCATACGGTGCGCCTAGAAACATGCGGCGGTGCACCCTTGCAACTGGGCGGAAGCGAACTCCGAGATTGGGACGCCGCCTTTATGTTGCGGCACGGTGGTTTGGCCCATGCAGGAGGCGCTTGGTCCTTTGAACTTCCGCTCCTGCCCAGCCCCCAATCAGGCCATTAGGCGGCCAGCCAGATCCTTCATTGAAACGGACGCTTGGGTGCCCGTACTCATGTTGCGCAGCGTCACATTTCCTGCGGCTGCCTCATCGCTGCCGATCACAACCACATGGGGAACATTGCGGTCATCGGCGTATTTGAATTGCCGCTTCATTTTCGCGGCATCGGGGTAAACTTCCGTGCGCAGGCCATGGCGCCTGCACAGCGCAGCTGCAGCCAGCACTTGGGGCAAGGTCTCCTCTCCCATGTGCAGCAACAGCACATCGAGCCCTATATCCAAACCGGTGGGGAAAGCACCAAAATGCTCGAGCACATCGTAGATCCGGTCTGCGCCAAAACTGATGCCGACACCGCTCACATCTGGCATTCCAAAAATGCCCGTGAGGTCATCGTAGCGTCCGCCACCGCAAATGCTGCCCACGGGGCCGTCCACCACTTGCACTTCAAAAATCGCCCCAGTGTAATAGTCCAGGCCCCTGGCCAGTCCGGGCGCAAACACCAATTCCGGCTCCTGAACGCCCTCTGATTTGGCGAGACTCCACAATGAAGCCAAGGCTGCTACCCCCTCCTTTACCGCAGGTACAGGAAACTGTTCGGCCAAAGCCTCCATGCCTTGAACGCCTTCTGGCCGTTCCTCAAACAGCGCTTTTGTTCCGTCCTGGACGGCCTCACTAAACCCGCGCTCCCCCAATTCCTTGCACACCCCATCGATGCCGATTTTGTCGGCTTTGTCTACCGCGACGGTCCACTCTGTGAGCCGTTCTCCGATGCCCAAATGGTCTGCCATACCCGAAAGAATGCGCCGGTCGTTGACCAAAATTCTAAAGTGCGGCACTTTCAGCGCGGTCAACGCCTCGAAAAACAGGCACACCAGCTCCAATTCGCACAGCACTCCGGTCGAACCAATGATGTCGGCATCGCACTGCACAAATTCCTGGTAGCGCCCCTTTCCTGGGCGGTCACCCCTCCACACCGTCTGCATCTGATACCTTTTGAATGGCATCGGGATCTCGTTGCGGTGCATGGTGACAAAACGCGCAAAGGGTACGGTCAAATCGTAGCGCAATGCCTTTTTGCTGATCTGAAAGCCCAGTGCTTTGCTGTCCCGAGCTTCCAAGGTGGCATCTTGAGCTTTGCCCAGGAAGTCTCCATTGTTCAGGATTTTGAATATCAGCTGATCTCCCTCATCGCCATACTTTCCAGTAAGGGTGGTCAGGGCCTCCATGGCCGGAGTCTCAATGGGCTGGAATCCACGCCCTTCAAAGGCGGTACGGAGGGTGGAGAAAATCCACTGTCGGCGCGCCATCACCTCAGGGGTGAAGTCGCGTGTGCCTTTGGGAATGCTGGGTTTGCTCATGCTGCGGCGCCAAAGTTACAAGGCCGAGGGGGCTTCATTCAAGGTCAATGTCCCAAATCAAGATGCGGCCATCGTCACCTGCCGTTGCCAAGGTTCCATCTTGGCTCCACACCATGGCATTGATGGAGCGGGTGTGACCCTGCCAATGCGGCCTTGAGATTCGGACGCCCAAAGCCAAAGTATCGGCATGCCAAAAGGCAATGCTCTTGTCTCTCGAACACGTCGCCACCCAACGTTGGTCAGGGGAAACGGCCATGCGGTAGATGGCGCCCTTGTGCGCATCCACAGACAGCACTGCAGTCAAACTTCCGTCGGCTTCCATTTTCCAGATGCGCAGCCTGCCATCGCCTCCAACGCTGGCCAAGGCAGCCTTGCCTGGCCACGCCATCAACGCGCGCACTGCGCCTGTGTGGGCTGCTGTTGAAACACCGCTACTGAGGCTGTGAATGGCACCTTCAGATGTGCCCAATAAAACCCCTTCATCCAAAGCCAAGCTGCACCTCACCCTGCCCTGGACTTTGGCCATTTCTTGACCTTGAGGCCAATTCAACCAGCGCCCGTCTGCCCCTCCTGTTCCAGCAGGGGTCACCACGTAAGTGCCTCCGGGATGGGCCGGGGTGATTTTCCATTGGCCGTCTTCTGTTACGCTCAACACTCCCCCATCTCCTGTCCCTGCCAACATTCCTGTGCCATTGGAACAGGCCGCAAAAAGTGGTGCTGCCGCTTTTGCCAATGCCTTTCCCCGGATTTCCCAAGCCCGGCCTGCCTTGGCCCAACGCACAAGCAGGCCATCCCCACCTGCACTGAGAAGGTCACCCTCGGCGTTTAATTCGAGGTCATACACCGCACCTTGGTGGCCTTCCAATGTTTGAAGCAGGCGCGGCTGTGGGGCCGCGAAACCTTCAGGCTGTGGGCCATTGTGGGTGTTTGAAGACATCGTTACAAAGGTATTCCTGCAATCCTGTATGACTGTGGCATCAACTCAAACCCTCAGGCCACCAGCGGATGGGCGTTTCATTCCGCGATTCCAGCCAGCTGTTGACTTTGCTGAAATGGCCACAGCCAAGGAATCCGCGATGCGCGCTCAATGGGCTGGGGTGCGGCGCCTCCAAAATGAGGTGATCTTGGGGCAACCCGCGCACCAATTCGGCATGTTGTTGGGCATGCTTGCCCCACAACAAGAAAACCGCAGGCCTCGCTACACAAGCTGACAACAGCGCAGATGTGATTTCCTGCCACCCCAACCCTCGGTGCGAGCGGGGCTCGCCATGCTCAACACTCAGGACATCGTTGAGCAACAACACGCCTTGTTCGGCCCAAGAAGTCAGGTCTCCCGAACCCTGCGGAACGCCTCCACATGAGGCTGCAATCTCCTTATAGATGTTGCGCAACGATGGAGGGAGAGGCTGCCCCATTGGAACTGAAAAAGCCAAACCATCGGCCTGACCGTGTCCGTGGTAGGGATCTTGGCCCAAAATCACGACCCTGACCTGTGTTGGCGGTCCAACTTCGCGAATGGCCCTAAACCATTGGTGGGGTTTTGGGTGGCACAGGTTTTGGGCATAGGCCGCAGACAGCCTTGTGGAGAACGCTGAAGGCGTGGCTTTTAGCAAAAAATCATTCCAATCTGGAATGCCCAAAGCGGCTTCTAAAGCTGCTGATATTTCTTCCTCAAACGCGTTCATGTGTGAAACCTCCTAAAATACAAGTCACTCAGGGATGGTGTTCGTGAATTCCCTCGGTACTTTTGCCCCTCGTTTGATGATGTTGGAAACGCTCAAGGAGAAACTCGAATCGACCGAAGGCAAGAAGCTTTACGGCTATCAGGCCCGCGCCATTGATGAAATCATGGGGCGCATGCGCCAGTTCCCGGACCAGTACAACTTGCTGTATCAGCTGCCTACTGGAGGCGGCAAGACGGTCATCTTCAGTGAGTTGGCCAAGCGCTTCATCATCGAGACCGGCAAAAAGGTATTGATTCTAACCCACAGGATCGAACTCTTGGGCCAAACGAGTCGGATGCTGACCGACATCGGAGTCGACAACAAAATCATCGATTCCAAAGTCAAGGTTCTGGAAGAGGACAAGCAACACTGGTGTTTTGTCGCCATGGTTGAAACCCTCAACAACCGATTAAATGACGAACACATTGTGTTTGATCAGATGGGGCTTGTGGTCATTGACGAGGCCCACTACAACAGCTTCAGAAAGCTGTTTAAGCACTTTGAGAACCAAGTGTTGCTGGGTGTTACAGCCACACCGCTGTCCAGTAACATCAAGCTCCCCCTCAAGGACAACTACCAGGAATTGATCGTTGGAGAATCCATCTCCAAGTTGGTCGATGATGGCTTTTTGGCCCGTGCCAAGACTTACAGCTATGACGTCAATCTCAAATCCCTGAAAGTGGGCATCAATGGAGATTACACTGTCTCCAGTTCCGAGCGGCTTTACGGCAACTACTTCATGCAGGAGAAGTTGCTCTATGCTTACGAAGAGAAAGCCAAGGGCACCAAAACCTTGATCTTCAACAACGGCATCCATACGTCCCTGCAGGTGGCCCAGCTGTTTGAAGAGGAGGGCTACGAAATCCGGCACCTCGACAATACACACAGCGAAAAAGATCGCCATGAAATACTGGCGTGGTTCCACGAGAAACCAGATGCCATTTTGACCTCTGTGAGCATTCTCACCACGGGCTTTGACGCGCCTTCTGTGGAGACCATCATTCTCAACCGCGCCACAAAATCACTGACCCTCTACCATCAAATGATTGGGCGGGGTTCGAGGACTTACAAAGACAAGAAGGACTTCAACGTCATTGACTTGGGCAACAATGCGCGTCGTTTCGGTCTGTGGGATGCGCACGTCAATTGGCCCGACATCTTCCGCTCTCCCAACGCCTATCTCGAAGGCCTGTACACGGACGATGAAATCGAGGAGACTTTCTTCTATGAAATGCCCAAAAACCTTCGGGTTTTATTTAAGCTCGACAACCACCCTCCTTTCAACATGAAGGATGCCTACATCGAGGCGACCCGCAAGGGGAAGCGACCGAAGGCAGCCATTGAAGCCAGCTTGGATCACCATGTCAAAATCTTGGTGGCCGTCTCTGAAGATGAGTTTCATGCCATCGAGCTTTCGGAACACTTGGAAGGAGACATCGAGCAGCGCATTCGGGACTACACCAAGTGCATCTCCAAGACGACGGACAACTACCGTCAGTGGCTTATGGATGAGTACCAACGGAAAATGAAGCAACTGATCCGCCTCTCTTTCGATGACTGATCCGCTCACAAATTCGAGCCGCACGTCCGCAAAATAGCGGCGTCTAAATTCCTTTTCATCGCTTCTTTTGTTGTTCAATGTCATTGGACAATATGCTTGCGTTTTGAACCTTAACCCTTTGACAATCCACGAGGTTGGTGCTGCTGGTGCCGCCTTTGGAGTGTTGACATTTCAGGGGATTGTGCTGGCACGATTGGATGCCTCCGCACGACGTAAATGGTGGCGAATCAGCCTGTCTAAGTCTTGGCACCAGTCCGCCTTCATCACCAGCGTCCTCCTCTTCCCGTTGGGCATCTTGTGGGGGGTTTGGAACGACGCACCCCCGTTCATTTGGTCCACCCTTGCGTTCGGTTGCGCAGCGGCATTCATGCTCGATCGAAGCATTCAAGGGTTTATCGTCCAAGAGTCGCACAAGAGGTCCATCGAAATGGAACATTGGAAGGTGCGCAAACCCGCCGAGCAAAGAATGGCCCATCAGGCAGCATTGCGCAGCAGAGAGTTAGACAGGGTGCAGGCCATGTCTCTGCGTCGGCTCATGGATCCGCACTTCATTTTCAATGCGCTCAATGGCATCATGCACGACATGATGGTCCTTGATTGGGACCGTGCCCTGCGACACCTCAAGTCCTTTAACCGGCTCGCCAAACACCAAATCCAAGCGGGCCACGAAGGATGGCGCTCCATGGAAGATGAATGGACCACCTTGAAAGACTACATCGAGCTGGAGGTGCGCAGGCTTGATCGGCCCATTGAATGGGAATTGGCACCGTTGACTCAGCACCTCAAAAAACAGCACATCCCGGCTCTGCTGGTTCAACCCCTCATAGAAAATGCCTTGTGGCATGGATTGGGTGGAACCTCAAAAACCGGACCTGGACGGCTCTCTCTTTGGGCCGAAAAAACGGGCACAGAGCATGTAAAGGTTTACGTCTGCAATTCCCCCAATGCTGCGCAGCAGGGGGAAACTGAGCCTGTAAGGCCCGATGACAATACTCCCCGCCGACGCCATGCTTCAGACCTTATTCGTCAGCGGCTCAATTTGTTGGACCGCTCTGGAAAAAGCAGCCTCAACATGATCTCCTCTGCGCATATGACAGAGGTTCACTTGGTTGTGCCGTGCACAAGCACTCGGTGAATTACTTGTTGCACATCACCCTTCATTTTAGGAATCCACCTGCTACTTTTATGGCAACACCGCTGAACCATGAAACTCCAAACGGAGAACATCTATCAGGTCATTGAATTGGCTGCTGCACCTGCCAAAGTCTTCGAGGCTTTGCTTGATCAGGATGCCCACGTTGCGTTTACCGGAAAGGAAGCTTTCATTCAACCGCATGAAGGAGGCTCGTTTTCATTGTGCAACCAGAACCATACCGGTTACTTCACCCACCTTGTCCAAAACAAGCGCATCGTTTGCGCTTGGACCCACAAGAAATTTCCCGCGGGGCATTATACCACGGTAGACTTGAGGTTGAGCAAGAATGCCGCTGGTGAGACCACCTTGATTCTGAACCACCTGGGCGTACCCGCTGGAGACGCAGGATGGATGACAGAATCTTGGAACAGAAACTACTGGGCGCTGTTTGCTGAACACTTTAACAAGGAGGCGGTAATCGCCTGACCTTAAGTTATTTGCCACCGCGCCAAAGGCGCCTCCCCCAAACTTCCTGCCTGAGAATTTTCGGCGGCAAACTGCCCCGACAACGCGATCATGGCACCGTTGTCTGTACAGTAACAGAATGGCGGGATGTGAACGTCCCACTGGTGTTTTTGTCCGAGTTCTTGAACGGCCTTACGCAGTCCAGAATTGGCACTCACCCCTCCTTGTATGGCGATGGATTTCATCCCTTTCTCAAGGGCAGCTGCTTCCAGTTTTCCGATGAGGATGGACACAATGGTCGACTGAACCGATGCGCATACATCTTGAATCAGCGCATCTGACACCTCCACCCCCCCTGAGAGGGTTTTCTCCAAAACCCGCAGGACGGAAGTCTTGACCCCGCTGAAACTGAAGTTGTGCCCCTCCATTTTAGGTGCAGTGAAACGGAACGCCTGGGGATTGCCCAATGCGGCCAGCCGGTCGACCTCGGGCCCTCCAGGATAAGGCAGCCCCAGCATCTTGGCCACCTTATCGAAAGCCTCCCCGGCAGCATCGTCCATGGTGGTGCCGATCACCTCCATGTCTGTTGGTGAACGCACTTCCAACAGCTGGGTGTGCCCACCGGAAACCGTCAAAGCCATCATGGGCTGTCTGGGAGTGAGCGTGGCGTCGGCCATCCAATGGGCCACAACATGGGCCCTCATGTGGTGCACTGGATACATGGGGATTCCCAGCGACCAAGCCAAGCTCCTTGCAAAAGCACTCCCCACCAATAATGACCCATGCAAACCAGGTCCACGTGTGTAGGCCACTCCCTCGATCTGATCGAGCCTGCAGCCCGCTTCTTTCAAGGCCCCTTGGAGTACCGGTACGATGTGGGCTTGGTGTGCGCGCGAAGCGAATTCTGGCACCACTCCGCCGTACTTCGAGTGAATGTGTTGAACAGCGGCGAATTGCCCCAGGAGTTCGCGCCCTTTGAGGATGGCAATGCTCGTGTCATCACATGAACTTTCAATGCCCAGCATGATCCGATTGGATACGGAGACCAAGCCGTCGATTGCTGCGTTTTGTTCTTGCCCGGAAGCCATCATGGCATCATTTCTGTATGGGCGAAGTTCGCATAGAGAAATGAAGGTCCCACCACCACCGTCCGAAAGTTCAGAGCGGCGTCCGCGAAAGACGCACCGCAAGCGGCTTTTTGGATGGTTTATGGGGGGACTGGCCATCACTTTGGTGCTGGCGTTTCTGCTCTTTACCCCTCCCGGCCAGCGCTGGATGGTGCGCAAAGTCTTGGCCATTGCAACGTCCAGCCTGGGCCCCGCAGGCGACAATGTGGAACTGGAGTTGACGGCAGTGGACCTTGCTTGGTCTCCCTTGGGAATGTCACTGAGTGGGTTTGAGCTTCAACGCACCGAGGACGATGGCAGCCAAACGCCCTTGGTATCGTTGTCTGAGCTCGTGCTGCTTCCTGCAGATGGCTCAGGAAAGCATTGGTTGACCATTGCTGCAAATGGACTGGACATTTCAGCTGCAGGCACCCGCTGGCTCACCCATGGAACAGCCTCATCTGACACCACCGAGAACACCCCAACCGCCGACTTGTCTGTGGCCGAGTTGGACCTGCGCAACGTGCGCGTAGCGTTGCCTGACTCATGGGCCACTTCCCGGTGGTCGCACGAAATCTTGGTAGAACACGCCGTCATGAAAGACTTCGACTGGCAGGGGGAGTGGCCCGCATGGTCAGGCACCTCGGGCCAGGTTCTCCTCATGAGCCGAGAGCGGGCTTCGGACACCCACGACACCACCCTCATCGCATGGGAAGAGGGGAGCCTTCCGTTCACATTGAGCCTGTCCACCCATCCCGAATTTTGGCTGGGGTCCACTGAGGTTCCAGATGCCACCATTGCTGCATGCCCCGCATCGTGGACCGCCATTTTATCCCGCGCAGATTCCACATTAAGTCTATCAGGAACAGCGGATTGGGGCACGCTTGAAATGCACGCTTCACTCTGCAACCAAGGCATGAGACTGGACACCGCCCACCTCAAATACAACCGCCACCCGATGGCCTGGCCTGAGGAAGTGCCCCGACATGGAGACTTGCTGCTCGAAGGGCCCATTGTCTTGCCGTTGGAAGAAGAAACCACCGGCCAAACATTGGATTGGAAGGCACTACTTGGGCGCGCATCATTGACTTACACCCATCAGCCAAAGCAGGGAAAGCCTTGTCAAGCCAATGTGCAGTGGGATTTGGAATCGGGGGGCATCTCCAGTGAGGGCGATTGGTACAGCGCTAAAAGCGGGCAAACCGAATCGGTCCGTTTTACCTGGTCCACCGAGGGGGAGTTCGCCCCACTGCCGGCGGTCGATTTTGCCTCGCTCCAACAGCCAGCCCATCTCGGGGGAACATGGAGCGCATACCGGGGCGGCAACCAAACAGGTGCTTTGACCGCGAACGGCACACTGGAACTTTCAGCGGTTCCTGACCTCCATCAGGGCACAGATGTGCACTGGGATTTGAACGCCCGTACAGCGCCTCTCCTGCTCACAGAGGGATTGGAGCTTTATGGAGGCTGGGGAACCTCCGGAGAGGTCAAGGTGGACCACAACGGCGGCATAGATTCTTGGTGGGGTCATGTCGATTTGAACGGCGCCAGGTTCATCCCCTTGCCCGGATTTGATGGGCGCCAGCGCCAAGGTGCCCCCCTTTCTATGCAGCGGTTCCATGCACGCGGACGCGGGGATCGACACCACTTTGAAGTGGACCTAGAAGGCGACGTCGTCGAGGGTCACATAGACGGACCCAACGCCTTAGAGGCATGGAAAACGCCCTTGCTAGACGCCCTGGTCTCCGGCGAAATCATCACCAAAGCCACTGCCGCTCGCTGGGGCTCAAAGGCTGCAAATGAAGGGGCCAGTCCTTCTGACTGGACGGCAAATCTGACCGTTTGGAGGGACGACCTGCTCGAGCGTTACAGCCACGGTCAATGGTCCATTGGACGGGGCTCACATGTCGAAATCCAGCATCGAAATGGCGAGATCGGATTTCTGTTGGACCTGCGCCCCTTGCACCTGGGAGACTTTCGGGCACACAACCTCATCCTCGAAGGAAGCGGTGGGAAACGCCCGATGGCGTGGCAGTTTTATGCCGACAGTGTGCGGCACAACCAGTGGGGCGTCCTAGAGGAATTGACACTTTCTGCCGACGTTGAACTGAGCTCTGGTTCAGAATTCCGCGCGTCGTGGAATGGCACCATTCCTGTGGACTTGGCCTTGGTGCACCACCTCAAAAACGACAACATTCACGTGGTTGTGCCCAAACAATTGAACCTCAGTTTTGCCGGTGCAACGTGGTCGCTCTCCCCGGGATCGGCACCCAAGCTGGAATGGCAAAACACGGAATGGACTTCCATGGTCGTCGATGACCTCAGGCTGAATGGCCGCGAGGGGCTGTTGACCGTTCAGAGCAAAAACACAAGCAGCGCTTCCGAAATCTCAGTGCAACTGGACCGGCTGCCGCTGGCTCCTTGGCTCTCGATGCTGGGGCCGCCCCTAGGATTGGAACTGCCTGAAGGAGCAGGATTGCTGCACGCCGCTTTTGATGTGGCACTTTCATCTTTGGCCGTCAAGGGAGCGGCCCAATGGGAAGATGCCCAACTCGAAGGGTTTGATCTGGGCGATCTGTGCCTGAGTGGGGCTTGGGGCGAACAGCCCAAGGTGGAGTTCCAACAGTTTCAGGGCGAGGAAGAAATTTTGAGCGCTCAAATGGTCACCCCTCGCGTCATTGATGTGGAATTTTCGGCATGGCCGCTGGAACAGCTTCAACCCCTGTTTACCGAAGCAGGTGTTGGCCTCATTGGCACCACCACTGGCGGATTGACGGTGCAGCTCCCAGAAAATGGTGCGCCTGTCAACGCACAAGGCAACCTGGCTTTCGATGCCCAAGAAGTCTTCATCGGTGCCACGGGCGTGACTTACCGCTTGGGGGGAGACCTGGACTTCAGCAAGGGATTGATCGGAATGGACAGGGGCCTCATAACCGACCCCAATGGCCAAAACTCTCTGCTCAACATCTCCGTCTTGCACGCTGGATTTACCGATTGGAATTACGACTTGGGGCTGGAATTGCCGGAGGACTTTATGGTCATGGATTTGGCACCCGATCGCAGCAAATTGTTCTACGGCACAGTGCTGGCGACAGGCGACGCGAATGTCTTTGGCACATCAGAATACATGTCCATCAATGTCGATGCCCGCAGCGCTGGTGGGACGCAATTCACGATGCCGCTTGATGCGATGGATGGACCCGGCATACCCAGCGGAATTCGGTTCGTTGGTGGCAGCGATGCTGCAGTGGAAGAGGCCCCTTCTCCCCCTCCGTTTGACCTTTCGATGGAACTGGAAATTGAAGTCACTCCCGAAGCTGAATTGTCTCTCGTTCTGGACCAACAAGCTGGAGAGCGGGTGGATGGCCGCGCCCAAGGCGCCCTGTCTTTTGTGAGCAACCGCAACCAATCCCTGACCATGGAGGGAGGGATTGAGATCTTGGAAGGCCAGTATAGGTTTAGCCTGCGCGACCTCTTCTCGAAGACCATTGGCGTCGCACCGGGCGGGCGGATTGATTGGGATGGCAACCCCTACGAGGCCCAACTCGACTTGCTGGCCATTGCTCCATTGAAAGCCTCGCCAGCCCCCCTCTTGCCGGGCTTGTTGTCCTCTGTTTCCAAGACGGAAGTCGAGGTGGGCATGGCCATTTCCGGTGAGCTTTCCAGCCCCAATTTGGACTTCTCCATTGCATTCCCCACTTACGCCAAGGCTGACCCCGAACTCTTGGCCCAGGTGCAACCCGCTTTGGCCACACCAGAGGAGACACAGAGGCAGGCTTTTGCGCTGCTCGCCGCAGGACAATTTATTCCTTCGAGCCAAATCAGAACCAACACTTTGGGGCTGGCCGCTGCCGCTGCCCAAGCCACCGACTTGGTTTCTACCGGAGTGTCAGAATTGCTGAGCAGCCTCTCCGAGGACGTGAACATTGGCTTGCGCTATCTGCCCTCGACAACGGGGTCTGTAATCGACCCCAATGCGGCCCAAACCGAGGACCTGTTTGAAATGGACCTGGGCCTGAACCTGCTCAACGACCGTTTGAAAATCTCGGGGACACTTGGGGCGCGCAGCCCCGATGGACTGCAGGTAGACCCCGAAAACTTTACCCGTGCGATTGACCTGCGCTATCAATTGACCGCCGACGGACGCTGGGAACTCATGGGCTACAGCAAGCCCGAAAGCGATCTAGAAAACGACGAAAACTACCGGTACGGCCTAGGGGCGGTGTATCAAGTTCGATTTGACCACCTGCGTGATTTGTTTCGTAAAAGCGAAACCCCATAGCCCTACTGCAGGGCGCAGCGCATTAATTTGCCCTTATGACCCGTCCCGTTTTCTCCTTTCCGATTTGCGCCCTCACTGGAGTGCTCATGATGTGGGCCAGCGCCCTGGTGGCCCAGCCTGTCTTGACTTCATCTGACCTGCCACAAGGTGGTCAGACATACCTGCGGGCCACAGCCGTTCCCCCTCTGTTTTCCGATGGGCTCGAGGACAGCGGTGCTGGATTGACTTGGGACTACAGCGACCTGATCTCCACTGGAGACCAAGAAACAGAGTACTTCCCGATGAGTGAGGCCGGTTTTACGACCCAGTTCATCTTCTCTTCGGCCGATCACTTCACGGCCTTTGAATTGCCCGATTTGGGTTTGGAAACGGGCATCCCCATCTCTGGGGCCACCACCTATCAAGAATTTGGAGGGTCGGCGTACAAAACCATTGGGCTGGGCATCACCACCGATTTCATCGATTTGCCGGTCATCTATGAGGACGAAGAAGAACTGCTGCCCTTGCCATTGACATACGGCGCAACGCTGCAGGGCTCGTCAGCCTTTGAGATAGAACTCCCCGAGCTGCTGTATTACAGCACCGACCAAACTGCTGACATCGAAGTCGATGCCTGGGGCACCTTGGTCCTTCCAAGCGGAAGCTTCGAGTGCCTGAGGGTAAAGCGCTCTTTCGAAGCGCAGGATTCCGTCAACGTTCCTGCAGCCGGCATTGGATTTAGCCTGCCTCGTGAGGGGACGGTTTACGAATGGTATGCTGCTGGAGAAGGCATGCCCGTTCTTTCCGTGCAAGTGCTGGCTGGCGTGCCAGGAATCTGGCAGTTCAAACCAGGAAGTGCTGAGCCTTCTGGCTTATCTGAGGCCAGTATCACGGCCATTTCTGCAGTACCCAACCCAGCGACAGCAGGCACACGCATCGCTTTGCAACATCAGGGGAACAGCCCTGTATCGGTGAAGGTCCATGACATTGCTGGACGCCTTGTGTTTGAGGGGTCAATTGAAACCCATAACGGCATTAGCCCACTCCCTTCAGAAGCATGGGCGCCGGGCACCTACAGCGCAACAGTGGAGGGCCAAATGCCCGTTCGCTTTATCCTTCGCTGACCGCAACCGGACCGGGTTCAGTGGCGGTCACGCCAGGCTCAGTTTCAGGCCCCACAGCAGCGGTGAGCGGAGTGAATGTACCCGCACGTTCTTGAAGCCACCCTTTGGCCACACGTCGGTTCCGAAACACTTTTACGTTTGGTCGCATTCGGCTGATCATTTGATACAACCTGTCGCGCCACACAAGCAAATGCGCGGGCACGACGATGGCGCGGTGGTGAACGCCTGTCAAGGCGCCGGATTGGGCCAACCAAGCCAATGCCGCGCGGTCCAACAACAAATGGGCACGGGGAACCACGATCAATTCCGCCACCTCCCTGCTGCCCAACAGCTCCATGCGCTGGGCGGTCACACGCTGCATCAGCGGGAGATCCACAATAAGGTCTTCAGCCAATTCAACCGTCAGCAGTCCATCCGAAAAATGGAAAACGCCATAAGGAGCCTGGTAGGTGAATGCGTGCGCCATGGGTGTAAGTTCCGGCAAATGACCCGATGGATACAGCGCCCGACAAGGCTGCTATCCACATCGGGATGATGGTTGTTTGCCGCCTTACTCAGGGACAGGCGTATTCGGCGATATCGCCCTCAGTTTCAGGGGGCAGGCAAAACTGAAGGGCAGCTGTATGCTCGCCTTCCACCAGTTCTTGAATGGAGGGCTTAGAAATGCCCAAGCCATCGACCGACTGCTGGGTCCGGCTGGCCAGCAGGCCCAAACCTCCTGCGATGTTCGTGTATACTGGGCGCTCCTGGATGATTCCCGTAACCGGGGCATTGACCGCCAGGTAAGTATCGAGTTCTTGGTTGGCAATGCTAAGCACAAAGTCAAAAGCCCTGATTCGGTCAATGTTGTTGTTCCACTCCCCCAATTCACGGGTGATCAGTGGGTCGGCATCCAAACGGCTCGCCAAGAATTGGTAGAAAGCCTCGCCATTGACGGGCAGCTTGATTTCTTCTCCCCCTTCGGCATCGTCGGCTGTCTCTTCTCCCAAGTCCCAGCGCACCACACGGTCGGTCTCTGACACCAAATCTGTATGCGCTGCATCGGCCCAGATGCGCTCTGTGAAATAGACGGCAACAGAAGCCTCATAACGCTTGGCCCCGGGTGTGGAAGACCACTTGAAATTCACATTGGGATAGGTCACCTGACCTGCAACGCCGCTGGCGAAATTCAGATTAAAACCGGGGATGCCCGCCGGCGGATTGCTGATGTTGCCCGGCGATGAACCAATGAGCGTTGTCACAGCAGTGAGGGGAAGCCGACCGTCAGCAAAAGCAACGGTCATCCGATAAGTGTAGAGGTCATCAGAACTGCCCACATACACGTCAAGGCCGTCTGGTGTCTCGAAATGATAGGCCCGGTACTCGGGGCCATAGAAAATCCCGTTGTCATCCTTGTCTTGCAGCAAGGTGTCCATGGCCGAAAAACCCAACAGCGGAGTTTCAAAGGCAATGTCGTCCGGGTGAAACTGCTCCACGGTGACGTTGACCTCTCCTGCCGCGTATTCACTGCTGTCGGCCACCAAAGCGATGTCCAAGTTGTTGCCCTCGCCCAGCCAAGTGCGGTTGACCCTCACCCATTGTTCGGTGGCTGCAGGATCGAGGAGACAAAATGCCAAGCTCCTCTCTTCGTAGGGGGCATTGAGTTCAACGTCGGTGGTGCAACCTGTATTGACCAGGGTTAAGCACAACAACAACCAAGCTCCCAACCGCCCCAATGAAATCCGATTCATGCCGCGAAGTTAGGCTTCCAAAGCCAGCAGGAAGGCCATCACATCCACCCCGTCGGCATAATCTGCCAGTCCCGGGAACTGAGCGCTTCCAAAATCAATCCCTCCTTGACCTACCCGACATTGAATCTGATCCTTGCCTTCTTCTAGGCGCGCCTCGACATCAGACAACGCCTCATAGCGTTGATAGTGCAAGGCCCCCACCGGCGAAACCCAGCCGGCGTCTTCTTTGAGTAGAATGAATCCGTTTTCGAGCAAGTCCACAGCCTCCATGAGCCACAGGGCCTTGTGGTAGGTGTAGTTGTTGTAGTAACGGTTGTGGCTGGCAGTGTGGTCCCAATCCACAAATGCAGCGAACAGCCGATCGAGGTCAAAGTCTTTCGGCACAAAGACCTGGGTCACGTTGCGGCAACCGAGTCCGAAATACTGGAAGATGTCACCGGCCAATGCCACCATATCCTCGTGGGATTCGCTGCCATCTAGCACCGCCACCGAGGTCCTTTGTCCGCGAATGATGTGGGGCACCTTCCCGAAGTAATGCTGGAAATACCGTCCGCTGTTGCGGCTACCGGTGGCGATCACTGCATCAAAATCACGCAATGCCGCCTCTGCAATGGTCACCTGTTCCTGAAGACCCGGAAAGACTTTGGACCAGCAAGACAGCAGCGCCGCGGTCAGGCCCGCATCGTCGCGGCTGGGCTTCAATTGAACCCGGTGACCGGAAACAACCCCACAGATCAAATCGTGCAACCCTACCAAAGGGATGTTGCCCGCCATGACGATGCCCAAGGTCACAGCACCGCCTGAACTTTTGGCCGGTAAGCTGCCCAACCACGCCTCCACCGCATCGGGCTGCAGGGCTTTAACCCACGCTTCGAGCGCAAATCGGACCTGCTCGGGGGTAAACCAACCGTTTAAATTGACCGCGCTATCCACCGCAGCTGCAAGGGGCAACCACGCTTCTTGAGGTTGCCCTTCGGTCACGGATTGCAGGCCATTGGCCAGTTCTAGCAGCAATTTCTCTGCGCGCTGCACGTCCAATTTTGAAGTCTCAGTTAACATGAATGACAATTCTTGTGGGATTTGCAAAGATGTGGTCAACATCCTGAGGGGGTAACCGGTTATTTTTGCAGCGGCAATATCGCCTTACAGAAAGAAGAGTACCATGGCCATTATGATTACAGACGCCTGCATCAACTGCGGGGCTTGCGAACCAGAATGTCCCAACAATGCCATCTATGAAGGTGGAGCGGAGTGGACTTTTGCCGACGGAACCGGTCTGAAGGGATCGGGAACCCACCCTTCTGCAGGTGCCATCGATGCCGATGCCACACAGGAACCTGGCAGCATGGATGTGTATTACATCACCACAGACAAGTGCACAGAGTGTGTGGGCTTCCACGACGAACCCCAATGCGCAGCGGTCTGTCCCGTGGATTGCTGTGTCGACGACCCCGACCACCGCGAATCCGAGGATCAGCTCCTGGCCAAGAAAGCCTTCATGCACCTCTGAGGCGCCAATCAGCGTTGATCAGCGCGGAACGTCGCTAAACAAGACTCGAAATTCTCGCTCGGCTNNTGTTAGAAGAAGGCAATGGGGCGGCTTTTCATCCGTTTCATTCAGGATGGGGTGTCCATAGTTTTTTTGCGTGCCGCTATAGGTGCGCCCAAAACCATTGCACCTTGCTCCTCATACACGATGCCCCGATACACCTCGATGACCACCCCTACCTCCCCATGCCGCTTCTTCGCCCGATGGATTTTGGGTGTGCTGTGTGTCTTGGTTGGGAGTGCCACTTACGGGCAGGCATTGGACTTGTCGGAACTCAAGCCCCTGCATGGCGCCCTGCGCACGTGTCAAGGCGAGGCGTGCAAAGCCATCAGCGACAGCCTGGGCCAACGGCTGGAATCCTTGCTGGATTCTGCCCCTGAAGGCTCAGAAATGGTGAAGCCCGACTTTCTCGCTGCGGTCACCTCTGCAGATGGAAAGCTCACGGTGTTGACGTGGAACTGGCCACAGGCCGACCGCACCTCTTCCTATGCGGGCCTGGTGGCCTTTCGCAGTGACCAGGGGGCACCCCTAGAATTCACGGCGCTCTACGATGAAAGCAGTGCCGACGCCCCCGATCCGCAGCGTGCTGTCCAATCTCCGGATTGGCATGGTGCACTGTACTACGACATGGTCCCCGATGCCGTGGACAAGGGCACTTGGATCTTGCTAGGATGGGACGACGCCGACGCTTTGGTCACCCGAAAGGTGATCGAGCCCATTCAAATCAGAGGTCGGGGTGTGCGGTTTGGAGCGCCGACCTTGAATGGCACTATGGGCATGTCCCGCAGATGGGTCTTGGAATATGCCGATGCGGTGCAGGTTTCCTTGCGCTATCAGCCAGAGAAAAAGGGCAAAGCTGGCCATTCAGAACGCATCGTGTTTGACCACCTGGCGCCCAGCGAGCCTCACTTGACGGGGATCACGGCTTACTATGGTCCCGATATGACTTTCGACGCGTTTGTCCCTGGGAAAAAGCCGAACACCCCTTGGCAATTGGCACCCAACACCACCCCTATTCAGGTTCTGCCATCCGACCGTCCATTTCTAGACCCACGTCCGCGAAACCGACGTAGAAATGAGCCTTGAGGCCAACGCTCTTGTGTAACTTCCAACCATGGAACATTACCGCACAACCCTAGCCTTGCTCAGCTTCCTGTGTTTTTTGCCATCACTGACTCAAGCTCAGGAGACCGCTTCAGACATGCTCGACAGGGTCTATGGTGCGTCGCCGGAAAGGCCTGAGGGTTACAGTTTCACCCACGTGATTCACTATGACATTGTTCAGCGCGTCGCAGGCGATGAAGGAAAACCCCTCCGCAAGATTGAAGGAACCATGGACCTGCTCTACACCCCAGGTGACGGCACCTATGGCAGGGTGATGGACAGCGAAAATGTGAACTTGAGGTTCATCGGTGACCTCGACCTCGGCATGCGGTATTCCCTTACCGCCATTGGAGGATCGAAAATCGGCAGTGAAGCCTCCCTCAACGCTTCACTCTTGGACACCCTCCGCATGTCGCGGGTATCGGGAGACCGGGAAATTGAAGGACGCATGAGTGCGCACTATTGGTACGAAAACGGCACCACCATTGATGAGCTGTGGGCCGACAGCCAAGCATCCGAAGAAGAAGTGGCCATCGGAAGGCTCTGGCCCCGGTTTGAGCCCGGATTTGCGAGCCTGGCCAAAGGCACTTATACCGGATTGGCCATGCGGTGGGTGTCCATCGACACAGAATTCAGCCGTGAGCCCCGCACTGTTTTGGAATTCCGAGGATCCGAGCACCTTGAGACTCCTGTGGAAATTTCGCTTGAAGGGTATGTCTTTCCCGTTTCAGAAGCCGACATGATGCGCCAGCGGCTCGAGGCAGAGCGCCACTGATCAGCGTTGACCGAACCGGACCTCTGTGGCCCCATGGCCGTATTTCCGGGGGTCGCCCTCCCGGCAGCTGCAATGCGGCCAAAACGAGGCCAGTGCCTCTCTGATTTCTTGGCGCAAACGCCCCTGCCCCACACCGTGGATGAAAATCACACGGGGTATGCGCTTTTCCTCCGCCCTGCGCATCATCCGGTCGAAGTGTTCCATTTGTAGCGTGAGCATTTCATGCGGCGTAGCCCGATCTCGGGCACCTGTCAGGGCATGGAAGTGCAGGTCCACCTCCATGTGCTCGTCCCGCTTGCGCATGTTTGTCGCGTCGGGATTCCGGTACTTGACATCAAACTCCTTTTGTGACGCTTTCAAGACATGTTCGTCGACGTTGCGCTCCAGAAGCTCCCCCTTGGTGATTTCCTTGGAGGCATAGGCCTTGGCCTCTTCGGCCAAATTGGGCATGGGCAAGCATTCCTTTGCCGCAAAGCGCATGGGAAAGCCGTCGCTGTCTTCGATCAAAAGGGTCTTGCCTCCATCCTCCACTTCCACGACCAAACCTTCACCCGCTTGGTGTAAGAAACGGACGCGATCGCCTTTGGAGAATGAATGGGCCATGCTGGAAAGGTAAATTGCAAGATGCGGAAGATGTTCATGGCAGTGGTTTTGGTGGGAACTGTATGGGCACATGGCCCCCTTCAGGCACAAGAGACATTGGATACTGCGGCCGTACCCGCCTCGTTTCGGCCTTATGTCCACCTTTTGGGTTCCGCCGAAGTCGTGGCACCGGCGAACGGACCCAACTGGCGGGCCATGGACATCAAGGCCTACGACGAAGACCGCAAGAAGTACCAAGAACTTGAGGCCATGGTGCTCAAGGTTTGGCCACAGGTGCAGATCATGACCGTCATGCTCGATACGCTACGTCCCACCTTCCTTACGGGCATCGACGCCGTGCCCTCGGACACCTTGCGTGCCCAGCGGAAGAACATCCAGATGGAGCGCAGTGAAGAAAAAGCGGAGCGCAAGGCCGAGCGCAAGGCCGAGCGCAAGGACAAAAACGACGATGCCGCTGCGGATGGATTACCAGAGGATTCAGAAGATGAATCGGTTGAGTTGACGCTGGGCGGAGAGACAGAAGGTCCAGACACCCTGCGGCTATCGGGTGACGACTGCATGGTGGCGCTCATGGCGCAGCAAGGCTACCTCGATCTGGACAGCCTCGATGCCGATGGGCAACGTTTGATGGTTCAAGACACGGCTTTTGATGGCGACCTGGGCATCAAAGAGGGCTTCCTGCTGGTGCACCTTCTCGACCGGCAAAACCCGGGCATGCTGGATTTTGCCGACGACTACGCCAAGGCCGTCAAGCTTCCTTATTGGGGCGCCATCAAGACCTTTAGCCGCTTCACCGGCTACCGCATCAACAAGTCTTATGATCCCGAGCGCTACGATGGCCGTCTGGAGCACATCATCCGCAAACACGGCCTCGACCTCCTCGACCTGCCCTGCTCGGGCCAATGAGCCCAATGCTCAGCGCATGGGGCGGCCTGCATTGACGTCCTCAATGAAGCTCGCCACCCCGCCCATAAAGGCTTCCTGGTCGTCCCACATGCAGAGGTGCGATCCATTGTAGCAATGCAGTGACCGGCCGTTGGCCACCAAGTTGGCCTGCTGCGTCATCTTGTCGGGGTCCATGGTGTCGTGCTCTGCGCCCACCATCAGGGTCGGTACTGTGATTTCGCCCAACCGGTTGGTGATGTCCCAATCGATGAGGCGCCCCCCCACGCGGAACTCGCTGGGTCCCTGCATGAGGTCGTACAGCTTGTAATTCAAGCGGTCAAAGGAGCCTGTGATCGCCTCGGGCCACTCTTCCAAGCGGCAGATGTGCTTGGCGTAGAAATGCTCGTCGACCAGCTGCAGGAAGGTCTCGTTTTGAATGTCGCCGGCGGCCTCAAAGGCCTCGAGGCTGTCGAGAATAGCGGGGTCCATTTGCGGACGCAAGACCTCTTCGTTGTATGCTGCGTACTCGGGAATGCTCGTGACCATATTGCTTACAATCAACCCCTTGAGGTTTTCTTGATAACGCAAAGCATACTCCATGCCCAAGATGCCGCCCCAGCTGTTTCCGAGGATGTAGAAGTTGTCTTTGTTCAGGCCGAGGGCCACGCGTACCTCCTCCACTTCTTCGCACCAGCGGTCGATGGTCCACAGGTCTTCGGAGGGCTGGTCGCTGTAAAAGCTGCCCAGTTGATCGTAGTA
>DDCX01000056.1:25408-26662 GCA_002336475.1 Flavobacteriales bacterium UBA1995 | reverse complement strand
TCCACAATCACCCCTTCTCCGTCGGGGTCGTTCTTGAGGCGGTAGTGGGTCACCACCGCGCACTCCTTGGCAAACCCTTCGACGTGTGCCGCTTCCTTGCTGAGGTAGCTCTTCGGGATGAACAGCGGGAAGTAAGCGTTCACGTGTCCGGTGTCCTTGAACTTGCCGTCCAACACCTCTTTCATGCGCTCCCAAATCGCGAAACCGTAAGGCTTGATGACCATACACCCCTTCACATCGCTGTGCTGGGCGAGGTCTGCCTCCACTACAATCTCGTTGTACCACTTGGAATAATCCTGTTCTCTGGAAGTCAGCTTCGCCATGTCTTGTTTTTGGTACGGTGTTTGCTCTTACAAACATCGAGGCGCGAAAATACGCCACCCATCGTGGTCAACCGAGCCCTCAACATATTGTCACTCCGGTCATTCACCGTAATTTACATCCATCGATGAACGTACTCCGTCTTTCTCTCCTCGCTGCACTCCCGCTTTGGCTGGCCTCCTGCGCCACAGGCATTGACCTCTTTGGTGACCGCCAACTGGAATCGGATGAGTTCTACCTCGCCGGTGGTGAACCACATACAGGTGATGAAGCGATTGATGATGCCCGATATGGGCAATGGATGGATGAGGTCGATGAGTTCAACGACGGTGACTTTGACGATCCTTACGCAGGAAACTATTCTGGCCGGTCGAACAGCCAATTGTGGAACCGATACACTCCAGGTTGGTCCAGCGGATTGACTTCCAGCTTTGGCAATCCCTATGGTTATGGCAATCCCTACGGCTCATTTGGCATGGGTACCGGTGGATTTGGAAACCCATACGGTATGGGCCACAACAACATGGCTTTTATGAATGGCTACGACGCTTGGGGCAATCCCATCGGTGGGTTTGGCAATTCAGGCTTTGGCTACGGCAACCCTTATGGAATGGGAGGCTATGGCAGCAACGGATGGGGCTATGACCCTTGGGGTGGCGGTTACTGGGGCACTCCTGGAAACGGATATTTCGGCGGATCCGGTTATGGATACCACCCTTACTTTGGCAATCTTGGCGCTTATGGCAACGGTTGGTGCGGCAATGGCACCAGCGGCACTGGAGGTGGCGTGATCACCTTTACTCCGCCCCGCCCACGCCCCAGTTTGGGTCAATTCACTGGCGAGTCCAACGGTGCCGGTTCTGGCAGTGGTGGTCAAGCGGACGGTTCATTCGATGGCTCAGGTGTTTCCTCAGGAAACCAACCCGCTGTTTC